>DASPMW010000194.1:0-56162 GCA_035626855.1 Patescibacteria group bacterium
TTCACTGGTAACGTCTCGGCACCCATGCTCAAGGAAGTCGGCTGCAGCTATGTCCTCGCCGGTCATTCCGAGCGTCGCCAATATCACAAGGAAACCAGCGCCGAAGTCGCCGCCAAGGCCAGGGCCGCGCATGAAGCCGGCCTCGTCGCTATCATCTGCATCGGCGAGACGGATGAGGAACGCAGTGCCGGCCGCGCGAATGATGTGGTTTCAACGCAGCTCGCGGAGTCTGTCCCCGCCGACGCGACGCCGGAAAACACCGTCATCGCCTATGAGCCCGTCTGGGCGATCGGCACCGGCAAGGTTGCCTCCGCGGATGATATCAAAGCCATCCACGCGCTCATCCGCGAAAAGTCTCCAGCGCCCTTCAGGATTCTCTACGGCGGCTCGGTCAAAGGGAGCAACGCCGCCGAAATCCTGCACCTGCCGAATGTCGATGGCGTCCTCGTCGGCGGGGCGAGCCTGAAGGCGGAGGAATTCCTCGCGATCGCCAGCGCGGCCTGACATAATCCAGCAACGGGCGACCTTGCTAATGGGCTTTCCGTGCAATAAACTTGCACGAACAAAAGGGTTTATCATGCTCCGCATTTCCGCGCTTGCGCTCCTCGTCTTTATCCTCTCCACGCCCGCGATGGCGCAGATGCAGGACAGCCGCGAGGTCGCCGCGCAGAAGCAGGCGGAGGCCGACGCCAAGGCCGCCTCAGCCGAGCTCAGCCGCATCGCGCAGGAGAACGGCTGGCGCAACGATCCCTTCTATGCGTCGCTTACCGTCGCCGACAATAGCGGAGGGGCCCAGGCCTTGCGCGATACCTTGACCAAGGGGATCGAAGCGGGCGGCACGACGGAGCGCCAGGTCGGCGTGCAGTGGCTGATCGACCACACCTTCGGCCTCAGCGACAGGACGAAATTCAACGTGCTTTATTTCCTCTATCTCGTCGACCTCGAGAGCGCGCAGGCGCAGGTGGCGCAGGCGATCGGCCGCATGGAGGATTACAACAAGGCGGGCTTCCTCGCGCTGCGCGCGCTGATGACCTACGAGCTCGTGGCGCAGGCGGATGCCGAGCGCTGCGATGACCCGACTGTCGCGGAGCAGATCAACAAGGACGTCGCGTCGCGCTACCAGGACCTGCGCTGGGCCTTCCGGATTCCGAGTAAGGAAGACTATGACGTCGCCAGCTTCCATGCCGTCGATATCGAAAGCGACAACAACGACCGGGCCGTGAACCTGATGCTCTGCCGCAGCGGAGAAAAGGGCAGGGCCGACCCGAACTACACGCCGAAGCCGCTCTTGGACTGGCTGTCACGCCGCACAGCGCTGCGCATCCAGTACAAGACCATGTGGTCGGAGCAGTTCTACACGATGCGCGCCACCCCGAAAGCGACAACGGCGAATACCCCTGCAACCCCTTAAAAATCGCTCTGGTTTTCCAAGGCGAATTGCTCTAGATATTCCCCTCGGTAAGCAAAGAATAATTATTCCCATAATAAAGCGGAATCCGCACTGCCATGGAAACTATCTCAGCCGTCGTCCTCGTCATCCACCTGATCGTCACGCTGGCGATCATCATCACGATCCTGATCCAGCCTTCGGAAGCGGGCGGCTTCATGGGCGGCGGTTCGCAGTCGAACTTGATGATGCAGCGGCGCCTCGGCGGCGACGGCCTGACCCGCGCCACCACGATCCTGGCCGGCATCTTCTTCGCGACCAGCCTGTTCCTGGCGATTGCGGCAAGCCATCATCCGCGCGGGCATAGCAGCATTCTTGACGTCCAGACCTCGGACAAAGCCCCGCTTGAAAAACCGGAAAGCGGAGCGGGCGACGCGAAGCCTGCCGATCCCGATGCGCCTGCGCCCGGCGAGGAAAAGCCTGAGCTAAAAGAACCCGGCAAGACCGACCCGGCGGTGAAGGAGCCGCAGGAAGACGATAAAATGGGCGCGCCAGAACAGCCGAAAACGGAAGAGCTGAAAAAGCCGGCCAAAAAAACGAAAAAGTAAAAGCGCGAAATCAGGGGAGGTCGCCATGCCACGTTATATCTTTATCACGGGCGGGGTGGTGTCTTCGCTGGGCAAGGGGCTTGCTTCTGCCGCGCTCGGCTCCGTGCTCCAGGCGCGCGGCTTCAAGGTCCGCCTGCGCAAGCTCGATCCCTACCTGAACGTCGATCCCGGCACGATGAGCCCGTACCAGCACGGCGAATGCTATGTAACCGATGACGGCGCGGAAACTGATCTCGACCTCGGCCATTACGAGCGTTTCACGGGCGTTCCCGCGCGCAAGACCGACAACATCACTACGGGCCGCATCTACTGGAACGTCCTGCAGAAAGAGCGCAAGGGCGATTATCTCGGCGGCACCGTGCAGGTCATTCCGCATATCACAAACGAGATCAAGGAATTCATCGCGGGCGATAACGGCGACGCCGATTTCGTGCTCTGCGAAGTGGGCGGCACGGTCGGCGATATCGAGAGCCTCCCGTTCCTCGAGGCCATCCGCCAGTTTGGCAACGAAGTGGGCCTGCGCAACGCGCTGTTCATCCACGTCACGCTGATGCCCTATATCAAGACGGCCGGGGAGCTGAAGACCAAGCCGACGCAGCACTCCGTCAAGGAACTGCTCTCCGTCGGCATCCAGCCTTCCATCCTGCTCGTGCGCGCGGATCGCGAGATCCCGGTCGAGGAACGCCACAAGATCGCGCTCTTCTGCAACATCAAGAAGGAATGCGTCATTCCCGCGCTCGACGTGTCGAGCATTTACAACGTGCCCGTCGCTTACCACAAGGAAGGCCTCGACGAGCAGGTGCTGCGCTATTTCGACATGACGGCGCCCGTGCCGGACCTTTCCAAATGGGAAGCGATCGCGCAGAAGATCGCGCATCCGGAAGGCGAGGTCACGATCGGCGTCGTCGGCAAATACACCTCTCTGCTCGACAGCTATAAATCGCTGGCCGAGGCGCTGACGCATGGCGGCTTCGCCAATAACGTCAAGGTCAACCTCAACTGGCTGAACTCGGAAGTCTTCGAGAAAGACGAAAGCCTGCACCTGCTTGAAAACGTCGACGGCATCCTCGTACCCGGCGGCTTTGGCGAGCGGGGGACGGAGGGCAAGATCAAGGCCGTGCAGTATGCGCGCGAGCACAAGATTCCCTATTTCGGAATCTGCTTCGGCATGCAGATGGCGGTGATTGAAGTCGCGCGCGACGTCGCCCGCCTCAATGACGTGGGCTCCAGCGAGCTCGGCAACTACCAGAACCCCGTTGTCGGCCTTATGACCGAATGGCTGAAGGGCAACGAGCTTGAAAAACGCGATGACCGCGGCAATATGGGCGGCACGATGCGCCTTGGCGCTTACCCGGCGAAGCTGACGCCGGGCTCGCTCGTCAACAAGATCTACGGCACGACCGATATCTCCGAGCGCCACCGCCACCGCTACGAGGTCAACATGACCTACAAGAAGCAGCTGGAGGATGCGGGCCTGATGTTCTGCGGCATGTCGCCTGACGGCAAGCTGCCGGAGATCGTCGAGCTGAAAGACCATCCCTGGTTCGTCGGCGTGCAATTCCACCCCGAATTGAAATCCAAACCCTTCGAGCCGCATCCGCTGTTCACCTCCTTCATCAAGGCGGCGGTGGAACAGTCGCGGCTGGTGTGATATGTCGCCAGCTGGCGTCCTGTTATTTGCAGCTGATTTCCTCGTGATCCTTGCGACCGGCGCCGCTGGCTTCGGCATCAATGAACTGGTCCACCAGTCATTGCGCAGCGGGCAAACGCCGATCTGGCGTTCCAGCGCGGATGTTGTTCAGCGCGATTCCGATCCCAAGCTGTTCAGTGAACGCATAACGAAGTGGGTTATTGCCGGCAATCTGTTGCTGGTCGCGAGCGTCGCAAACGCGGTCACGCTTGGTATCCTGGTTCTCTATCGAACACTTTAGCCCTGAAGTAAGCCCTGCGTATTTCGTCATCCCGGCGAAGGCGGGATCCACCAGCCCTTAGCAATGAGCCTGGGTGGTTTTGTATCTGTGCTGGATCGATGAGGAGGCGCGGCGTGGGAAAAGGAATAATATAGGCTATTACCGAATGGCCGCCGCATACCGCTGCGCCCAGCGTTTCGATATCTCGGCAATCGCGGCCTTCCGTGCCTCGAGCCATTGCGCGTCAGACACAAAACCGGGGACGTAGTTATAGCCGGCGGGTGCAATCAGCGTCAGCCGCTTGCCGCCTTCGGCGAGCGGGTCGGGCACGGATTTGCGCTCGACGCCGGGGGTCTTGGCCAGGTCGATGACGTAGGCCTTGCCGTAGGTGCAGATATCGGCATTCGGGGAACGGGCGAGAAATTTATCTTCGTGCCGCAGCGCCGTTTTTTCCATCTCGTCGAAAACGCTGCGCGGAAAAGCGCGATAGGCGGTCCGTATCTGTTCGAACCGGCTGTCGACCATGCGGCCGACGGCCTCGCGGGCGGTTTTATCCTGGCAGCGGGCGGCATCGACGCCGGCGGTAATCTCGAAAAGATAGAGGTTCAGCATCGCGGTCTGGACAAGGTCGCGATAGCCGCCCGGATCGCCCGCGTCGCGCGCGCCTTCGGCCATGGCCTGGAGCGTGTCGGAATAGCTCAGGAAATAAAGCGATTGCAGCCGACGCGCATCGTCCTCGTCGACCGAGTTTTCACGCAGCCAGAGCGAAACGACCGGAACCCTCGTCGCGTCCTGCGCCATCTGCGTGTTCAGGTATTCGACCATCTTGCGGCCGCTCAACCGCTTCGCCGTCGCCACGATCCCGTCATAGAACGGGTCCTGCCGCACTTTTTTGTCGTAGGCCTCCGGGCTCGCCGCAAACGCGGCGGCGGAGATGACGGTGAGCGCGAGCGCGGCAAGGAGCTTCATTTTCACTTCCTTGCGGCCGCGCTGCGCTCTTCCCATTTCTTCGCGAGTTCGGCGCGGGCGGCGTTGGTGCGTTGCGTGGCCACATCGTCGGCAACGAACTTGGGTGCATAGCGATATCCCTGCGGTGGAACGACTTCCGTTCGCGCCGGGGTTCCCTCTTTGGTATCCGCGGCATGCGTCTCGACTCCCGGCTGCGCCAGCATGTCGCGCATGCGTGCGACGCCATAGGAGCATATCGCATCGCTCGCCGGGCGGGCAGCCAGCTTGAGGTCAAGCGTCGTGGCATTTTTCCCCATGGCATCGAGGTCTTTTTTTGACGCGGAGGCAATAACGGGCTGCAGCGACGACAGGCGCACCTGGGTAATGCTATTCACGGAGGCCGGTACCGTCTCGTCTTCGCAGCGGGCGGCATCGCGGGCGGACAGCGCTTCATACATGTATAGTGCCGCCAGAGAAAGCTTGCCGAGCTGTGCGACCTCGTCCTGCCGTCCGGCCTGCGCAAGCTGGCCCCGCATGTTCCCGAGAATATCGGAGTATGCCAGGAAATAAACCGCGTCGGTCTTCGCGGGATCTGTTTGGCCGATGGAATGCTCCTGCAGCCACTTGGCGGCGGCCAGCGCCTGCCCGGGATCGGCGCTCACGCGATCGCGGATAAACTGGACAATCTCCGCGTGGCTTTGGAACTTTTCGGCCGCATCGAGCTCGCCAGAGAGTGTAGGGGCCGCGGGCTCTTGCGCCCAGGCGAGGCTCGCGAACACCATGAAGGAAACGCCGAGGCCTGCGACAGTTTTTTTCATCTTCCTAGGCCCGCTTCTTCTTGCCTTCGACGGCGCGCAGGACCGGCTTGGCGGGGAGGGTGCGGATGGCGCTGCGGCCGGCATAGACCGCGGAGGGGCCAAGCTGCTCCTCGATGCGGATCAGCTGGTTGTATTTCGCAATCCGGTCGGAGCGGGAAAGGGAGCCCGTCTTGATCTGTCCGGCATTGGTTGCGACCGACAGGTCCGCAATCGTTGCGTCTTCCGTTTCGCCCGAGCGGTGGGAGAACACGACGCCGAAGCCCGCTTTCTGCGCCGTCTGCACGGCATCCAGCGTTTCTGTCAGCGTGCCAATCTGGTTGACCTTGATGAGGATGGCGTTGCCCGCTTTCTTCTCGATGCCCTGTTTCAGGCGGGTGGTGTTGGTGACGAACAGGTCGTCGCCGACCAGCTGCACCTTGTCGCCGATGCGAGCGGTGAGTTCGATCCAGCCTGCCCAGTCGTCTTCCGCCATGCCGTCCTCGATTGACACGATGGGGAATTTCGCGACGAGTTTCTCGTAGTAGGAAATCATTTGCTCGGAAGACAGGACTTTTCCTTCGCCTTCAAGGTTGTATTTGCCTTTGCTGAAGAATTCGGTTGCCGCGACGTCGAGGCCGAGCGCGACTTCGCTGCCGGGCTTGTAGCCGGCGGCGGTGATCGCTTTCATGATGAACTCAAGGCCTTGCTCGGCGCTTTTGAAGTTCGGCGCGAAGCCACCTTCATCGCCGACGGCCGTATTGAAACCGCCTTCGGAGAGAAGTTTTTTAAGGGCATGGAAAATCTCGGATCCGGTGCGGATCGCGTCCGTGCAGGTTTCGGCTGCGAGAGGCAGGATCATGAATTCCTGGAAGTCGATCGAATTGTCGGCATGGGCGCCGCCGTTAATGATGTTCATCATGGGGACGGGGAGCTGGTGCGCGAAGGTGCCGCCGACATAGCGGTAGAGTGGCTGATCGAGATCTAGCGCGGCTGCCTTGGCAACCGCCATCGAAACGCCGAGGATCGCGTTCGCGCCGAGACGCGCCTTGTTCGGGGTGCCGTCGAGCTCGATCATCATGCGGTCGATCAGGTTCTGCTCGGTCGCGTCGATGCCCGCGATGGTTTCAAAGATTTCCGTATTGACGGCTTCGACCGCTTTCTGGACGCCCTTGCCGTGGAAGCGCTTCTTGTCGCCGTCGCGCTTTTCGACCGCCTCATGCGCGCCGGTGGAGGCGCCGGAGGGCACGGCCGCGCGGCCGAGCACGCCGCTGTCGAGGATGACATCCACTTCGACCGTGGGGTTGCCGCGGCTATCCAGAATCTCGCGGGCGGCAATATCGATAATGGCGGACATCTTACTACTCCTGAAAAAGGGCGACAAAACTGCCTAGAGAATAGCCGCGCGCGGGATTTCTTGCAAATTATTGTTCACCCTCGGTTAAGGGAATAACGGTATAATAAGAGGGCATTTTCCGGAGGTTTTCGCCATGAAGCTGATTGCTGCCGCCCTTGCCTTCCTAGCCCTGACGCTGCCCGCGGGCGCCTATGCCTATGACACGCCGCTGACCGATCCGGGCGCGAAGAAGCTTCTCGAAAAACATGCCGAGACGGCGCAGAAATACGCCGACCAGTTCGGCTGCAGCAACTTCGTCTGGGGCAACATCCAGAACAAGTCGGGCGGTCAGATCGTGACCCTGCAGTACATGCCGCCCGAACTGGAAGACCCGAATAAATGGACGCGCATGCTTTCCGTCACGATCTATGCTCTGAGCGGCGATAAAAAGGCGGACAAGGACGCGCAGAAAAACCTGATCGAGCTGCTGCGCACGCAGTTCATGCGCCCGGGCAACCTCGTCTCCGCGGACGAGAATTACCTGATCAACAACAACGAAGACCCCGCGCTGTTCATCCAGTACACGACCGGCCGCGGCACACCGGCGGAAGTGACCTATGCGGGCTCGTTCCTGCGCCACACCGAAAATTCCGCCGCCTTCATCCAGCTCTCCGCGCGCAGCCGGCCGCTCAAGAAGAGCGAGTCCGTGAACATGCACCTGCTCGTCAATCCGCAGGCCGCCAACTGGCCGCCGGAGAAAAAAGGCCGGAAATAATATCTGGGGTTAAGCCGCTTTCAACTTCGCAGCATAGGCTTGCGGCTTTACGACGCGGTCGATGGCGATCAGCTGCTCGAGGATCGCGCCGAGCTCGTTGAACTTCACCATGTTTGGACCGTCCGACGGCGCGCTGTCCGGGTTTTCATGCGTCTCGATGAACACCGCTGCAACGCCGACAGCAATAGCCCCGCGCGCGAGATACGGCACCATGCGGCGGTCGCCGGAGGTGGAGGCGCCCGCGCCGCCCGGCTGCTGCACGGAATGGGTGGCGTCGAACACGACCGGATGGCCGGTTTCCGCCATGATCGGCAGCGCGCGCATATCGTTGACGAGGGTGTTATAGCCGAAGGTCACGCCGCGCTCGCACAGCATCACGTTGGGGTTGCCGCTCTCGGTAATTTTCGCGGCGACGTTTTTCATGTCCCAGGGGGCGAGGAACTGGCCCTTTTTCACGTTGACGATTTTGCCGGTCTTCGCTGCCGCGATCAGCAGGTCGGTCTGCCGGCAGAGGAAAGCGGGGATCTGCAGCACGTCAACGGCCTCCGCCACTTCCGCGCACTGCTCGGGCGCGTGCACGTCGGTCACGACGGGCAGCTTCATTTCCTTGCGGATATCGGCGAGGATCGGCAGCGATTTTTCGAGGCCCATGCCGCGGCCGCCCTTCAGCGAGGTGCGGTTGGCTTTATCGAAGGAGGTCTTGTAGATCAGCGGCAGGCCGAGCTTTTGCGTCAGCTCGCGCAGCTTGCCCGACATGTCGAAGGCATGATCGCGGCTCTCGAGCGCGCAGGGGCCGGCAATCAGGACGAAGGGCAGGTCGTTGCCGATCTTGAAATTCGCGAGCGTAATCTGGTGCTGTGCCGTCATGATGAAGTCCTCCGTTGGCACATATATGTATGAGCGGGGGCGGCGCTGTCAACCGCAGATTTCTGGAATATGCCGCAAAAGCCGCCATATCCCGTTGAATCCGCGCATTTTTGGTTGACGTTATGACTCGGCCATGATTCTATGAATATATGAGAGTTGCCGAGCCGAAAAAGCGATCCGTGTCCCAGTTTGTTTATACGAGCTTGAGCTTCCTCCTGTTCTTCTATTTCGCCTATCACCTGGCCCATGGCGACCGCGGCTATTTCGCGTGGAAGGGGCTCGAGAAAAAACTCGCGGTGTCCGAGGAAGAATACACGGCGAAACTGGCCCAGCGGCAGGCGCTCGAAAACCGCGTGAAACTCCTGCGCCCCGACAGCCTCGACCTCGACATGCTGGACGAGCGCGCGCGCGTCGTGCTCGGCTTCGTCAAGCCCGAAGAAAAAGTCGTCATCAATTCGAATTGAAACCTGCTCTGCCCGCGGCATTTGAAACGGGCTCTGCCCGTTGCATTACAGCCTGGCTCTAGCCGGCGGAGCTCTGCGTGAGTTTTTCCAGCGGCAATCCGGCGGCCTTCCAGTCTTCCTTGCCCTCCGCATAGCGACGGACATCGGCATAGCCAAGATTGCGCAGCACTTCGGCGGTGATGGCGGAATTCTGGCAGATGCTGCTGCTGCAATACACAACGACCGGACGCTCCTTGTCGGGCAGCAGCGCAGGCGCAAGCTCCGCGACGCGTCCCGGCGGCAGCGAGATCGCGCCGGGGATGTGACCCTCTGCGTAATAATTCAGGGGCAGCGCATCGACCAGCGATACCTTTTCACCGCTGTCCAGCAGCTCCTTTAATTCGTTGCGCGTGATCGACGACATTAACACCTCTGTCTTTTTTAATTCTTATAGCGGGGAGGAAAATTAGCACCCCAACCTTACCGCTGCCTTACAACGCTAACCCCCTGAAACGGTTGCAGGAGCCAATCCTGAAGATTGGCCCCTGACCGTGAAACGGCGTCATGTAAAATGATATCCGTCCCTGCCGAAAGCCTGCCTACGCGGCGCAGGAGCCTTCTGCTTTGCCTTCTTCCTGTTCGCCGTCTTCAGCATCGGCGGGAGCGGGCGTTTCTTCTTTTTCGGGTTCCTGTTTCGGATCCGGCGTTTGCGTATCGGTCATGAGCGACCTCCCATAAGGTTTTAGGGTTGAAAGGACTGTACAGGTCATTGCTGACTTCATCAGCCTAGCACCATAGCGCTTACGCAGCCCTTACCTCGCGCTTACGCATGCCTTACGTAACTACTGCTCCTCCCCGGACTTGTTCCGGGGTCCAAAAGCGCGACCGCGCGTCATATAAGTTTTTCATGTGACGGCAGGACTGCCTTTTGGATGCCGGAATAAGTCCGGCATGAAAAAAAATTTCCCGTTCATTCGCGGGAAAATAGAAAACAGGTATCACGTCGACGAAAGGATTTTCTCGTGATCAATCACGTTGAAATCGAGGATGAAGACGTTGCCGTTCCCGTCATTCGCGGGTTCGACGCGCACGCTGCCGCCATGCACTTCCATCGTCCGGGTGACGATGGAGAGACCTAATCCCGCGCCGGACTTTTTCGCCGCGCGGTCGGAGAGGCGGTGCAGCCGCTGGAAGATCTGCGCGCGCCGCTCCTCCGGAATGACGGGCCCATAGTCGCGCACGATAATCGCGCGCCCGGCAATGCCGACATCGACAGGCATGCGCGCCGGGCTGTGCTCGCGCGCATTGTCCATCACGTTGCGGATGGCGCGATAAATCAGGTCGGGCTCTCCCCTGATCATCACCGGCTCCGACATGTCCGACAGGCGCAGCTCGCGGTGATCCTTCAGGAACAGCGGCCACAGGTCCTGGCAGACCTGCGCCAGCACGGCCGCGAGGTTCACGGGGCGCATCTCGATCATGTCGGCATATTCAAGCCGCGTCATGTCGAGCATCTGGTTGACCAGCTTGGTCATCGCATCAACGTCGCGCGCGATCTTGGCCGATTGCGGCGTGCGGCCCAGCATCTCGATATTCGCCTTTAACACCGACAGCGGCGTGCGCAGCTCATGGGCCAGGTTTTCGGTCAGTTCTTTCTGCTCGCGGATCGAGCGCGCAAGCCGCTGGAACGAAAAGTTGATTGTCTTGATGAAGGGCTTGATCTCGTCCGGCAACTCGCGCTCGGGAATCTGGAAGTCGGGGTGGGCGACGTTCATCTTTTCCACCTCGCGGGCGGCGCGCTGTAGCGGGCGGAAGCCGCGCCGCATCGTGATCCAGGTGATTAGCAGCAGCGCGCAATAAAAGGGGGCGCCGACCCAAATGAGGCGGCTCATGATCTCGTTGGAAATTTCGTCGGAGAACCGGTCCGCCGCGCGCGTGGTCTGCGCCGCCTGCACATAGAAAATCTTGCCCTCCAGCGGGTAAAGGACGGAAACGCCGGAAAATTCGAGCCCGTTCGGGCCGGTGAAGGTAAAGCGGCTGTCGTTCAGCGCGGGAAAGCGTTTGGGGAAACGCTCGGGATAGGAAAAGGAGGAGCGGAACAGGATCGTGCCGTCCGCGTCGCGCACGACATACTGATAGTCGTAATCCGCATTGGCGTAAAAGCGACGCAGGTCCCGCGACAGGTCGAGCACAAGCTTGTTGACCGACTTGCCGGGGCGCAGCGACGACTTGATCGCCTGCGCCTGCTCCTCGACCGTCTGGTTGCGCAGCACCTCCAGCGAGCGGTCGATCGTCGAATATACGACGATATAGGTGGTGACGATCGTAATGACCGTGATGCCGAGGATGCGCAGCAGCAGGCGCGACAGCAGCGAGTTCTGGTTAAGCAGGCGGCGGCTCATTATCCGGTTCCATGATCATGTAGCCGATGCCGCGCAGCGTGTGGATGTCGATGCCGGCGTCGTAATTCTGCAGTTTCTTGCGCAACCGGTGGACAAGGACCTCGACCGAATTGACCGAGCCCTTGTCGTCGTAGCTGTACAACCGCATCTCGATCGATTTTTTCGGCACGATCTTGCCGAGCGACCGCAGCAGGTGCTCCAGCAGGTCCGTCTCGCGCTTGGACAGCTCGAGGATCTTTTCGCCGGCGCGCGCCTGGCGGTTGGTGGTGTCGAAATTGAGGTTGCCGACCTTGATGATTTCGCTCAGGGTCTCGGCGGGACGCCGCAGCAGCGCCTTCAGGCGCGCGATCAGCTCGTCCGTCTCGAACGGCTTCACCATGTAATCGTCCGCGCCCCGGTTCAAACCGTCGATCTTGTCCGACAGCGCGTCACGCGCGGTCAGCATCAGCACAGGCACCGCATTCTTTTTCTCGCGCAGCGCCTTCAGCACATCCATCCCGTCCATATCCGGCAGGCCGAGATCGAGCACGAGCGCATCATACTGCTGGTCCGCCGTCACCGACAGCGCATCCTCTCCGCGCGCGACGCGATCGACGGCAAACCCGGCATTCGCCAGGCTCTCCGCAATCGCCTCCGACAGGGGCTCGTTGTCTTCAACCAGTAATACGCGCATGTACTTTTCTCGTTTTGTTGCAGGTAGGTGACCGGCAACGGTATGCCATCCAGCTTACAACAGCCTTACCGCGTGCCATAATGATATAAGCGCATCGCAACCGAATGGCGAGCCGGAAGTTACATAACGGGCATTCGTGGCAACAGGCGGGTACCCGTAATTGCTAGTTCACGGCAACCGACCGCTCGATGCTGCCTGCCGCCGTGTTACCCCGCATGATTGTCGCGACGCCATGATAGCTGCCGGCGGGCAGGGCAGTTTCGTTTTTATTCCCCGTAAACTTGAAATATTTGATCTGGTCCTTTTCCAGGCTGGTTTCGCTGCGCGCGAAGCTGCTACCATCCGGCGCGCGGATTTCCAGCGTCAGTTTATCACCGGCTTTCACGCCGAATAATTCCACCCAGAAGACAAGCGCGGGCGCATCGCGTGTGATCGTTGACGATGACGACGCGTCGCGGGCAAGCGCTTCTACCGTGGGCGGAGCGGTTGCAAAACCTGCGGCATAAAACGATGTCGGCTTGTAGGCGACGGGCTGCTCCCAAAGCGGCGCGGCGGTTTCTCCGCAAGAAGCTGTTTGCGCGCCGCCCGTGAAGGGATCAACGATCGCATTATTATGGCGCAGCCCGAAATGCAGGTGGGGGAATAGGGCAAGGCCGCTTTGACCGACCTGGCCGAGCTTCTGTCCCCGCCGCACTGTGTCGCCGAGCCTGACAGCGACGCTGCCCATTTTCATGTGACAGTATTCCGTCACCCATTTATCCGCGTGGAGGAGGGAGACAAGGTTGCCGCATTCCTTCTTGCTCGCGCGCGCAGCAGCAAGATCATCGGCCGTGCCGTGATGATCGGGAACATCGTTGCGGACGCGGACCACCTTTCCCTCTGCCGCCGCGATAACGTCGACGCCTTCTTGCATCGATTTGACATCGCGCAGCGCGATATCGGTTCCGTTATGGGCGTCGTAAACAAGTGTGCCGCAGGTGTAATCTTTTGCGCCTGCGCCGGGATCGTGGTCGATATGGTTGACGGTCCAGCAGTCTTTGCCGGTGTTGCAGGCAGCGGGCCATGCAAGCTTTATGTTCTCTGCGAGCGCGGGGATGTTCATAAAAACCAGCAAAAGCGGGAGGAGGCGATACATTCTGTAATTCCTGCGGCGCGTCATGATTTAGCGCATTGCCAAAGCATTTCACGCGGTTATACTTTTCGCATTCAAGAGGATTGCGGCGTGAAAATCAAACGCTTCGTCAAAAAGCTTGGCGCAATTTTCGCGCTCTCCGCCGGCGTTTTCCGCGGCGCCGATGCCTGCTCCGAAAAACCCGCGCTCGTGCCGCTGTTTAACGACGTCTCGAACCGCGAGCTCCACGAATACCGCCTCGCATCGCTGCAAAAACCCGCCGGCATCGACGACAGGGATTTGTGGCGCGTGCGCGTCGGCGCCTGGGAAATCGCGGCGGGCGGCTACCACACCTATCTCGAATTTTCGCCCTATCTCGACAGCGATCCCGCGCGCGCGAAGACAAAAGAAATTTACCAAATTCACGGCATCGCCTGCGACGAAGTGCGGCGCACCTGGGCGGAAATGAACCCCCGCCACAAAAACGCGATCCCCCAATATCTTCACGGCGACTACGTTTTGAAAGCGATGGGCGTGGTGCAGGATCACGACCGGACTTATTTCCGCGACCGCACGACGGAATATGTCGATATCTTTTACGGCTCGAAACAGGACGTGCTGAAAATGTATCTCGACGGCATGCGCCTCGTCGAAAAAATCAGCCGCGACAACGAGCCCTACATTTTGTTGAATCATAATAGCAACTCGACGGAACGCTCCGTGCGCGACGCCCTCGGCCTGCCGGATCCCGAACTTTTCGTCCCTTACCGGCTGCAGGAACTGGGCGGGCGGAAATGGGCGCCGGGGCTGGAACTATCGCTGCTGCCGAGGGAATGGAAGAGCGCGCGCGCCGAATTCGATAAGCTTTCCATGCAACAACTCGAAGAGCGCGCGGCGCGGATTTCGGGCGCGGAGAAGATGTTTGCGACTTTCCGGCCCTTGCCCCTCCAGCCAAGGCCTTGAAAATAAATACTAATTTTTTCAGATTTTAGAGACAGGCCCTCTATGCGCCGCATTTGCACGGCAGTTGCGCTGCAGTTTGCGCATAGCGGTTTTTTAAAGATATTGGTTTTTCAATGTGTTAGGTATAGCGAGATTACGTCATCACACAGCCGGGTTTTCAGCAATATCAACCGCTTGCGAGCCAGAGAAAAACAGGATTTTCGCACATGTCCGAGCTTAACGACCCCCGCGTTTACTTCGCTGCCGAACGCACAGCGCTCGCCTGGAACCGCACGGCGCTGACACTGATGGCCTTCGGCTTTGCCGTCGAGCGCTTCGGGCTGTACATGAGGATCATGATCGAGAAAGACCTGTCCCCGGACCGCGGCGGCGCCTTCTGGTTCGGGCTCGTCTTCATCCTCATGGGCTGCTTCTTTTCGGCGGCGGCGGCGAAACAATATCGCGGCATCCTCAAAACGCTGAAACCGGTCGAGATCCCCGAGCAGAGCAGCCCCGTCCTTGCGCTCGCGCTTAACCTCATGATCGCCGCGCTCTCGGCCGCGCTGATGGTCTACCTTCTTCTCACGAACGGCACGGCATGAGCGGCGTCCTGCTGCGCCCCGCACGGGCTGAGGAAGTGCCCTTGATGCAGGCGCTCGAGCTCGATGCAGCGAAATCCTATGCGCAGCTGCCGGGCTATGATTTCAGCGTCGGCCTTGCCGCGCGCACCGATGCCGAGCACCAGCAAGTCCGCGAAACAGGCGCCGCCATCGTCGCGGAAACCTCCGCCGGCGTTTGCGGCTTTATCCTTGTCCTGCCGCTCGACGGACGGGGGCATATCTTCGAGGCCGCGGTCGCGGCCGAGATGCAGGGCAGGGGCATTGGACGGCAGCTTGTCGCAGCGGCTGAAGATTACGCCCGGGTTAAGGGCTATGCCGAAATGACGCTCACGACCTATCGTGATGTGCCCTGGAATGCGCCCTTCTACGCGCGGCTCGGCTACGAACTGCTGGAACCCTGCCCGGACCGGCCGGAGTTGCAGGCGCTCATGGCCGGGGAATTTTGCCTTGGTTATTGCGAGCAGCCGCGTGTCGCGATGCGTAAGCTGCTCGCCGCCTGATCACTTGGGCACGGCCTGCGCGCGCTGCTCGGCGGCGGCCAGCCACTTCCAGAGCTCTGCTTCATCCACAGCCGGCGGTGGCAGCTGTCCCGGCTTCAGGACTTGCGGCGGTGGTAAAAGAAACCCGCCGTCATTGCGCCCCAGCTGGCGGCCGCGATAAAGAAGAAGCAAGGTCGGATAGGCAAACACGCCAAGCTGCCGCGCGAGGCCCGGCTGCGACGCGCCATCCAGGTGATAGACGACGAGCCGGCCGCGCCATGCCGCTTCCACGCGTTTCAGTTCCGGGACAAATCGCTGGCTCGCCGGCGCATCGGTGGAAAGCGCCGCCACAAATACCGGCACGGCGGAGGATTGGAGAAGTTCGGCAAAATTTTCAGGTGTGAGCGCCAGCGCCCCGGCTGGCGCAGCGGTTGCCGCAGGCGTCGAAGCGGCGGCGTCGGCCGGCTGTTCATCCAGCATCCGGACAGCTTCCGCAGAGTCGATAGGGCCTTCGGCCGGCGCGACCTTGGGCCGCAGCGTTGCGTTTACGCCGATCGCTGTCACAAGCAGGAAGGCGAGCGCGAGCCGCATGATGACCATGGGCTCCAGGCTTTCCATCTTCGCGTCCGACATCGCATACTGTGACTTGACGGGCATGCGGCGGCGGCCGAGCAGGGCGGAGATCAGCATGAAAGCGCAGCCTGCCGCACCTGCAGGCAGCAGCCAGATTTCATAAGGCTTGTCCAGCGTGGCAGTCTCCAGCGGATCATCCGCAAGGTAGACCAGCTTCACCGGATCACCCGTGTTGTAAGTCATGAAGAAAGGGCGAGCGAGAAGGATAGTGAAATCGGCCTTGGGCGTGCGAAAGCGGGCGACATACTTTTCCTTCAGCGCGCCCGTAATGCGCGCCGTGCTATGCACGCCCTTGAAGGTCAGCAACCCTGCCTTGATGCCGGAGATACCTGCCAGAATGAGCATGGCCAGCGTCGCCGCCAGGAGAAGGAAATTGGTGAGGCGGTAGGTGGCGACGGACATGGGGCATTCCTTCGGGAAAAGTTACAGCGGCATTGTAGCATATGGCGGGCAGGGCTCAATTGGCGAACGATGCCCCCTCACCCTAGCCCTCTCCCTCAAGGGGGGAGAGGGGATTTAGAGCCGTGCTTTCCGCTCTCCCGTTCTTACGGGAGAGGGCCGGGGAGAAGAATAGAGCGGTCGTATTAGTCATGCGGGATCTGCAACGATTACACACATTGCCGCACCCTCTCCCTAACCCTCTCCCGCATAGGGGCGGGAGAGGGGATGAGGGCAGTGCTTCCCCCTCTCCCGTTCTTACGGGAGAGGGCCGGGGTGAGGGTGCGTGTTAAACCGCGATACGCAAATAAGAAACATCGTCATACCAATCCGCCAGCTTGCCATCCAACTGCACGAACCCGCCCTTGTAGCCCATGAAGCCGAGGCGGTTGTGGCCGGTGAGGAACGGGTCGGCGGCGCGGAGTTCGGCGATGAGGGCGCGGCCTTCTTCGGCGGTCGGGGTGGCTTCCGGCAACCCGTCGCTGCACAGCACGATCTCGGCGGTATCGTCGGGCAGGGGGAAGGCGTGGAGGTGGTGCGCGGGAACGTCGCTGCCCGTCACGACGCCGAAGCCGAGCGGTTCCGCGGGGTCGGGATGGTTGGCGAAGAGCATCTGTTTCGATAGCGCATCGCGCACGCCGGCCCAGACGGTCTGCGCGAGTTCCGCGCGCGCGGTTTCCGTCTGCGGTTCGCCGCGCGACATCATTTCCTGCTTGATAAGGATCTGGCGATAGGCGAGCGTGACCTCGTCATAGCGCTTATTCTGGGGGCGGCTGTGCCAGCTGCCGTCATTCAATTTGTAACCGAAATGGGAGTCGCCGATCACCCAGACTTCAAGCGGTTTGCGCCGCGGCAAAATCAGCGCGCCGCTTGCAAGACGTTCGACCGGCGCAAGGTTGAGCCTCAACCGCGCCGCCGCATTCTTCGCCGCCGCCAGTTTGGAATATTCGGCAATCGACGCGCCCGCGGGCAGTTCGCGCAAGGCCTCCGCCGCCAGCTGCGCCGCCCATTGCCCCATCGTGCGCCCCTCATGCGACCAATCCGCCCGCACCCCGCCGACGCCGTCAAACACGCCGAAATAATCCGGCGTCTCGACAATCAGGTCTTCGGTTTTATTGCCCTTGGCGGAGGCGGTGAGGGTTTCGAGGAGGTGCATTATTCTCTCCGTGTAGGGATTACGAAAATAAAAAGCAGGTCAATTTTCCATACCTTTAATTTTATCTTTCATTCTCCACCAAAACGCAAAGATAATGACTTATATTCTTGCTGAACGCACAGATTGATCGTAGATTTCATTAACAACAAGGGAGTTATTATGATCGATGACCAACTGACCAAGCGTTTGGTAAAGTTACTGCACCGCGACTTACTTGTCGACCTATATGCGGTCACGGTAGCGCGTGCGCGAGAAGCTTACGAGATCATCGAAGATACGCCACTAGAAGGAAAATCCGCGAGGGCAGCGGAAGGTCAAATTCGCTTCCGCTTACTGGAGCAGGCTTTTCAAAAAACCTGTGAGCAATACGGCGCTGCCGTCCGCGAAAGCGGAGTCATTGAAGGCACAGATCTACGTTTTTTCCAACCTTTGGCTCGTTTCGCGGAAGCAGATGAGGCAGGGGTGGTTCTTGGCATGGCCTCCATGCCGGGCAAAGGCGAAATGCCCTCCAAGAACCAATCACGCCTTTCAGGCGCTTCGATGAATTATCACATCACTCCACGTCTAGCGCTTGACAAAAGCGACCCGAGACCTGGCGATATCTACGTGTTGTTTTTAGTCGCGCGTGATCGTGCTGAGGCTGGCGCAATCCAAGAGGTGGCGATAGGTATTATCGGGCCAGAGTATGAAAATTTCGTTTTCTATGAAGCTCTCGACGAGTTCTGGGCGCGTTACGTTACAGCCGACAAAGCTGAGGACGTGTCGCCCGCTCCGAAGGAGAAACTCGTCAAGCTAAAAACCAAACCGAATATTTACAAGCCTCCCGGCCAAGATGGTAAAAAAGATAAAAAAGAAGACGGATCATCCAGCTAAGGTTGATTCGATCCGGAGCTATTAAAATGCGTGTCGGCACTGCAGGTTTTATACCTGAACGGCTTACAGAAATAAGGCAAGCTCGGCGCATTCCGAGCATGATTGCGCTTGCGCGAATGCTAGGTATAAGTGCCAGTACGGTTTCGCGTTGGGAAGATATCGATGGATCGACGTCACCAGACGCTGAGACGTTGCTGACGCTTGCAAATCGCTTAGGTGTGCGCCAGGAATATTTTTTGCGCCCCGTTTTTTCTGAAAATCGACCGATGTTTTTAAGGTCACTTTCTGCCGCTTACGTTCGCGATATTGAATATCAACGAGCCCAAATGCGATGGCTACAAGAGGTCAGTAGTATTATTGAACATTATGTAGATTTCCCTGTCGTTGATATTCCTGACGTACTCGAAGGGGCCAATTATTTACAATTACGCAGTGAAGATTTGGAGGAGATTGCACTTAAGCTTCGCCGACATTGGGGGATGGGTGAAGGACCCTGTACTGATGTCGTCGGTTTAATGGAGCGTGTGGGATTTGTCGTTGGTGGAATTGAAATGGGCACGGCCAAATTGGATGGTCTGTGCAGCTGGTCGCCTTTAGACAATCGTCCGCATGTCTTACTTGCAAATGACAAAATGTCATTTTATCGGCGCCAAATGGATGCAGCGCATGAAATGGCTCATGGCATCCTTCATAGGAATGTTGCTTTCGAAGAATTGAAGAAGAATCTCAAATTTATTGAATCTCAAGCTTTTAGATTAGCTGGTGCAATTCTTTTGCCGGCGACTACTTACCCTTTAGAGGCACGTTTTACGACGTTGGCTGGCCTTCTCACGTTGAAGCAAAGATGGCACGTCTCGGTTAAAGCTCAGATTAGGCGTTTATCCGATTTGAAAATAATTTCCGATGATTATGCGACACATCTTTATAAACTTTATTCAGCAAAAGGGTGGTCTCGCGAAGAACCTTTAGATCGTCAGTCTTCTCCAGTTGAGCCACGTCTTTTAAGAGACGCCATGAATCTGATTGTAGAGGAGGGGGTTAGATCAAAATCGGACTTGTTAGGTCTCGAATTTACGATCTCCGCTGGCGACGTTGAAAATTTGACTGGCTTACCAAATGGATGGTTTCATTCTGATCCCGCAGATATTGTTCAGTTAAAATTGAGGCCCCCCAATTCTGGTGAAATCCCAAAAGCTGAAAAAGGGGAAGTCGTTCAATTCCCGCACAAAAAATAGATGCGCCTAGATTATGTAATCTGTCTGTTTTTTCTCCCTCCTTGCAATCCCACCCCCTTTTGCTTAATTAATGTGGGCTAAATTTCTTCGCAGATTATGAGGGTTTCCGTGTCAACTTCCGCGTCCACTTCCGCACCAGCGGGCAAGGCCAAGCTGGAGACGGTAAAATCGCCGTCGAACATCGCCTCGCCGGAGGAGATGCTCCAGTATTATAAAGACATGCTGCTGATCCGCCGGTTCGAGGAAAAGGCCGGGCAGCTCTATGGCATGGGGCTGATCGGCGGTTTCTGCCACCTTTATATCGGGCAGGAAGCGGTTGTCGTCGGCGTGCAGTCGGCACTGAAAAAGGGCGATACGGTTATCACCGCCTATCGCGACCACGGGCATATGCTCGCGACCGGCATGTCGGCCAACGGCGTCATGGCCGAGCTGACGGGCCGCAAGGGCGGCTATTCCAAGGGCAAGGGCGGCTCGATGCACATGTTCAGCCGGGAGAAAGGCTTCTACGGCGGACATGGCATCGTCGGCGTGACGGGGCCGCTCGGCGCGGGGTTGGCCTTCGCGCATAGATATCGCGGCGATGGCGGCATCAACTGCGCCTATTACGGCGACGGCGCGGCCAACCAGGGCCAGATTTACGAAGCATACAACATGGCGGCGCTGTGGAAGCTGCCCGTCATCTTCATCATCGAGAACAACAAATACGGCATGGGCACGAGCCAGACGCGCCATGCAGCGGGCGAGCTTTACAAGCGCGGGGAGGCCTATGGCATTCCCGGCGAGAAGATCAACGGCATGGATGTGCTGACCGTGCGCGCGGCGGCGCTGAAGGCCGTCGAATATGTGCGCGGCGGCAACGGGCCGATGATTTTGGAATTCAGCACATACCGCTATCGCGGTCATTCGATGTCGGATCCCGGCAAGTACCGCACCAAGGAAGAGGTCGAGGAAATGCGCGAGCATCACGACCCGATCGATACGATCCGCAAGGCGCTGACCGACACGGGCAAGTTCTCGGAAGATCAGTTCAAGCAGATCGAAAAAGAGGTGAAGGCGATCGTCAATGAATCCGCCGAATTCGCCCAGCAGAGCCCAGAGCCGGATCCGTCCGAGCTCTGGACCGACGTGATGTTGTAAGGGGTGCTGTAAATGTCCATTCAAATTCTCATGCCCGCGCTCTCGCCGACGATGACCGAAGGCAAGCTTGCGAAATGGGTGAAAAAAGAAGGCGACGCGGTGAAAGCCGGCCAGGTGATCGCCGAGATCGAAACCGACAAGGCGACCATGGAAGTGGAAGCGGTCGATGAAGGTATTCTTGGCAAGATCCTCGTGCCCGCCGGCACCGACGGCGTCGCCGTGAACACGCCGATCGCCGTGCTGCTGGAAGAGGGGGAGAGCGCGGGCGATGTCGCGGCCTCCAAGCCGAAGGCGGAAACCGCGGTGAGGCCGGCTGATGACGCGCCGCAGCCGTCCTGCAATCCGCAATCCGCGCCGGTCAACGGCTACGCCAACGCGGCGCCTGAAAAGGACTGGAAGGGCGAGAAGGTCAATGTGACGGTACGCGAGGCTTTGCGTGACGCGATGGCCGAAGAAATGCGTCGCGACGGTGAAGTCTTTGTCATGGGCGAGGAAGTGGCGGAATACCAGGGCGCGTATAAAGTCACTCAGGGCCTGCTGCAGGAATTCGGCGACAAGCGCGTGATCGACACGCCGATCACTGAATACGGCTTCGCGGGCATCGCGACTGGCGCGGCTTTCGCCGGCCTGAAGCCGATCGTCGAATTCATGACCTGGAACTTCGCGATGCAGGCGATCGACCATGTCATCAACTCGGCTGCGAAAACGCTCTATATGGCGGGCGGGCAGCTCGGCTGTCCGATCGTCTTCCGCGGGCCAAATGGCGCTGCTTCCCGCGTCGGCGCGCAGCACTCGCAATGCTTCGCGAGCTGGTACGCGCATTGTCCGGGCCTGATCGTCATGGCGCCGTGGTCGGCGGCGGATGCGAAAGGTTTGCTCAAGGCCGCGATCCGCGACCCGAACCCGGTCGTGTTCCTCGAGAACGAGATGATGTACGGCCAGCATTTCGACATCCCGTCCGACCCCGACTTCATCCTGCCGATCGGCAAGGCGAAGATCGAACGCGAGGGCAAGGACGTCACCATCACCGCCTTCAGCCGCATGGTCGGCGTGGCGCTGCAGGCGGCCGAAAAGCTCGCCGAGCAGGGCATCGAGGCGGAGGTCATTAACTTGCGCACCCTGCGCCCGCTCGACACCGAAACGATTATCCAGTCGGTGAAGAAAACCAACCGCCTCGTCTCGGTGGAAGAGGGCTGGCATTATTCGGGCATCGGCTCGGAAATGGCGGCGATCATGATGGAAAAATGCTTCGACGACCTCGACGCGCCGGTCGTGCGGGTCTATGGCGCGGACGTGCCCATGCCCTATGCCGCGAACCTCGAAAAACTCGCACTGCCGCAGGCGAACGACATCATCGAAGCCGCGAAAAAGGTGGCCTATGCCGCATAACGTATTGATGCCCGCGCTCTCCCCCAC
The DNA here is from genome assembly GCA_035626855.1 of Patescibacteria group bacterium. Lineage (GTDB taxonomy): Bacteria > Pseudomonadota > Alphaproteobacteria > Micavibrionales > UBA2020 > JAPWJZ01. The sequence goes on from DASPMW010000194.1 coordinate 22,184, forward strand.
CATGACCGAAGGCAAGCTCGCCAAATGGGTCAAGAAGGAAGGCGACAAGGTCAAGGCCGGCCAGGTTATCGCCGAAATCGAAACCGACAAGGCGACGATGGAGGTCGAGGCGGTCGATGAAGGCACGCTTGCGAAAATCCTCGTCCCCGCCGGCACCGACGGCGTCAAAGTCAACACCCTGATCGCCATTCTGCTGGAAGACGGCGAAGACGCCGCCGCGCTCAAGAACGTCAGCAACGACGTGAACCCCCCCGCAGCGCCCAAAGCCGAAGCACCGAAGGCGGAAACAAAACCGGCAGCAGCGCCCCAGCCGCAACAACAGCCAGCCGCGCATCAAAACAGCGGCAAGCGCATCAACGCCAGCCCGCTCGCGAAACGCCTCGCGAAAGAAAAAGGCATTGATCTTGCGACGGTCAAAGGATCCGGCCCGCATGGGCGTATCGTAAAATCGGACCTTGAAGGCGGAAAAGCAGGCCATGCTGCATCCGCTCCTGCCGCACAAGCATCGGCTGCTCCGAAAACTTTTGCGGCTTCGGGCCCTGATGCAAAGTCTCTCGCCGATGCCTACGGCATTCCCTACAAGCTGGTGCCGAACAACGGCATCCGCAAGGTGGTTGCCCGCCGCCTGCTGGAATCAAAACAGACCGTGCCGCATTTCTACCTCTCCGTCGATTGCGAGCTGGACGCGCTGCTGTCCGTTCGCAAACAGCTGAACGACGCAGGCCAAAGCTATAAAATCTCCGTCAACGATTTCGTCATCAAGGCGACGGGCGTGGCGCTGCAGCAGTATCCGGCTGCGAACGTTTCGTGGACTGATGAAAATATCGTGCAATACGAACGTGCCGACGTTTCGGTCGCGGTCGCGACGCCCAACGGGCTTATTACCCCGATCATCAAGGACGCCGCAAACAAGAGCCTGAAGGACATTTCCAACGAGATGAAGGAACTGGCCGGCAAGGCGAAAGAGGGCAAGCTGAAGCCCGCCGAGTTCCAGGGCGGCACCATTTCCGTCTCCAACCTCGGCATGTTCGGCATCAGCAACTTCGCGGCCATTGTCAACCCGCCGCAGGGCGCGATCCTCGCCATCGGCGCGGGCGAACAGCGCGCGGTTGTGAAGGACGGACAGGTGAAGGTCGCGACCGTCATGACTGTCACGATGTCGACCGACCACCGCTGCATTGACGGTGCGATTGGCGCTGAATACCTGCAGGTATTCAAGAAGCTGATTGAAAATCCGATGAGTCTAATTCTTTAATCCGCGTCATCCCCGCCTTGTGCGGGGATCCGGAAGGCCGTCCGGCCGTCACATGCCTCATATGACGCGCGGACGCGCTACCAGACCCCGCATAAAGCGGGGGTGACGGAAGTGGGGAGTGCATTTCATGAGCGAACAACAATTCGACATAGTCGTCATCGGCGCTGGCCCGGGGGGCTATGTTGCGGCCATTCGCGCGGCGCAGCTGGGGTTCAAGGCGGCGATTGTTGAGCGCGAAAACCTCGGCGGCATCTGCCTCAACTGGGGCTGCATTCCGACCAAGGCGCTGCTGCGCTCCTCCGAAATCCACCACCTGCTGCATAATCTCGATGCATATGGGTTGAAGGCGGAAAACGTCTCGTTCGATTTCAAGAAAATCATCGACCGGTCGCGGAAAGTCGCTGGTCAGCTGTCGGGTGGCATCAAGCACCTAATGAAGAAAAACAACATCACCGTTTTCGACGGCACTGCCAAACTGCTCGGCAAAGGCAAGATCGCGGTGACCAAGGATGACAAGCCAGTCGCCGAGTTGAAGGCGCCACATATTATCATCGCGACCGGGGCGCGCGCCCGCGTGCTGCCGGGACTGGAGCCCGACAAGCTGGTCTGGACCTACCGCGAGGCGATGACGCCGACGGAAATGCCGAAATCGCTGCTGGTCATCGGATCGGGCGCGATAGGGATGGAATTTGCAAGCTTCTATAAAAACATGGGCGCGGAAGTCACGGTCGTCGAGGTCATGGACCGCATCCTGCCGGTCGAGGACGCCGACATCTCGGCCTTCGCAAAAAAGGCGTTCGAAAAACAGGGCATGAAAATCCTGACTGGGGCAAAAGTGCTCAAGCTCAACCGTGGCGCGAACGATGTGGAGGCCGAGGTCGATCTCGGTGGCAAGGTTGAAAAGATCAAGGTCGACCGCGTGATTTCGGCGGTCGGCATCGTCGGCAATTCCGAAAATCTCGGCCTCGAGAACACGAAGGTGAAAGTCGATCGCGGCCATATCAAGGTGAATGAGTGGCTACAGACGGACGAACCCGGCGTCTATGCGATCGGCGACGTGGTGCAGGGCCCGTGGCTAGCGCATAAGGCCAGCCACGAAGCGGTCACCTGCGTCGAGAAGATCAAGGGACTTAACGATGTCCACCCCTTAAAGGTCGAGAACATCCCAGGCTGCACCTATTGCATGCCGCAGGTGGCGTCGGTCGGCCTGACCGAAGCAAAGGCAAAGGAAAAAGGCTACACGGTCAAGGTCGGCAAATTCCCCTTCATCGGCAACGGCAAGGCAATCGCGCTCGGCGAGGCGGAAGGTTTCGTCAAAACCGTGTTCGACGCCAAAACCGGCGAGCTGCTCGGCGCGCATATGATCGGCGCGGAAGTGACCGAGATGATCCAGGGCTACGGGATTGCCAAGACGCTCGAGACGACCGAGATTGACTTGTTCCACACCGTCTTCCCCCATCCGACACTGTCAGAGATGATGCATGAATCGGTGTTGGATGCGTATGGCAAGGTTATTCATATGTGATCCACGCTCTACGTCACCCCGACGGAGCGCAGCGACGAGGGATCTTCGTGCGTTTGGCTGGGAAAGATTCCTCGCGGCGCTCGGAATGACAGCGGATTGATCGATTAAACTATCTTCTCGTAATAATCCAGCTCCGCACGGTTGACCTTGCCGCGATGGACGAAGGTGTAGCCGCATTTTTTGTAAAACTCGCTGGCGCCCCCCGGGCCGACATATGCGTCAAGACGAACCGCTTTGACGCGCAGCTTGCGGGCGCGGCTTTCTATTTCATAGAGGGCGGAGCGGCCGAGGCCCTTGCCCTGGAATTTCGGGTCGATCGACATGTTGCGTAGGTAGCAAGCCGGCGTGCTGCCACGCGTGAAGAACGGCTTTGATTCACGGTCGGTTTTTTCTACATCGAGCGTAAAGGTGCCGGCGAGCTTGCCGTCATGGATAATGACGAACAGCGTGTTGTCCGCGAGCTTGTGCCGGACGGTGTTGGCGAGGGAGATTTTGGACCAAGGCCCGTTGCCCGCGCGCTTCGTCAGTTCCTCGGCGGCGGCCTTCCGCAGCTTGTAGACGTCCAGCACCTCACTGAGGTGGGCACGGCGGATATTGACCATTTTTGATCCTCGCTTCGTTATTTCGGCTCTCCGGCCGACTCGTTCAATAACTTTGCCAGAAATATCAACCTGTTACAATAATGGCGAAAAGAGTTGCCGTTTACCGAAAGGCGGCTAAATTACTGGCATGACCGACGTCCCAGAAACAGCCCCCGAAGCAAACGAAAAGAAAAAATCGGAGTTCCGGCATCCCGAGAAGCGGAACCGCCCCGATACGCCCATCCTGCGCAAGCCGGAATGGATCCGCGTGAAGGCGCCTGTGTCGCCGGAATACCATGAAACGAAGTCCCTCGTTCAGAACCTGAAGCTGAAAACAGTCTGCGAAGAAGCGGCTTGCCCTAATATCGGCGAGTGCTGGAAGCAAAAACACGCGACCTTCATGATTTTGGGCGCGACCTGCACGCGGGCCTGTTCCTTCTGCAACGTGGCAACAGGCATACCCGATAAGCTGGACCCGTTCGAGGCGGCGCGCGTCGCCATCGGTGTACAGAAGCTGGAGCTGAAGCACGTCGTCATCACCTCCGTTGACCGCGACGATCTTGCCGATGGCGGGTCGGAGCAGTTCGTGAAGGTCATCAACGAAATCCGCCGGCTGTCGCCCGGCACGACGATCGAAATCCTGACGCCGGATTTCAAGGACAAGCAAAACGCGCTCGAGCCCATCGCGTTTGCGCGCCCCGACGTGTTCAACCACAACCTCGAAACGGTGCCGCGTCTTTACCCGACGATCCGGCCGGGAGCACGTTATTTTACCTCCCTCGACCTGCTGAACCGCGTCAAGAAAATTGACCCGTCGATCTTCACCAAATCGGGACTGATGGTGGGCCTCGGCGAGACTAAGCAGGAAGTGATGCAGGTCATGGACGATCTGCGCGCGGCGGATGTCGATTTCCTGACCATCGGCCAGTATCTGCAGCCGACGCCGAAACATGCGGCGGTCGACCGTTTTGTCACGCCCGACGAGTTCAAGAGCTACGAGACGATTGCGCGCGGCAAGGGGTTCCTGATGGTGTCCGCGTCGCCGCTCACGCGCTCATCCTATCACGCCGATTCCGACTTCGAAAAAATGCGCGTGGCGCGCGAGGCGAAGCTGGCTGCGGCTGGCAAGTAAATGCCGTCCCATTCCGAAAAGCGCATCCTGCCCTATTCGTCAGAACAGCTGTTCGACCTTGTGATGGATATTGAGAAATATCCGGAGTTCCTGCCGTGGTGCCTTGCTGCGCGCGTCAATGAAAAGAAACGCAGCGACCTCAGCGCCGACGTGATTGTCGGATACGGCCCGTTCCGGGAAAAATTTTCATCCCAGGTTCATTTCCGGCGGCCAAAGGAAATCGATGTTGAATACCTGCAGGGGCCGATGAGTCAGCTGCACAACACTTGGCAGTTCCGCGATATGCGGGGCGGGCAGTGCGAGGTCGATTTCTACATTAACTTCTCGCTGAAGACAAAGCTGTTTGAAAAGATCGTTGACCAGTTTTTTCACCGCGCGCTCGTGAAAATGATCAATGCTTTCGAGGCGCGGGCGCTGCAGCTATACGGTGGCCGCAAGCACTAGGCGGCGTCGATTTCCCGCTTGATGAAGGTGAGGGCGGTTTCTACCGTTTCCAACCTCACAGCAGTTCGGTCACCACCAAACAGGTTCTTGGTCGCGAAGCTCTTGCCTGTCTTGCCATTCGCAACGCCGATATAGACGAGGCCGACGGGCTTGCTATCCGTGGCGCCGCCAGGGCCGGCGATGCCTGTCGCGGATATGGCAATATCCGCGCTCGATGCCGCGAGCGCGCCGGTCGCCATCTGCAGCGCGACTTCCTCGCTCACGGCGCCGGTGCGTTCCAGCAGCGCGCGATCGATGCCGAGTTCTTTCACTTTTGAATCGTATGAATAGGAAATATAGCCGCGATCAACGACGTCGGAGGAGCCCGGTACTTCGGTCAGGCAGCCCATGATGAGGCCGCCGGTGCAGGACTCAGCGGAGACAAGCTTGAGCTTTTTGCGCCGCGCTTCATTCAGCACGGCCTCGGCCAGCTGCATCAGATGATCCGGAAAGAGCGCCATGAATATTCCTAGTTGGGAAGGTAGAACATCGCGATGCCGCAGACGCCCGGGAAGGCATAAATGCCCGCCACGACATCGTCCATCATGACATCGATGCCGCCGACGGAGCGCTTGTCGTAGAAGGAGGCGGGCCAGGGCTTGTAGATATCGAACAGGCGGAACAGCACAAAGGCGACCCACCACAGATCCATATGCGTCTCCGCGGGGATCGCGGCGATCCAGAGGCCGACGACTTCATCCACGACGATCGATTGGTCGTCGACGGCGCCGGATTTCTTGCCGAAACGGTCCGCCGCGACCGTGCCGATGCAGAGCAGCGCCAGCGCCGCGAGGCCGAGGCCGACGGGCCCGCTGAAATATGCGATCGCATAGCCGACCGGGATAGCAGCGAGGGAGCCCATTGTGCCGGGCGCAGGACGGATAAAGCCGGATCCGAACCATGACGACAGCCAGCAATGCCATTCCGTCAGCTTCATACCGCCCGGTATTGGCTTCAGCCGCGGCCGCAGCGACTTGATCCAGTTCCAGATCTTTTCGCGCCAGATAATGACGGGCAGCAGCATGATCAGCAGCAGGCCAATGACGGCGGGCGGCACGCCGCCGATGGAGTAGTCAGTCCCGGCTGCAGCAGGCGGCGCGGCGGTTTCGGTGCTGGCAGTTGTTTCGACGGCGGAGGCCATGCGTTATTTTCCCCATTTCCTGAGATCATCTTGCGGCGAAACAGGCGCCGCCGTAAAGGGGAGACGCACGGTCGCCACGGCTTCAGCGGCGATGCCTTCACGCCTTCCGGTAAATCCGAGGCTTTCGGTCGTCGTCGCTTTGACGCTGACCCGGTCTGGCGGCAGGGACAAAAGCTCGCCAAGACGGGCGCGCATGGCGTCGCGATGGGGGCCGATTTTTGGCGATTCACATATAATCGTCACATCAACATGGCTGATCGCGCCGCCGCGTTCCGCGACCAGCCGCGCGGCGTGGCGGAGGAATCCAGCGCTATCGGCATTTTTCCAGCGTTCGTCCTTCGGGCTGAAATGCATACCGATATCGCCGGCACCGATCGCGCCAAGCAGTGCGTCGGTAATTGCGTGCAGCCCGACATCGGCGTCGGAATGGCCTTCAAGGGCATGGCTGTGCGGAATATCTACGCCGCAGATCAACAGCTTACGGCCGGGTTGTTCAACCAGTTTATGAACGTCATAACCACTGCCGGTGCGCACATCGCCCAGACGGGCGGAAATGGCTTGTTCCATCGCGGCAAGGTCCACAGCATGGGTGACCTTGAAATTGTCTTTCTCGCCCGGAACGATTTCGATAGCGGGGCCGGCGATTTCGCAAAGAGCGGCATCGTCGGTCAGGGATTTATCCGCATGGCGGCGATGAAGCTCGAGGATGGTATCAAAATGGAAGCCTTGCGCCGTCTGGACGGTAAAGAGGTTGTCCCGGTTTTCGGTCGTCAACTGGCCTTCGCGCACACGCTTGATTGTGTCAGTAACAGGCAGCCCAGGAATAACGGCCTCATAGTTTTTCAACGCGTTGCAGACGGACGTGATGAGATTAGATGAGATGCCAGGACGCGCCGCATCATGGATGAGGACGTAATCCGGCTTATCCTTCTTTGCAATCTCTTCCAATCCATTCAGCACGGATTGCTGCCGCGTTGTGCCTCCATTAACGGCGGCAATACCGGGCGCAGCCAGTTCAAACAGGTGCTTATGATCGGGGTGCACCGCGACATAAACCGAATTGATTTCAGGATGTTGGGAAAACATATCCACAGACCATGTGAGCATCGGCCGCCCCAGAAGCGGCTGGTACTGCTTTGGCAAAGCCGCGCCAAAACGCTCTCCCGATCCGGCCGCGAGAATGAGTGCAATAATTTTCGGCGGCTTTATTGTCATAATTTGACAGAAGGCGGGCTTTCGTGGCTGAAGAGGCGAGACTTTGGTCAGATTAGACATGTGGTTTAAGGCGGTCAACGCTTGTTATTTGCCTAAAATTCGGGCAAAAAAGCTTGTGCATAAAAATTAGGCGGCGGGGCGACCTGCCCAAAAAGCAGGCACAGAGGTTGTGATGTCCCGCGTAAAACAGACGAATAATATCCTGCCGCTGCCGCGCGCGCCTGACAGCCTTTCGCTGGCGATACTTCAGGCATTGCCCGACGCGGTTCTGGCGATCGCGCAGGACGGTTCGGTCGAGTTCTCCAATCACGCGGCGCAGGCATTCTTTACCATCGGGGAAAAGGCACTTGCAGGTCGTAAACTCGCCGAGCTGACCGGCGCAGACAGCCCCGCCTGTGGGCTTGAGGGGCTGTCTATAACACTTCACGATCTGGAGATTGCAGGCCAGCGGGTTGAATCGGTGAGCGCGGTGCCGTTGGAGGAGGGGCGCACGCTGCTGGTCATCCGCACCAGTCGGGCTCCGATGAAAAATGACTGGACCGCGAAAATCAAGAATTCGATCAAGCCCGCGCAGCACCTCGCGCGCATTCTCGGGCATGAGATCAAGAACCCGCTCACCGGCATCAGGGGTGCGGCGCAGCTTCTCGCGACCTCGGTCCAGACAGCGGACGACCGCGAGCTTGCAGAACTGATCTCGAACGAGACGGCGCGCCTCTTCCGGATGGTCGAAAAAGTAAATGTTTTCGAGGACGCCCCTCGGGAGCAATATCGCGCCCTTAACATCCATGCCGTTCTCGACCATGTAGAGAAAATCGCCCGCTCGGGACTTGCCGACGGTATCGACACTCAGCGCCGCTACGATCCATCCCTTCCGGAAATACATGGACATGAAGACCGGCTGGTTCAGGCCGTGCTCAACCTGGTAAAGAACGCCAGCGAGGCGGGCGCGACGAACATCATCCTGCATACTTCGTACGACCTGTCGGGGAAGATTCACCCCGAGAGCCTCAGGCGGCTGCCGGTATGCGTCGCGGTGGAAGACAACGGCGCGGGCATCAAGCCGGAAGTGCTGAAAGATCTGTTCCAGCCGTACATGTCCACCAAGGCGGCCGGCGACGGGCTCGGCCTTGCCATCGTCTCGAAAATTATCGACGACCATGGCGGCACGATGGATGTCGCAAGCCATCCAGGAAAGACAATTTTCAAGATCAACCTCCCGCGCGGAGACGCAAAATGACTGCTGTAAAAAATATCCTGATCGCCGACGACGAAACCTCCGTCCGCACAGTGCTTTCGCAAGCCTTGAAGCGGGCTGGCTATGACGTCAGCGCGACCGATAACGGCGCAACGCTTTACCAGTGGATATTGGAAGGACGCGGCGATCTGGTGATCACGGATGTGATGATGCCAGGCGAAAATGGCCTCGACCTCCTGCCGAAAATCCTGGCGAAGCGACCGGGCATGAAGATTATCGTGATGAGCGCGCAAAACGCACTTACCACTGCAATCGCGGCCGGAGACCGCGGCGCGCTTGATTTCCTGCCGAAGCCATTTGATATCGAGGAGCTCCTGTCCACGGTGGCAGGAGCGCTGCGGAAATCTGCAGCCGTAGCAAATGATCCCGGCGAGACGCTGGAGGCGCTCGATAAATCATTCGTGGTCGGTCAAAGCCGCGCCATGCAGGAAATCTACCGCATGATTGCGCGGCTGCGGAATTCGGACCTGACGGTGCTGATTTCGGGGGAGTCCGGCACGGGCAAGGAAGTCATCGCCCGCGCGCTTCATGAATACAGTCGCTGGAAGGAGGGGCCGTTCCTTGCGGTAAACATGGCCGCGATCCCCCGCGAACTTATCGAATCCGAGCTTTTCGGTCACGAAAAAGGGTCATTTACCGGCGCCGTTCAAAAATCGATCGGCAAGTTTGAGCAGGCGCAAGGCGGCACGCTTTTCCTCGATGAAATCGGGGACATGCCCTATGAAGCACAGACGCGCCTGCTGCGCGTGTTGCAGGAGGGGGAGTTCACAAGCGTTGGCGGCCGTCGCGCTGTCAAGACCCGCCTGCGGATTATTGCGGCCACGAACAAGGATCTGCCGGCGCTCGTCAGGGCAAACAAATTCCGAGAAGATTTGTATTACCGGCTGAATGTTGTGCCGGTGAAAATACCCGCGCTCAGGGAGCGTGCGGACGACATCCCTTCACTGGTACAGCATTTCGTTTTTCGCTCCGGGATCACAAAAGTGTTCGAGCCGGACGCCATGGCGGCGCTGCAGCGCCATCCCTGGCCCGGAAACATCCGGGAACTTGAGAACGTCACGCGGCGGCTGGCAGCGCTCTGTCCGCAAGATGTTATTGATGCCGCAACGGTAACTGACGAATTGGGCGGGCTTGCTTCTGCGAATATCGGCACGGGCAGCCGCGCGGAGATTATCGATGCGCTGATGCAGGACTATTTCACCGCCCCCCCGCAAGGCGGGTTGTACGAACCGCTGCTGAGAGAATGGGAAAAGCCGCTGATCGAGCGCGTGCTGGCCATGACGAACGGCAACCAGATCAAGGCGGCAGAATTGCTGGGCCTTAACCGGAACACTTTAAGGAAGAAAATACGTGACCTTGGCGTGGAAATACGGAGGGCGTCCTGATGGAAACAGCGATGGTTCGTCCAAGCGTTCCTGCGCGACTCATGCGCGCTGCGGAGCGCATCTCGCAAATGCGGTATTTTACCATCAGCCTGACGCTGGTCTCTCTCGTATCTTGTATCGTGACGGGCGCGGTTATGAGCGCGCCGGCAGCCGATACGAATGCCGGGTACTGGCTGCTTAATTTCGACCTCGTGCTGCTGCTGCTGCTCAGTGCGGTAATCGCGCGGCATGTCGCGCGAGTCTGGATGGAGCGTCGCCGCGGCATCGCGGGGTCAAAACTGCATGTTCGCCTGGTTTCTCACTTTATCCTGCTCGCGGCGGCGCCGGCGATCATGATGGCGGTGTTCTCCTCCGTCTTCCTGTATTACGGGGTTCATGCCTGGTTCAACGAACGCGTCAGCACAGCCATTATTGAATCACAGGAAGTGGCCCGCGCATACCTGAAAGAGCATACGCAGGTCATGCGCGCGGACGTGCTGGCGATGGCGAATGACCTCAATCGCGGGGCCGCGGAACTGACCAACAACCCGCAATTGATGAGCAAGGTGGTTGAAACGCAGTCAATGCTGCGCAACTTGTCCGAGGTCGTTATCTTCCGGGCGGACCGCAGCATCATCGCGCGCTCGCGCCTTTCTTTCTCGCTGGAGCTTGATTTACCCTCAGACCGCACGCTCGAGCAGGCAGAAGCCGGCGACGTCGTACTTATTCCGTCGCCGGATGGCGGCGACCGTATCCGCGCGCTTGTAAAGCTTGACCGGTATATTGATGCGTATCTTTACGTCGGCCGGTTGATCGATGCGAGCGTTCTGGCCCATATGCAGACGACCCAGACAGCGGTAGATGAGTATCAGGTACTGGAAGGCCGCCAGAAGCAGATGCAGATTTTGGCGATGGGCATGTTCATTGCCGTCGCGCTGCTACTGCTGCTTGCTGCCGTATGGTTTGGTCTGGCGTTTTCCGAACAGCTGGTGGCGCCCGTGAGCGCACTTATCACCGCGACGGAACGCATCCGCGCCGGCGACCTGTCGGCCCGCGTGGCAAATAGCGACCAGGACGACGAGATCGGGATGCTCGGCCGCGCCTTTAACCGCATGACGAGTCAGCTCGAAGCGCAGCAATCAGAGCTTCTCACTGCAAACCGCATGATGGATGAGCGACGCAAATTCACGGAGGCAATATTGTCGGGCGCATCATCGGGTGTCGTCGGTCTCAGCCGGGAGGGGATTATTACCCTTGCAAACCAGATGGCGCAGGAGCTGTTGCAGGGCGATTCAGCCGCGCCGCTGACCGGTCGCAAGCTGGTGGAGTTCATTCCCGATGCCGAGGAGATACTGGCGAAGGCGTTGCAAGACCAGGATCGCGCCTGGCCGCTGCAAACGGAATATGCCATCGGCGCCGGGCCGCGCAAAACCATTCTCGTGCGGGTCACGGCGGCCGAGGGCGGTGAGTGGGCGGTTGCGACTGTAGACGATATTTCCAACCTCGTCTCCGCGCAACGCAAGGCCGCCTGGGCCGATGTGGCACGTCGAATTGCGCATGAGATCAAAAATCCGCTGACGCCTATCCAGCTGTCCGCAGAGCGCCTGAAACGAAAATACCTGCCGCAGATCAAGGATGACCCGGAGACCTTCGAGAAATGCACGGAGACAATCATTCGCCAGGTGGGCGATATCGGCCATATGGTCAACGAATTCTCGGCCTATGCGCGGATGCCGGTGCCGGTTAAGCGGATAGAGAACATCGTCGAGGTGTGCCAGGACGCGCTGATCCTTCAGAGGCAGGCCCATCCCGATATCGGCTTCGGTTTCATTGCCGCGGGACCTGTGGTGGAGGCAAATTGCGATCGTTCCCAGCTGACGCAAGTGATGACCAACCTTTTACAGAATGCGATTGACTCCATCTATGAACGGCAGGAAAGCCAGCCCGGAGACGGGCGTATCAAGATCGTGGTCGAGCAGAAAGGATCGAACATCTCGCTAACGGTGGAGGATAACGGCACAGGGCTGCCGGCAAGGGTCAAAGACCAGATTTTGGAGCCTTATGTGACGACCAAGAAGAAGGGCTCGGGTCTCGGCCTCGCAATCGTTAAGAAGATTATGGAAGACCATGAAGGAAGTGTGGTATTGGAAGACAGCCTGAACCAAGACGCCAAATCTGGCGCAAAGGCTATCCTTGTCTTCCCAAGAGATGTATAAGTGGTAATAGAGCAACTAGGTGGTAACTATCATGCAACAGGCAGACATACTTATTGTGGACGATCAGGAGGACATTCGCTCCCTGATCGAAGGCATTCTGGAAGACGAGGGCTATAAGACCCGCTCAGCCAAGGACAGCCAGACCGCGCAGAAAATGATCGCGGAGAAAGAGCCGGACCTGCTGGTGCTCGATATCTGGCTCGAGAACAGCGAGATGGACGGTATGGAGCTGCTCAAGAAACTCGTGAAGTCGCATCCCGCGCTGCCCGTAATCATGATCAGTGGTCACGGCAATATCGAAACCGCGGTAAACGCGATTCAGCTGGGTGCCTATGACTTCATCGAGAAGCCCTTTAAGGCCGACAAACTCCTGGTGCTGTCGGGCCGGGCACTTGAATCCGCGCGCCTGAAAAAAGAAAACGCAGAGCTGCGCCTCAAGGCGCTTGGCAATGTGTCGGAGCTGCATGGCCATTCCCACCTCATCCAGCAGGTGCGCCAGGGCATCGAGCGGGTTGCGCCTACGAATTCCCGGGTATTGATTACCGGCGAGCCGGGGACCGGCAAGAGCGTTGCGGCGCGAATGATTCATACGATGTCGAAGCGCGCCGATAAAAACTATGTCGTTCTCAACTGCGCCATCATGTCGTCCGACCGCATCGAGCAGGAGTTGTTCGGCGCGGAAGGGACAGGGCGCAAGGAAGGCGTACTTGAGCAGGCGCAAGGCGGCACGCTTGTGCTCGATGAAGTCGCGGATATGCCGCTGGAAACGCAGGCCAAGATCGTCCGCGTATTGCAGGACCAGCATTTCACGCGGTTGGGCGGCAATGAAAAGATCGAACTCGATGTTCGTGTCGTCGCCTCAACCAACCAGAACCTCGCCGAGCTTATGGCGCAGGGGAAATTCCGCCAGGACCTCTATTACCGCCTGAATGTCGTGCCAATCGAAATCCCCGCGCTGCAAGAGCGGCTGGAAGACATCCCCACGCTGGCGCAGTTCTTCATGGACCTGGCAGCAAAGACGGCCAATGTGCCGCCACGACGTTTCGCGGATGATGCGATGGCGCTGATGCAAGCGTATGACTGGCCCGGCAACGTGCGCCAGCTGCGCAATGTGATTGAATGGCTGCTGATCATGGCACCGGGGCCGAGCCAGGTCGCAATCACGGCCGACATGCTGCCGCCGGACCTCAAGCTGCAAGCTGTCGAAATGATCCGCGGCCGGGAAGGGGTGGAGCTGATGTCGAAGCCACTCCGCGAGGCGCGCGAGATTTTCGAGCGTGAATATCTCCTGTCGCAGGTCAACCGCTTCGGCGGCAACATCTCCAAAACCGCCGGTTTCATCGGCATGGAGCGCTCGGCGCTACATCGCAAGCTCAAATCGCTTGGCATCCAGGCGAACGACAAGGAACGGGCGGAAGGCTGATATAAATGAAAGTCGTTATCTGCGGCGCGGGCCAGGTGGGTTCCTCCATCGCGGCCTATCTGGCGGAAGAGGGCAACAACGTCTCCCTGATTGACCGCAACGCCGAACTAATTGCCGAAGTGAATGAAAACCTCGACGTGACCGGCATCGTCGGCCATGCCTCCAACCCGGACGTGCTCAACAAGGCTGGCACGGCGGACGCGGAGATGATCGTCGCGGCGACCTACTCAGATGAAGTCAACATGGTCGCATGCCAGGTCGCCCATTCGCTGTTCCGGGTGCCGATGAAGATTGCCCGGGTACGCGCGGCCGGTTACCTGAATCCCGCTTGGGCTGCGCTATACAGCCGCGACCACATGCCGATCGACGTGGTCATTTCCCCCGAAGTCGAGGTTGCAAAGTCGATCGCGAACCGTCTTCGTGTGCCAGGGGCCTTCAACATCATTCCCATGGCAGACGGGCTCGTGCAATTAGTGAGCGTTATCTGCAAGTCGAACTGCCCGCTGGTACACACACCGCTGAAGCATCTCACGTCACTTTTCCCGGAACTCGTGGTCGAGATCGTCGCGATCATCCGCGGCCATCAGCAGATTATCCCCGGTGGCGATGATGAAATTCTTCCGGGTGACGAAGTTTACTTCGTTTCCTCGACCGAGCACCTGCAGCGCGCGATGGCTGCGTTCGGCTACGAAAACCAGCAAACACGCCGCGTCGTCATCGCGGGTGCCGGGAAGATCGGCACGCTGCTCGCCGCCGAACTGACAAGGACGCGGCAGGATATCAGCATCCGCCTGATCGACGCCGATTTCGACAAGGCCACGCGCGCGGCGGAAGAACTCACCGACATCATGGTGGTCCATGGCGACGGGCTTTCCAAGGAAATCCTGGAGGAAGCGAATATTTCCGAAGCCGAGGCGCTTATCGCTGTCATGAACCATGACGAGAGCAATATCCTCGCCTCTATGCTCGCGAAACAGCATGGCTGCCAGCGCGCCATCACGCTGGTCAACAATCCGGCATTTACGTCGCTCGTGACCAATCTCGGCATCGACGCGATCGTGAACCCGCGCGCAATCACCGTATCCACGATCCTCCAGCACGTTCGCCGTGGCCGCATCAAAGCGGCCCACAGCCTGCGCGACGGCTTTGCCGAGATCCTGGAGGTCGAAGCGCTCGATACTTCTGCCATCGTCAATACGCCGATCCGCGAGATCAAGCGGCCAAAAAACATGATTTTCGGCCTGATCGTTCGCGGCAAAAATATCATTGCGCCGCGCGCCGATACCGTCATCAAGCCGGACGACAGGGTGATCATCCTGGCCGCCCACGACCAGGTAAAGCGCGTGGAGCAGATGTTCGCGGTCCGGCCGGAGTACTTCTGATGCCCCGCATCGCCTATGTCCGCGGACGATATATCCCACATGCCGATGCCGGTATTCATATCGAGGACCGCGGTTTCCAGTTCGCCGACAGCGTCTATGAAGTAGTTGCCCTCGTGAATGGCCGGCTTTGCGACGAGGTCGGCCATCTCGACCGGCTTGAACGCTCCCTCGGTGAGCTGCGCATCACGATGCCCATGCCGCGCCGCTCTATGGAGCTGGCGTTGCGGGAACTGGTGCGCCGCAATCGGATCAAAAACGGAATGGTTTATATGCAGGTGACGCGTGGGATCGCGCCGCGCGATTTTCTGTTTCCGAAGAAAACGGACACCACGCTCGTCATGACGCTTTACCCCGCAAAATACGATATTGCAGCGCGTAAGGCCGCCGTCAAAAAGGTTATCACGGTTCCCGATATCCGCTGGAAACGGCGGGACATCAAAACCACGGCGCTGATCGGCCAGGTACTCGCGAAACAAGCAGCAGCTGACAAGGGTGCTTACGAAGCCTGGATGGTGGATGACGATGGTTTCGTGACCGAAGGATCGTCCAGCAATGCCTGGATCATCGACAAGAACCGGAACCTCATTACCCGCGCGACCAGCAATAACAGCATCCTGAAGGGGGTAACGCGCAGCGCGCTGCAAGCTCTGTGCAGAAAAGAAAAAATCAGGATTGTGGAGCGCAAGTTTACCGTCGCAGAAGCTTACAAGGCACAGGAAGCTTTTTGTTCCTCAGCAGTCGCATTGATTGCACCTGTGGTCCAGATCGACGGGAGGAAAATCGGCACGGGGGATGCGGGTGAAATCACCTGCAAGCTGCTCGACCTTTACATGGAATACGCCACGAAGACGGGCGGAACACAAGAACGTTGGAACCCGGCATGACCAGTCTTGCAAAACCGCGTGCTATCATTTTCGACTGGGATGACACCATCGTTGATAACTGGCATACAGCGTTCAAGGCGCTCAATACCGCGCTTGTCCACATGGGGGCGGAGGCCTGGACGGAGGAAGAAGCGCGACGTCGCTCCGGCCCCTCCGCGCGGGACCTCTTTACTTCGCTTTTCGGAGCAGACCGTTGGCAGGAAGCCGACAAAATTTATTACGACACATTTTGCGCGATTGTATTCGATAACGTCAAACAGCACGACAACGCAGAAAACCTGCTGCAGTTGCTGCACGAAAACGGCATCGAGATGGGCGTCGTCAGCAACAAGCGAAACCCTTTGCTGAAGCAGGAGATCGCCCATCTGGGCTTTGATCGTTTTTTTAAGGTCATTCTGGGAGCAGGGGAGGCAACAGCCGACAAGCCGAACCCCGCGCCGCTACTGCTCGCGCTTGAGCAAATGGGCATCGAACCCGGGCCGGATGTCTGGTATCTCGGCGACAGCCATACCGACATGATGTGCGCGCTCGCTGCCGGTTGCACGCCGGTGTTGATTGAAACCAAGACGCCGCCCGAAGACCTGTTGATCAAGAATCCACCGGCGCTGCGGATTGGGCATCACGGAGACCTTATGGAATACGTCCGCGGGTATTTCAAGCCGCGCCCCTGAAATCAGCTCAATTTCGCTTGTGAAGCCACTGATTCATCTCTAATAATTTTAGAGGTGGCATAGATCAAGTGCCCTTTAAAACCGATCTATTTTCGAAGCCGAGGGAAAATAATAAAAATGTCTGACAAAAGCCAGAACCTCCAGGACAAATTTCTTAACAAGATCCGCAAGGAAAAAATGTCGGTCACCGTATTTCTGGTGAACGGAGTCAAGCTGCAGGGCATCATCACCTGGTTCGACAACTTCTCGATGCTGCTCCGCCGCGATTCACACTCGCAGCTGATCTACAAGCATGCCATTTCGACCATCATGCCCGCGGCTCCCGTGCGGCTGAATGACGATGACGGGGCTGAAGTAGAAGCGGGCGACAATTCGGCCGCGCACGGCTGAGATAAAAGAATTTCATGAGCGAAAGAATCCTCGTCCTTCACCCCGAGCTGTCGTCACGCAAGGGTTCGGACGGCAATGCACGCATCCATGCTCGCATTCCCGAAGCCTCGCTTGCCGAGGCTGTCGGGCTTGCGCGCGCAATCAACCTCGACGTCGTTCACGAGGAGATCATCAACCTGTCCCGCGTGACACCCGCGACCGTGATCGGATCGGGAACCGTGGAACGCATCAAGCCGCTGATCGAGGAACTGGACGCAAAACTCGTCTTCGTCGATTACGCTCTCAGCCCCGTCCAGCAGCGGAACCTCGAGAAAACATGGAACGCAAAGGTCATTGACCGCACCGGCTTGATCCTCGAAATCTTCGGCGCCCGCGCGCGGACGCGGGAAGGCCAGTTGCAGGTCGAGCTTGCGGCCCTGAGCTTTCAGCGGTCGAGACTGGTACGGTCATGGACCCACCTTGAGCGCCAGCGCGGCGGCTTCGGGTTTATGGGCGGCCCCGGTGAAACTCAGATCGAGATGGACCGCCGCTTGATCGACGAGCGCATGCGTCGCCTCAGAGAGGACCTGGAAAGCGTCCGCGCCAACCGCAAGCTGCAGCGTGAATCGCGGAAGCGCGAGCCGTACCCCATCATCGCGATCGTCGGCTATACCAACGCCGGTAAATCGACGCTGTTTAACCGTATGACGGGGTCCGAAGTTTTCGCCAAGGACCTCCTGTTCGCGACGCTCGATACGACGATGCGCGGGCTGGAATTGCCATCCGGCAAAAAAGCGATCATGTCGGATACCGTCGGATTTATCTCGGAGCTGCCGACGCAACTGGTCGCCGCCTTTCGCGCGACGCTGGAAGAAGTGCAGGAAGCCACGGTCATTTTGCATGTTCGCGATATCGGGCAGGAAAATACCGAGGCTGAGCGCGAGGACGTGCTGACGATCCTGCGCGAGCTTGGGATCGATTCAGAGAACGATCCGCGCCTGATCGAGGTGCTGAACAAAGTCGACAACCTGCCCGAAGATGACCATATGGAACTCGTGCGGCGCGTCAAGCGTCAGGCCGGCCGCGTTGCTGCAGTGTCCGCCGTAACAGGCGAGGGGATCGACCACCTGCTCGGCATGATCGATGACAAGCTCGGCGAAAATCGCGAGACGCTGCATGTAAACATCGATATCACCGATGGCAAGGCGCTGGCTTGGCTATATCGCCGTGGACAGGTGCTGGAGCGCAAGGATACCCAAAAACATGCGCAGGTGACTGTGAGCCTCGAACCGGAAGACGTTGATCGTTTCCGCGCGCAGTTCGATTACAAATTATCAGATAAGAAAAGCGCAAAGAAAAAGCCCCGGCCGCGTAAGAAGGCATAACGCCTTCGCTGGCCGGGGCTTAAATCTTAGGCGAAATTAGACCGTCGGAGCTTTCGGAGCTTCGGGGGCTTTTTCCACAGCGGCAGCCGGAGCAGCGGGAGCTTCAGCAGCAGGAGCGGTTTCTGCTTTGGGAGCTTCGACAGCTGCTTTTTTGGAGAACAGGTCGGTCAGCGCTTTTGCCCATGCTTTGGGTTTGTCGAGGAGGGACATTGTTGTGCCTTTCTATAAGTTGCCGTTTTTTATGTTTGCTAGCGTTACGATTAGTAGGACTGCGGCATCTTTCTGTCAATGCGATTATGGTGGCATAAGCAATTGTTTTGCTGTTAAAAATTGGCATCACCAACGGGGTTTAATGTTATGCAAATAGACGTCGAAAAAGTTGCGGATATCATTCGTCATGTCGCGGAAACCGAGGTCATGCCGCGCTTTAAAAACCTCGCGACCGGCGATATCCGCGAGAAGAACCCGGGTGATTTCGTAACGGTCGCTGACGAAGCGTCGGAGAAAGCCCTCAGCGCGGCACTGCGCGAATACCTGCCGGGTTCGCTTGTTGTCGGTGAGGAAGAGGTGTCAAAAGACCCGTCGGTCCTGTCGCGTTTCAAGGACGGCAAGCCGGTCTGGGTCATCGACCCGATCGACGGCACCTATAACTTCGCGCATGGCCGCAGCCATTTTGGCATCCTGGTAGCGCTCGTCGTCAACAACGTGACTGAATATGGCTGGGTGTATGACTGCCCCGGCGACCGCATGGCGATCGCGCAGCTCGGGCGTGGCGCCACCATCAACGGCAAGAAAGCGCAAGTGCGCCAGAGCGCGCAGCAGCTTTCCGACATGGCCGGCATGGGCGGCGGCGGGCAGGCATGGCATTTCGAGCCCGTCAACGGCGTCGTCAAGGAAGTGATGAATGTACGCTCGTCCTTGCATGATTTTCTCACCTTCGCAGCTGGCGAGGCCGATTTTGTCATCCATCTGAACAAAGTAACACCGTGGGACCACTCCGCAACGGTATTGCTGGCGGAAGAGGCGGGGGGATATGTGCGCCTGGCCTGCGAAAACGTGCCGTTCACGCCAGACATGCATAAGCATTGCGTTTTGATCGCGGCACCCGATAAAGCCCGATGGGAAATGCTCGAGAAAGAGGCCTATCCGCGTCTCGAAGCCCGTCGCAGCGCTTAGGACGGCCTGAAGACGTTCGCGGCGCGCGCAGAGATGGTTGTGACCGGAATTGCGACAGGTGTCACATCGCGCGGCTGCACAAAGCCGAGGAACTCAGGGATCGTCATGAACCGCAGGCTGTCCATGTTGTCCATGGGCTGGTCGAGTTCCGCCATCGCGCCGCGGTGGATCAGCGGCGGCTGGGCACGACCGGTATCATCGGGGGCGCGGTTGTAGCGCAGCATCACGAATTCATCGAGCTTGTCATTCATGTAGATGCTGACGACCTCTTGGCCGAAAGTATCGCCGCCGCGCCATTCGAAGCCGTTGGCGACTAGCGGGCGCACGATCGCGTCCAGTTCTTGCATCTCGGAATCGTTATTGTTCGCAGGCATCACACACCTTCAAAATTTATCATCAAAAATTTTATTGGATCGCCGTTTAAAAGCGGCAGCGGAAAGGATTTGTACGCTTCGATTCGCTGCAATGCAATAGGCTTTGTGGGTAACCTTATTTCTTCTTTTTTTCCAGAGCCTTGGCCTCATCCCAGAGCGACCGGCGGAGCGACCGCGGCGCATCCTTGATCGTTGTTTTGCGCTTCTTCAAGCCCTGTTCCATGTGGCGGAAACGGCGCTCGAACCGGTTATTGGTTTCCCGCAAGGCGTCCTCGGCATCAATGCCATGCCAGCGCGCGAAGTCGACGATCATGAACATCAGGTCGCCCAGCTCGTTCGAGACTTTTTGCTTGTCGGTTTTCTTTGCGTTGATTTCATCCTGCAACTCGCCGACTTCTTCCGCAATCTTGTCGAGGAGCATAGTGGTATCCGGCCATTCCCATCCGGCCTTGGCGGCGCGGCCTTTTAGCTTGTTGGCGCGCAAAAGTGCGGGCAGGGCGGTTGAAATCTCATCCAGGATGCTGGCGTTTTTTGTCACGCCCTTCTTCTTGCGTTCTTCCGCCTTGATTTCCTCCCAGCGGCGATCGATTTCCTCCGGTGTTTTGAGCGTATTCGCCTCGTCGCCGAGAATGGTCGGATAACGGCGTTCAAGCTTGTCAACGATCGCTTGTGCAATGTCTTCAAAATCAAACGACTTGCGCCCTTCGGCGATTGCGGCATGAAATACGACCTGCAGCAGAACGTCGCCCAGCTCGTCGCGTAGTTGATCGTCAACTTTACCCTGGTCAATGATATCGGCAGTTTCGTAGGCTTCCTCGACCAGATAGGGCGATAAGGAACGATGCGTTTGTTCCTGCGTCCAGGCGCAGCCATCCTTATGATTACGCAAGTAATGCATGATATCGAGGAGTCTGTCTATTGGGCGCGCGGCTTTCGTTACGACAGGTTTTTTCTTCGCAGCTGTTGTTTTTCTATTTTTCATCTTCGCCAACTAAAGCTCGAATTCGTGGGTGACGTCGCCTTCACCCACGTATTGAAAACCAATTTTTTCATAGAACTTACGTGCCCCGATGTGGAGCGTGCGCAAGGTCATACGCTTGAACTGGCCAGCGGGCACATCCATGATGCGCTTCATCAGCGCCTCGCCAATGCCCAGCCGCCGCCATTCCGGCAGCAAGTAAACATGCCGCACGCGCACCGCACGGGTGTCATTCAGGTAAGGATCGATCGATCGACCGCCCATACCGATCAGCCGGCCATCGTTTTCCACGCCGAAAAAAGCTTCCCCGGGCAGGTTAAAGCGGTTGTCGCCGGAATCCCAATTCTCGCCGAACCGCAGCACAAGGTTATAGCCCTCAGCTTGGCTCTTCTTGAGGAGGGCCGCGAACTTTTCACGCGTGTAATTGCCTTCGGTAATCGGAACTATCTTATAATCGATAGACATTGTGCCCATCCTTAAAGAGCGATACCTTAACTGCAATTCACTTGAACCAAAAGAGGAATGCGGCCATTTCAAGGTAAGAGTAGGCCCTGCACAACTCCATCTCCGACGCTACCTAAGCTTGATAATGTATATTATGGTAAATACTGAGTGTGTTACGTTAGTGTGACTGGCCCGTTCAGAGTGCCAGCTCCATAAATACTGTATCGAAGCTTTTGCCTTCAACTTCATAAACTTTGCGGTGCGTCTCTATGAACCCCAGACGCCGGTATAAACCAATGGCTGCCTCCTGCGTGGCTGTGACGTGAAGCTCAATTGTTTCATACTCGAGCTCACGCGCCTCATCAATCAGCGCGAGCGCGAGTTGTTTTCCAAGACCCTTGCCATGCTGGTGCGGATGCAGGTGCAGATTGCAGAGCTCGACGCGGCCATTCTCTTTCTGCTTCAAGCCGCCAAACCCCAGGAGAACACCATCTTCAGCGAATAGCCCCAGCATGGCGCCGTTGCTGAGCTGGTACTGGATCGCACGCTCGACAATATCGCCGTGATAATCCGGATCCGTTACAAATCCACGTGCATTTTTTTCAAGCGAGTATTTGTAGAGCTTACGCAGCTGTTCGGCGTCAGCCAGGCTTATGGGACGTAGTACCGGGTTTTGCATTTTTAACCTTAGGATCTTTTTGTTGACCGGCACTGTAATTCTTAACAGTTTCGCCGAAAATCTTTCGCAGGCTTACCAGGTCACGAATGGACGCGCGTTCGTCTACCTGATGCATGCCGCCTCGTGAAAGATAATCGTCCCCCTTCCCTTGCTCCGGGATTCCACCGCGTTCCGGCAGACCTAACTCGATGATTTCTGCCATAGGGAAAGCCTGCGCCGCAAACCGGCCGTCCGTCGTGCCGCCGCTGCCATCGAGTTTTGCCGCCGTTCCCAGGACCGATTTGACGGCGTCCTGGGCTGACGACGCGAGGCCGCCCGGTGCACTGTAATATGGCACCGAAGCCGTATCCTTATTTGCTTTCACCTCGATATTTTTAAGCAGGTGGTAGTCAGGATGTTGCTTCGCCCATTCCGGTGGGTTGGCTAGCGCATCCTTTATGAGTTTTTCCAGGCTATCGGGGTCGTATTGCGGTGTGAAGCGCAGGTTCCACAGCATTTGGGCCTCGCCGGGCACGATGGCGCTTGCATTGAAATCGCCGGACTTGAATGCAATTGTTTCGAAGTTCGTGTTCGGGAAATTTTCGTTGCCGTCAGAGAATGAAAGACTATTGAGAATCGTGGAGGCAAGCGCGAGCGCGCGGTTAGGATTTTCGAAGAGCTCTTGGTAGGCGGCATGGCCCTGCACGCCTTTGGCCGTTAATGTGCCGACCAGACTGCCACGGCGGCCGATTTTGATATGGCTGCCGAGTTCATCCTGTGATGAGGGTTCGCCGACAATGAACGCGTCCACTTTTTCGCCACGCGCCTGCATCCACTCGAGTACCTTCTTGCTGCCGTTGACAGCCGCCCATTCCTCGTCTGTGGTGAGGATCATGCTGATCTTGACGTTAGTATTTTTCAGGCTCTCGATCTGATCTTCGATTGCTGTGATGAAGGCGGCGACGCTTCCCTTCATGTCGGTGACACCTCGGCCATAAAGGTAGCCGTTTTCAATTTTCCCGCTGAACGGATCCGTGGACCATTTTGCCTGATCGCCCGGCGGAACGACATCAAGGTGCCCGATATAGCAGATGTGTTTTTCCGGCGTACCAAAATTCCATTCAAGGAAGATGTTATTGACGGCGTAGTCCCATTTTGCGTGGCCACCGCTGAAATCAAGTTGCGTCACTTTGGCCCCGGATTTAGCGGCAGCCGATGCCGCGATGTCGAGGCTCGCCTGCGCCAGAGGCAGGTCCCGGGAGTCAAGGGGGGTCACGGAAGCAACCTGCACAAGCGCTTGCGCCAAACTGATCGTAGAATCTTCCGCCGATGGTTGCTTAAGCGGCGCTGGCATGCGGTGTTTCCTTCGCCGCGCGCACGAAATAACGGCTCGTGTTGATGCGCATTGAATCGATCTGTGTCTTGGCAATTTCGCGGAAGCTGGAACGGTGCGGCAATTCGGCTGCCTTGTAGAGATATTGATAGGGCCCTTCGGAGTCGCGGACGATCAGTGCGCAGTCGTGATTATCCAGGCGACGATAAATTTCTTCCCGCCCGTATAAAAGGCTCGCGCAGATCACCAGTTCATTCGCGACGGGCGTGTATTGCAGAGCATCCATCCATTGGACATTGACATTGTCTTTCAGGCCGATCTTACGGCTCAACTGTTTCGCCAACTCGCAGGCTTCGGCATCGTAATCAACGCAGACAATCGGCGTGTCCGGACACTCGCGCGCCAGCATGAAGGCAGTCATTGGCAGGGCCCCTGCCCCCAGGAAGCTGATGCGGCTGAAAGAACCCTGCTGTTTGAACAATTCAATCTCGGCCCGGCAAAGCGCAGTATACTCCGGGAAGTACCAGAATTCGGCGAGGTCGCATGACGGCCGCGCGATAAGTTTTCGCGCCCAGTATTTTTCCATTTCGCATTCAGCGATGCCGCAAAGTACGGGCAGCTTTTCACGCTCTGTGGCGAGCTCTGGGGTGTCCATAAGAAACCTGATCAGCTCCGGCGCCTGGCATTTTGTCAGGGTGCGCACGAGATGGGTCAGCGATTGAGTCACCGCTTCATTGTCCGGGGACAGATTTTGCTCTTTCGACAAGAGCGCATAGCTTTGGCGGATAGCCTCAACTGCCTGCGCTTTTAATTCAGTAAACATCCCTTATTCCCACCCTGTGAAGTGCCGTTAGTGTGTCAGAAACCTTGGCCCCTTTCCAGTTATTTCGGAAAATTAAGACCCCTCTCCCACCATGGTCCGAACCTTTGGAAAGTCCGGTAAACCATGGCGGGGGGATCTTCACTTACACGACGAAGCTGGAAAATTATTTGGTTTTTTCTATGGCTCAAGGTCCCGATATTGAAAATCATTCTCATTTAGACGGCGGAATCGTTTGCTGTCAAAGCCATTTTTATAAATTTTGTAATTTCAAAAACTTGGGACTAATTTACGAGAAGCCGTTCTTTGGAGAAAACGATGGAAAACCGAAAACTCGGAACCTCAGAATTGTCAGTCGCGCCGCTTTGTTTTGGGGGCAATGTCTTCGGGTGGACGGCCGATGAAGCAATGTCGTTCGAAATTCTCGATGCCTTCGTTCACGAGGGATTCAACTTCGTAGATACGGCGGATGTATATACGAAATGGATCGAGGGCAATAAGGGCGGAGAATCCGAGACCATTATCGGAAATTGGTTCGCAAGCAGCGGTAAACGCCGTGAGATTGTGCTCGCAACCAAATGCGGCATGGACATGGGACAGGATGGAAAAGGGTTATCCAAGGCGCATATTCTTAAATCAGTCGATGGCTCCCTAAAGCGGCTCAAAACAGACTACATCGACCTCTACCAGGCCCATGCCGACGACGAGACCGTGCCACAAGAGGAAACCCTTGGTGCTTACGACGCGCTCATAAAGGCCGGAAAGGTGCGCGCTATTGGGGCATCAAATTTCAACGCGGTGCGGTTGGAATCGGCAATCCAGGTCGCCAGGAGAAATGGCCTGCCGGTTTACGCTTCCCTCCAGCCGGAATATAACCTGTACGACCGCGCAAAATTCGAAGCCGAACTTGCAAAAGTTTGCAGGGCTCATGGAATAGGCGTTATCAGCTATTATTCGCTCGCCCGCGGTTTCCTCTCCGGGAAATATCGAAGCGAAGCGGACCTCGGCAAAAGTCCGCGCGGCGTATCCGTGCAGAAAAATTATTTCAATGCCCGCGGGTGGCGCATTCTGCGCGCCCTTGATGATATCGCGAATTCAGCCGGCGCTACGCCGGCACAAGTCGCACTTGCCTGGTTGATTGGAAGGGATACGATCACAGCGCCGATCGCCAGCGCCTCAAGCGTTGCACAACTCCTCGAAATCACGCGAGCGGTCAACGTGAAGCTGGACGAAACGGCGCGCGCGATGCTGGATGCTGCGAGCGCGGAAGAGACGCCCCTACCCTGACGTTGATCATTGCCGCATAGAGGAAAGAAAGTGGTCGGAGTGCGGGGACTCGAACCCCGGGCCTCTTGCTCCCGAAGCAAGCACTCTACCAGGCTGAGCTACACTCCGATGGCGGGAACAAATCGAAGTGCTTATGTCGCATATTTTCAGGAATCGTTCAATCGGATTCGCTGCAACTGCCTGAGAGCAGTGAAATCCTCCGCTATATCTTTGATTTTATTAATACTCCCGCTCTACGGCGAAACTAATCAGGTCAGCAAGGTCTTGCGTGATAGCGGTGCCCGGCATGTCAGCGAGCAGCTGCCGGCCGCGCGCTTCGTATTCCCGCGCCATTGTAAGCGACTGACCGATCGCGTTGTGCCGGTGCAGCAGACGCACAGCTTCTTCGAAATCTCCCTCGCGCTGATCCACATCCGCCATGGTGCGTTTCCAAAAATCGCGTTCCGCCGCGTTTGCGTGCTTGAGCGCAAACAAGACTGGCAGGGTCATCTTCCCTTCGCGGAAATCGTCGCCCAGTGACTTACCCAAAGTCTTTTCCGAAGCTGTGTAATCAAGGGTGTCATCGGAAATCTGGAAGGCAATCCCCAGGCACATGCCGTACTCGCGCATCGTCCTGCACTCGCCTGCGGCCCTGCCCGCCACCACAGCACCCGTTTCGCAGGCGGCGGCAAACAGCTCGGCGGTCTTGGAGGCGATCACCTTAAGATATTGCTCTTCGGTCGTTTCAATATTATTCGCCGTCGTTAGCTGCAGGACTTCGCCCTCGGCAATCACAGCGGACGCATTGGAGAGTATACGCAGCACTTCCAGCGATCCATCCTCGACCATGAGCTGGAACGAGCGACTGAACAGAAAATCCCCGACAAGCACTGCGGCCTCGTTGCCGAAAATCGCATTGGCAGAGGCGCGCCCGCGACGCTGGTCGCTTTCATCCACGACATCGTCATGCAACAGCGTCGCGGTATGGATGAACTCGACGCAGGCCGAAAGTCTATGCTGGCGGGTGCCGGTGTAGCCAAACAGGGCAGCAGAGGCGAGCGTTAACAAGGGGCGGATACGCTTACCCCCTGCCCCGATCAGATGGCTGGCCAGCTCGGGGATCAGCGGGATATCGGACTGCATCCGCTCGATTATTATTGTGTTAACCGCAGTCAGGTCGTCTTTGAGCGTCCGGGCGAGCCTGTCGAGCGGATTGGGTGCCGCGGCCGTTATGGCAGGTTTTGACAGCGTCATTATCGCCTGTATATTGTTGCGGTATCGACTATACTTAATGCTTCCCTGATATAGCAAAAAGCCGGGATAAAAACACTCTTTATGCAAGAAATTTTCAGAACCAGCGAGCCCGCCGAGATCGCCTTCGTGAAGTCACTGCTCGAGAGCGCAAAGATCAAATATTTCGTTTTCGGCGAACACCTTACCGCAGCCTTAGGCGGGATGCTGGACAACATCTCCGATTGCCGGTTTATGGTATTGGAGGAGGATTTTGACGAGGCGTCCTCCTTGCTGGAAGACGCAGGTCTGTTCGACCCGGAGGAGGAATTTTTTGAAATTTTCGCGAGCGAGGATGCGGCGCTAGCTCAAAAGGCCCGCATGCTGCTCGATACCGCCGGCATTACCTACGAATATGATGAATTTCGCGTCGGCGAAGACCTCGGACTTATTCCGGGTACGGGCGATGGACCTGTAACGCATGTCATTGCCGCCCGCGACAGCCTGGTTGAGGAAGCCTGCGACATACTCGCCAACCACGGGTTGATCAAGCCGCTGGAGGGGAATGCGTGACATCACAGAACGAAGTCATTGAAACAACGCTGTTGCACGGGCGGGTGCAATTGCTGCAACCGAAGATCGGGTACCATGCCTCGATCGACGCGGTTTTCCTCGCTTCGGCCGCGCCACTTCAAACCGGCATGCATGTACTCGACCTGGGCTGTGGCGTCGGCTCAGTCGGACTATGCGCGGCGGCGCGTGACAACATCGCCCTCACGGGAATTGATATCCAGCAAGAACTGGTCGACCTCGCGCTTCAAAACGCTGCGCTGAACGGCATGGCCCACGCAGCACGCTATGTTTGCGCCGATTTCAGGCGCGAAAGACTTATCGACGACAACCAGTTTCAGGTCGTCCTGATGAACCCGCCGTATCAGGAAGCTGGTACGCACACCCCATCCCCGACCCGCAATAAAGCACTATCTCACGGCGAAGACGCATCGGGTGCGACCTTGGAAGAATGGGTCAAATATGCCCACCGTAAGCTGAAGCAGGGCGGGACACTCCTGATGATCCACCGTGCCGACCGCATGAGTGAAATCACCGCGACGCTTGAGCGCCGCCGGTGGTTTGGGAGTATCGTGATTTATCCGCTGTTTTCAAAAGCTGGCGAAAATGCAAAGCGCGTCATCATTCGGGCACGCAAGGAACGTTTTGCCCCGATGGTATTGAAACCAGGTATGGTCATCCATGAAAAAGACGGTAAGTATTCCGTCGGCGCGCAAAAAATCCTGGGCGCGGCTGAAGCACTCGCGTTGGATTAAGGCTACCCAGGGCCTTTGTTTGCAAAAAACGCCTTGCGCTTTTCCTCTTCGACATAGGCTTCCTGCTTGCGCGCGTCTTCAAGCTTGATACTGGCGAGCCGGTTGTCGTCCTGCGCCTGCATATCCTTGCGGATCTGATCCTGTGTCGGAGGGGGCGCGGTGTTACTGTCGAGCAGCTTGCCGACGACGCCGAGCAAAGCAAGCCCGACCACAGCCTTCGTAAAACCACTGTTCGGGTTCCTGGAATAAACCTCGGCACCGCCGCCCAAGGTCTGCAGCATTGAATCGCCGGGACGCATTTGCGGCTGGCCCTTTCCCTCAAGCGCATTGAGCATGACGCCTGTGAGGATCGTGTCCCGCACAATCGAAAGCAGGCTGCTATTCGGCTTGCTGATCACGGAAGCGCTTGGGCCAACAGTTGACGTTGCGGAATCACCGGGTACCATCGCTGATACAGACATGATCGATCCTCTGTTAAGTCGCCGCGTACTGGTACGCGATGTTGGTCAAATGTTTCGGCGGGTTAGCCTGATCAGTTACTTCAAGTAACCCGATCTCGTTCTTGTCGCGAAGCTTCTGGCAGATATAGGGGCTCAACCCACGCTCCGAATATAATAAATCCTGGTCCGTCATCAGGTCGACCTTGCTCGCCCCCACTTTGAACATGATCGGCACGTTTTTCGGCAGCGGCCCATTAATGACCATCACAACATTGCCTGTAGCTCCGAAAATGATGACGCTTTCAGAAATCATAATAAGTATCCTGCCCTAAATTATACCACGAATTCTATGGCAAAAAACTTAAGGCGACGTTAAGTAGGTTGTAAGCAGTTTATCCCATTGTTATGTTTAGGAATATCGGATTTGTCTGCTTTAGTCGGGCGATACACTAAATAGGCCCGGCCTCGGACGGAATTCGCAGCCTCTAGCGCCCCATTTCACGTTGGCGACTATCTCGTTTAGTCGTCCTCAACGCACTACTCTCCACGTTCGCTTGCTTTCTTGACTTCGTTTTGCTCGAGCCCCGTGGATCTCTAAAACGCATTGGATTTTTCGTCAGCTAAATCCTGCGAAATAGCCCTTCAATTTGAAAGATTTTATCTGCGTCTGGCGGGGCGCCGGACTTTGAAAACAAGCCTTGTGGTGATAGTCTCTTGGTGTCAATTTTATTGGGAAATGCGATGTCGAACGCGAAGCCGCTTAGTTTTCAGAATCTTATCCTGACCCTTCACCAATTCTGGTCGGACCAAGGTTGTCTCATCCTGCAGCCTTATGACATGGAGGTCGGCGCCGGCACCTTCCATCCGGCGACGACACTTCGCGCGCTTGGCACCGAACCATGGAACGCGGCCTATGTCCAACCCTCGCGTCGCCCGACCGACGGGCGGTATGGCGAGAACCCGAACCGGCTGCAGCATTACTATCAGTATCAAGTTATCATGAAGCCCTCGCCTGAGAACATTCTTGATCTCTATCTCGAGAGCCTGAAGAAAATCGGCATTGATTCAAAATATCATGACATCCGCTTCGTCGAGGATGACTGGGAAAGCCCGACCCTCGGCGCCTGGGGCCTCGGTTGGGAGGTGTGGTGCGACGGCATGGAGGTCACGCAGTTCACCTACTTCCAACAGGTCGGCGGCATCGAATGCAATCCTGTTTCGGCTGAGATCACTTATGGGCTTGAGCGCCTCGCTATGTATATCCAGAACGTGAATAACGTCTACGACCTCGACTTCAATGGCCGCGGCGTAAAATACGGCGACGTGTTCCTGCGCGCGGAGCAGGAATACTCGGCCCATAACTTCGAATTCGCGAACACCGATAAACTGATGCAGCATTTCAAGGACGCGGAAGCAGAATGCAAATCGCTGCTGAACGTGCAATCCACGCATCCCTCCAACAACGGTCGCAAGGGCCTTGCCCTGCCCGCCTATGACCAGTGCCTGAAGGCCAGCCATCTCTTCAACCTCATGGATGCGCGTGGCGTCATTTCCGTTGTCGAGCGCCAAGCGTATATCGGCCGTGTGCGTGAATTGGCGAAAGGGTGCTGTGAAGCCTGGCTCGGCGTTTATGGCGACGAGCAAGTGAAGAAGGAGGCTGCATAACATGGCCGAGTTTCTCCTGGAACTTTTCTCTGAAGAAATCCCCGCACGTATGCAGGTGAAGGCGACGGAAGACCTTAAGGACCTTATTATCAAGGGCCTTACCGACAAGGGGCTGACGATCACAAAGGCCGAGGCGCATTCAACACCACGGCGCATTGCAGTTGTCGTGGACGGATTGCCCGAGCAGCAGCCCGACACCGTCGTCGAGAAAAAAGGTCCCCGCGTGGATGCTCAGGATCAGGCGCTGCAGGGCTTCCTCAAATCCATAAATCAACCCGACTTCTCAAAGTGCGTGAAGGAAGAGAACCAAAAAGGTACCTTCTGGTTCTATCGCGAAAATGTACAGGGACAACCCGTCGGAAAAGTGCTGACTACTGTCATCGAGGATGCGCTCAACAAAATGGCGTGGCCGAAATCGATGCGTTGGAAATCAAGCACCCGCCAGTGGGTGCGCCCGCTGCATAGTATCGTGGCGCTCTTCGGCGGTCATCCTGTCAACGTCAGTTTTGCTTTAGGCGGTGGAGAGATGCCTGTCAGCGCCGGTAAATCGACGCAAGGACACCGTTTCCTTTCGTCAGGCAAGATAGAGGTGCTTGGCTTCGGCGACTACCGCGAAAAGCTGAAGAAAGCCCATGTGATGCTGACCCGCGAGGAACGCAAGGAAGTAATTTCAAAGCAATCGCAGGAATTGGCGAATAAAGCCGGACTGAAGATCCGCGAAGATGAAGCTTTGTTCGAGGAAATCGTCGGACTGGTCGAATGGCCGGTACCGCTGGTCGGGGAATTCGAGAAAGAATATCTCGATGTGCCGCAGGAAGTTCTGATTTCCACCATGCGTGGTAACCAGAAGTATATCGCGTTACTTGATGCCGGGGGAAAACTGTCGAACAAGTTTATTGTTGTCGCAAACATGATCACGGAAGACGGCGGTAAGCAGGTCGTCGCGGGGAACGAGAAAGTGCTGCGGGCGCGCCTTTCCGATGCGAAATTTTTCTGGGACCAGGACCGGCGTCAGAAATTGGAAACCCGCCTGCCCGCTCTCGAGCAAATAACCTTTCACCAGAAACTCGGCACCGTGCGTGACCGCGTCTCGCGCTTGCATTCACTGGCTCAGGAAATAGCCGAACTGCTTGGCTATGACGGCAAGCAGGCGGCCCGCGCCGCCGAACTCTGCAAAGCGGACCTGACATCCGGCGTCGTCTATCAATTCCCCGAGGTGCAGGGCACCATGGGGCGCTATTACGCGCTTCACGACAAAGAAAAACCGGAGGTCGCGCAAGCGATTGCGGAGCATTACAAGCCTGTTGGCGCCAACGACGGGTGCCCCACAGCCCCTGTTTCAATCGCGGTGGCGCTCGCCGATAAACTGGACGCTCTGGTCGGCTTCTTCGCAATAGACGAGAAACCCACCGGCTCGAAGGATCCCTTTGCGCTGCGTCGTGCAGCACTCGGCATGATCCGCATAATCCTTGAGAACAAGCTCCGCATTTCGCTCTCCGTCCTGTTCAGGAAATCCTATCAGCTCTATGCCGGCAAAATCAAAGGGCTGCGCCCCGAAGACGAAGTAACCAAAGACCTGACACAATTCTTCACCGAGCGCTTGAAGGTGGCGCTCAAGGATCAAGGCGTGCGGCACGACCTGATCGACGCGGTCTTTGCGGCGAAAGCAGATGACGATCTTACCCGTGTCGTCGCACGCGTTAACGCCGTACAGGACTTTGTCAGGACGGAGGACGGAGTCAACCTGTTAGCGGGTTACAAGCGCGCGACAAATATCTTGCGCATCGAAGAAAAGAAGGACGGCAAGACTTATTCCGGCCGGGATGTGCAGGAAAATCTGCTAGGGGAACAACAGGAGAAAAACCTGTTCGCGGCGCTCGGGGCGTCTGGCGGCCAGATCAAGGCTGACCTGGCCAAGGAAGACTTTACGGCTGTTATGTCAGCCATGTCGGGAATGCGCGGCGCCGTGGACGCTTTCTTCGAAAAAATTCTTGTGAACGCGCCCGAACAAAACTTGCGCGCCAACCGTTTAAGCATGCTGGCGGGCATCGCTGGAACGATGAACGAAGTCGCGGATTTTTCGAAGCTGGAGGGGTAATGAAAACAGGAGCCAACACGGTGCTGAAATCCGAGATACACACATCCGGCAAGTGGGTTTACAGCTTCGGCAAGACTTTGTGCGAGGGTGACGCCAGCCAGAAAAATCTTCTCGGAGGCAAGGGCGCAAACCTGGCGGAAATGAGCAAGATCGGCCTTCCCGTTCCTCCCGGCTTTGTCATGTCCACGGAGGTATGCACCTGGTTCTACCAGAATAACCAGTCCTACCCGGCGGATATCCAAGAGCAGGTGAATATCGGTCTTAAGCAACTGGAAACAGAAATCGGCGCCATCTTCGGGGACGTAAAGAAGCCCCTTTTGCTTTCCGTACGTTCTGGCGCGCGGGTTTCGATGCCGGGCATGATGGATACCATCCTCAACCTCGGGCTCAACGATGTCACTGTAAAGGGACTCGCGGCATCAAGCGCCAATGAGCGCTTCGCCCAGGACTGCTATCGCCGCCTGATCCAAATGTATTCGGATGTTGTGCTTGGCGTCGATCACGACCTGTTCGAAGACATCCTGGATACTTACAAACGCCGCAATGGACATAAGCAGGATACCGATATCCCGGCCGAAGGGCTGGCCGACATCGTCGAACAGTACAAAGCGCTTGTTCAGAAGCAGTCGGGCAAGCCCTTCCCGCAAGACCCACGCGAACAGTTGTGGGGCGCGATTGGCGCGGTCTTCAAGTCATGGATGACGCCCCGCGCGGTCACCTACCGCAAAATTAATACGATTCCGGAGGAATGGGGCACTGCCGTTTGCGTTCAGGCGGTCGTCTTCGGGAATATGGGGGACGATTGCGGGACGGGCGTTGCCTTTACGCGGAACCCCTCGACCGGCGAAAACAAGTTCTACGGCGAATACCTGCTAAACGCACAAGGCGAAGATGTCGTCGCGGGAATACGCACCCCCCTCGAACTCGACGACATGAAAAAAACCATGCCAGAAGTGTACGAGCAACTGGACGGCATCCGTCTCCAGCTCGAAAAACACTACAAGGACATGCAGGACATAGAGTTCACCATCCAGAACAAAAAGCTCTACATGCTGCAAACCCGCAGCGGAAAACGCACCGCCGCGGCAGCGCTCAAGATTGCCGCCGATATGGTGAATGAAAAACTGATTAGCCGGGAAGCGGCCATCAAGCGGATTAACCCCCAATCGCTTGACCAATTGCTGCACCCCACGATTGATGCCAAGGCAGCGAAGACCGTGCTGACACGCGGCCTTCCCGCCTCCCCGGGCGCTGCGACCGGTGCGGTTTGCTTTGATTCCGATGATGCGGAAAAACTTGCCAAGGATGGCACCAAACTCATCCTCTGCCGGACAGAAACAAGCCCCGAAGATATCCATGGCATGCACGCGGCGCAAGGGATTCTCACCTCGCGCGGCGGGATGACCAGCCACGCGGCGGTCGTCGCTCGCGGGATGGGCAAGCCATGCGTTTCCGGCGCCGGTGATGTCGTGATCGACATGAAGTCGAAAACCATGACGATAAAGGGCAAAGTCGTGAAGGAAGGCGACCAGATTACGATCGATGGATCGACCGGCGACGTGCTGCTCGGGGCGGTCAAGATGCTGCAGCCAGCCCTTACCGGGGATTTTGAGACGCTGATGAAATGGGCGGATGATGTGCGCCGCCTGAAGGTCCGCGCAAATGCCGAAACCGCGCTTGATGCCGAGACGGCGCGCAAATTTGGGGCCGAGGGCATTGGTCTTTGCCGCACCGAGCATATGTTCTTCGACCCCGAGCGGATACTCTTCGTTCGGCAGATGATCCTTGCGGAAACTGCGGAAGACCGCCGCGCGGCCCTCGCAAAAATCGAACCTCACCAGAAACAGGACTTCGTCAAGATTTTCAAGATCATGAAGGGCCTGCCGGTGA
>DASPMW010000195.1:0-35995 GCA_035626855.1 Patescibacteria group bacterium
CTCGGGGTATTTGTTGTGCATCAGGAGCGTGACGTCGCCGCCGTCATCGAGGATCATGTTGGGGGTCCAGCCGTTCGGCCCGCGCAGCGTCTGTTCGATGCACCACCAGAATTCTTCCTCGTTCATGCCTTTCCATGCGAAGACGGGAACGCCGACCGCGGCGATGGCGGCCGCCGCCTGGTCCTGCGTCGAGAAGATGTTGCAGGACGACCAGCGCACTTCCGCGCCAAGATCAACGAGCGTTTCAATCAGCACGGCAGTCTGGATCGTCATATGCAGGCAGCCGACGATGCGCGCGCCCTTCAGCGGGAACTTACCCTTGTGCTCGGCGCGCAGCGCCATCAGTCCCGGCATTTCGGTTTCGGCGATGGCGATTTCCTTGCGGCCCCAGTCGGCGAGCGACATGTCCTTGACCTTGAAATCACCCGTTGCCGTTTTTGCCTGCGCGACCGCCATTTTAAGCTCCATCATCTTGTTGTTATCGTTAAAATCCTGCGCCTAAAATAGGGCAAATTCGTGAACTGTCACGCATAAAATAAGTGGCTGATTCTATGGACGAAACTGGCGGACCAGTTCGGTGATGCGCGCGGGTTCGTACTGATTCATCACCTGCCTTGCATGTTCTTCGCATTGAGCAAGGTTGAGGCTACGGATGCGGCTCTTGATGCGCGGCACGTTGGAAAAGCCGACGGAGAATTCGCGGATGCCAAGGCCGATCAGCAGCGCCGTGTATTTCGGGTCCGCGCCCATTTCGCCGCAGATGCTGACGGGGATTCCCATGCGCTTCGCCGCCTCGACGGTAAACTCGATCAGGCGCAGCACGGCGGGGTTGAGAGGGTTGTAAAGCGACGCGACCTGATCGTTGCCGCGATCGATCGCGACGGTGTACTGGACGAGATCGTTGGTGCCGAGCGCGAAGAAATCGGATACGGCCGCGAGACCATCGGCCGACAGCGCCGCGGCCGGAATTTCGATCATGGTGCCGAGCTGCGGGATTTTATCCGGGATCGCCGCCTTTTCGTTTTTGAGTTCCTTGTAACATTCGCGCAGCATGGCGCGGGAGCGCTCCACCTCATCTGCCGTCGTGACCATCGGCAGCAATATCTTGACGGGCCCGAAGGCGCCGGCGCGGATGATCGCGCGCAGCTGCGTGCGCAGCAGATGGGGCTCTTTCAGGGAAAGACGGATGGCGCGCAGGCCGAGCGCGGGGTTCGCGGCTTCGCCAATAAATTCGCCAAGCGATTTCGCGAGCTTGTCGCCGCCGATATCGAGCGTGCGGAAAGTGACGCTTTCCCCCTCCATCTGCTTCACGACGCCCGCCATCGCCTCGAATTGCTCGTCTTCTCCCGGCAGGGTGGTGCGGTTCATGAACAGGAATTCTGTGCGGAAGAGGCCGATGCCTCGCGCGCCAGCGGCCTTGATCGCTTCGGTTTCGCGCGGGATTTCAAGGTTGGAGCGCAGCGTGATTTCGGTGCCATCCTTCGTCGCAGCGGGCGCGGTCAGGATTTCGGCGAGCGCGTCGGCATCGCGTTGCAGGTTTGCGCGCCTGCCTTCATACTGCGCGAGCGTTCCGGCGGTAGGGTTCAGGATCAATCGTCCCTCGACGCCGTCGACGATCACCGTGGTTCCCTGCGCGCTGCGCTCGAGGATCGCGGGATCGAGGCCGAGCACCGCCGGCAAGCCGAGGCTCCGCGCCATAACGGCGGTATGGCCGGCGGCACCGCCATGCACAGTCGCCAGGCCCGCAATACGGCGCGGGTCAAGCTGCGCCGCGTCGGCGGGCGTGATTTCCTTGGCGAGCACGATGCCGCCCGGCGGTACGGCATCGAGCGACAGCCAAGGCAGGTTCATGAGCGCGCGCAGAATGCGGTTGCCGACCGCTTCAACATCGTCGATACGCGCCGCAATGTAATTATCACGCACGGCGCGGAACTGCGCAGCCAGGTCGCGCATGACCTTGTCCAGCGCCCATTCGGCGTTGATGTTTTCTTCCGCGATTTTCTTAAGCGCGCCGCGGATAAGGCGGGAGCCGGTGATCATGGCAAGATGCGCGTCCAGCAGCAGGTCAAGCTCTTCCGCCGCTTCCTCGGGCAGGTTTTTCGATTGCCCCTTTAGCGCCAGCAGGTCTCCACGCACCGTCTCGACCGCGTCTTCAAACCTTTTCTGTTCGGCCGTGGTATCGCCCGCCTCGCGCTGCGGGACTTTTGGGCGGGAGAGCTGGACGATATAGGCGGGGCCGGTTGCGATGCCATGGGAAACGCCGATGCCGCTCAACACGATTTCGGCGGACATGCTATTCGTCCTCGTCGAATTTGCGCTCGACCAGCGCGGCGAGCTCGGCCACGGCTTCCGCGCCCTGCGCGCCGCCCGCCGAAATGCGGATCGCGGTGCCCTTGCTGGCGGAAAGCATGAGGAGGCCCATGATCGAGGTACCGCCGACCTCCATATCGTCCTTGGCGACTTTCACCTCCGCATCGAACTGCTCGACGGTTTTCACGAATTTGGCGGCCGCTCGGGCATGAAGGCCGCGGCGGTTGGCGATCTGCACGGTTTTCTGATGTGCAGTCATTTTTCTTCTATCCGGTCTGCAGCAGGGCTGACGCCGCGTTGATATATTTGCGCCCCGCTTCCTGCCCCGACAGCGCCGCCTGCGACAGCGTTTCCGTCTGGCGTACGCTCGCGAGCTTGATCAGCATCGGCAGGTTGATGCCCGCCAGCGCTTCGACCTTTTTGTCCTGCGTGATGGAGATTGCGAGGTTCGACGGCGTGCCGCCGAACATATCGGTCAGGATCAGGACGCCCTTGCCGCCTTCGACTTCGGCGACCTTGGCAATGATTTCCTGGCGCTTGCCTTCCAGATCATCGTCGGGCCCCATGCAAACCGTGGCAATTTGTTTTTGCGGGCCGACGATATGTTCCATGACCTTCACGAATTCTTCCGCAAGGCGGCCATGGGTGACGAGGACGAGACCGATCATGTTAAATCCTTTCTATTTCACCACCAGATTGGGGCGGTGCGCGACTTCCATCGCCTTGAAAACTTTTAAGACGGCCGACACGTCGAACGCATGCAGGCGGAATTTCGGCAGGGCGACGCCAAGTATCTCGTGCGTCTCCGGGTCGGGCAGGCGCGGCACTTCGTCGCGCTTGACGAGGTCAATGACAAGCCGCAGCCGCGCTGCGGCCGAGACCGGAAAGCGCAGCAGTCCGACGCCCCGCACTTCCATCAACCCGCGGATGGCCTCCACGCTGTCGGCATAAATCTTGTCCTGCCGCCGCTCGAGCACCACTTGGTCGTCGCAGATGAGCGTGCCGCCCGCGTCGATCAACCGGTAGGCAAGGTCGGATTTGCCCATGCCGGACAACCCGCGCAGGAAAACGGCTGAATGCTCGAACTGCGCCGATTTCAGCAGCACGGCTGTGCCATGCAGCGTCACTTTTTTCGGCTCTGGCGGCGCGGCGCGGGCGATCCCCAAGGGGCTGGTCCTTCAGGCGTTGTTGACTTTCAGGGCGTGCCCCACGAGATAGAGCGACCCTGTTATGATTATACGCTGCGGCCGGTCGAATTGGAAGGCGAGAGACCGGATCGCGCTTTCCAGAGTGGGCGCGGGACGCGCATCGGCAAAGCCCGCGCCGCGCAGGTAATCGCACAATTCATCGGCGGACACCATCGGCGCGTCGATCTGCCCATCAACCGCCGTAATCGTACGCGGCAGGCCTGCAAATTGATGGTAAAAACTGTCGGGTTCTTTCTTGCGCTTGTATCCGGTAATGATATGCAGCGGTTTTTCCGTGCCCCAGGTTTTCACCTGCTCGATGAGCACTTCCGCCCCGCTGTCGTTATGTGCGCCATCAACCCAGAGCTCCCACCCTTCCGGCAGCAGCCCGGCGAGGCGGCCCGATTTCAGCTGCTGGAACCTGCCCTGCCATTCGACCTTGCGCATCGCGTTTTCCAGGATTTCCTGCGTGGCAAGTTCGCGGAACGGGCTGACCTCGATCGCGGCGATGGAGGTGCCGGCATTGATGATCTGGTGCGCGCCGATCAGGCTCGGGCGCGGCAGTTCGCCGCAAAAGAACTTGCCGGAAAATTTGAATTTCGCCCCACGCTCTTCCGTCGACCAGTCATGGCCGGCAAGGCTGACATGTGCATTTTCTTCCTTCGCTTTGGCGAGGAAAACATCGAGCACCCCCGCCCCTGCCTGCGGCGCTATGACCACGGGACAGTTCTGCTTGATGATCCCCGCCTTGTTCGCGGCGATTTCGGGCAGCGTGTCGCCCAGCAGTCGCATATGGTCGAAGGAAATGCGCGTCAGCATCGCGACGCTTTTTTCCACGACGTTCGTCGCATCGTAAGTGCCGCCCATGCCTGTTTCCAGCAGCACGGCATCCGCCGGCGCGCGGGCATAGGCGAGGAAAGCAAGGCAGGTGAAGAATTCGAAAAATGACACAGGCTCGTCGCGGCTCACGCGCTCGCATTCCTGCAACAGGTCGAGGAGGTGATCGGGCGCGATCAGCTTGCCCGCGATCATGATGCGTTCTTCAAACCGCACAAGATGGGGGGAGATGAATTTATGAACGCTCAATCCCCCCGCTTCGAAAATCGCCTGCAGGAAAGCAAGCGAGGAGCCCTTGCCATTGGTGCCCGCGACGTGGAACACGGGCGGCAGCTTTAGGTGCGGATTGCCAAGCTTTTCCAGCATGCGGCGCGTTGGCGCAAGGTCGCTGGGACGCAAGGGAACGTGGCGAAGCCGGATTGCGTCGATCGCCTGCTCGAGCGCCGGCACCGGCGAAAATGTCCAGTCCTGCAGAAGCGGGGCCTGTTCCTGTGCCGGCGTTTTTTCGAGCAAGCGGGCCACTTTCGGGGGCTACTTTTGCGTGCCGTTGAGTTTTTTGCGCGTGCCGGAATCCGATTTCGGGCGCATCAGCAGCTGGATGATCGAGGCCAGGCGGTGGCGCAATTCGGGCCGCGGAACGACGAGGTCAACCATGCCGTGATCGCGCAGGTATTCCGCCGTCTGGAATCCGTCGGGCAGCGAGGCGCGGATGGTTTCCTGGATGACGCGGCGGCCGGCAAAGCCGATCTGCGCGCCGGGCTCCGCGATATGGATGTCGCCAAGCATGGCGAAGGACGCGGAAACGCCGCCCGTGGTCGGGTCGGTCAGCAGCACGATGTAGGGCAGCTTCGCTTCCTTCACCTGCTCGACCGCGATGACAGAGCGCGGCATCTGCATCAGCGAGATCATGCCTTCCTGCATGCGCGCGCCGCCGGAGGCCGGGATTACGATATAAGGTGCCTTCATCTGCACCGCGAGGCGCGCGCCGGTGATCAGGCCGTCGCCGACGGCAGCCCCCATCGAGCCACCCATGAAGTCGAAATCAAACGCCGCGATGACCGCGGTCTGGCCTCCGATCAGCCCATGCGCAACGACGATCGCGTCCTTGCGGCCGGTTTCGCTCTGCGCGTCTTTCAGGCGATCGACGTATTTCTTGCGGTCGCGGAATTTGAGGGGGTCGAGGACGGGTTTCGGCAGTTCGGATTCCGTGTATTCGCCGTTGTCGAACAGCATGGCGAGGCGGTCCTTGACGCCCATGCGCAAATGGTAACCGCAAGAGGGGCAGACATTGAGGCTTTCGACGAGCGCCTGATGATGCAGCAGCGTTTCGCAACCCGGGCATTTCTGCCAGAGATTGTCGGGAACGTCCTTTTGGGACGAGATCAGGGCCTTGATCTTGGGCCGCACGAAATTGGTGATCCAGTTCATGGTCGCATCAACCTGCCTTGTTTCTCAGAGTCGGGGTTTTACCATGCAGGGCTGTTTTGCGTCATTATAATATGTCTTTGTTTTAACATAATTTCTCGATTTGGTTGACATAATTGGCGAAACTGCCGACAATAGCCCCTGTCCTGAAAGATCGTGAAATGTCCGCCACAATCGGCTTCAACAGCGCAAGCGCAACCAGAACGCCCCCTGCCCCCCATACGGCGGGGCTGTCACGCATGCTTGTGGAGGAGGTGTGGAAGCTTGAAAGCGGAACGAGGCCTGATATGGCTCTCGTCGCCCGCCTGATCGAAGATGGAGCGGATCTTTCCTTCCATCATCCGCAGTTTAATAAAAGGGTCTTTGATTTCCTGCGCGACTACTCCTCGGTCCTCGCGGCGGTGGCCCACCTGCCCCAGATCGTCGGGCAGGACCTGGTGACAACCGTCGCCAGCAGCAGCGAGGATATTGACCTTGTCCGCAGCCTGTTAAAGGACGGCCCCGATCTCAACCAGCGCGACGAACAAGGCCGCACGCCGCTCATGATCGCCGCGCGCAACGGCTTCACAGGCAGCGTCAAAGAGATTCTCAGGCTCGACACAGACCTGCTGCGCACCGACAAGCACGGCTGGACGGCGCTGATGCATGCGGCGATGGAGGGGCGCGATTCCGCCGCGCAGTTGCTGATCGATGCGGGCATGCCGGTCACGGCGCGTTCGCCGAGCGGCTATACCGCCCTCGATCTCGCGCTTGTCGGCGACGGCATTGACGAGCCGCTGAAAGACACGCGCATCGCGCTTGCAAAACTGCTGGTTGAAAACGGCGCGAGTCTGCATATCCCGAACGAGAAGGGCTACACCCCGCTCGCCTTCCTGCGGGAAAACGGCGAGCATGACGCGATACGCCTTCTGACCGCCGCCGAGGCGCAATACCAGGTCACGCTGGTGCAGACCGCCGTGGTGAAGGCGACGATCAAGGCGCCAAACCTTGCCCGTTTCCGCCGCGCGGGATAAAATTCCGAATGCCCAAAATATTGTTCAACGACGCATCGCTTGCCATTCCGCTCTCTCCGCTGGGGATGGGGTTGCTGCTGCTGGCCGAATGCCGCAAGGATGCGCCCGATGCGCAGAAGGCGCTCGGCCTGCTGCATAGCGGCGCCGATACCGGCATCCGCGACGGCCGGGGTTTTTCCGCCTTAATGTGGGCGGTGTCCAAGGGCCACGACGCGATTGCCGATGCAATCATCGCGACATCGGAGTTGCCGAAGGAAGATTAAGCCGCCTTGCGATCAAGCCCGTCGAGGATTTCCTGCGCCGCGCGCGCCGGATCGGCGGCCTGGGTGATCGGGCGGCCAATGACCAGATAATCAGCGCCGAGCAAGGCAGCAGCATGCGGCGTCAGCGTGCGTTTCTGGTCGCCTGCCGACGTTCCGTCGGGCCGGATGCCCGGCACGACGAGCTTCATATTTTTCGATAAGCTGCTACGCAGCGCCGCAATTTCGAGCGGGGAGCAAACAACGCCCTGCAAGCCGGATGCTTCAGCCAGCTGCGCCAGCCGCAGCACTTGCGCCTCTGCCGGTCCCTGCTGGCCGACTGCCGCAAGATCGGCGTCATCGAGATTGGTCAGCACGGTGACGCCGAGCAGCGCGGGGGGCGATATGCCAAGCTTCGCACCAGTATCCCGGGCGGCATCGACAGCCCCCGCCATCATCGCGCCGCCGCCGCTGGTGTGCAGCGTCAGGAAATCCACGCGGCACTGCACGGCGGAGCGAGCCGCGCCGGCAACGGTGTTCGCGATATCGTGCAGCTTGAGGTCGAGGAAAATTTTCGCTTTCGGATGCAGCGCCCGCAAGGCATCGATGCAGCGCGGCCCTTCTGCGATGTAAAGCTCGAGCCCGATCTTGAGCCCGATATCCACGCCCGCCAGTTTCCGCACCATATCCTCCGCCCCGGAAAGGCTCGGGGAATCGATCGCGCAGAAAACGCCGGTCATGACTGCTCCTTACTTGATCTCGAAGATCGCATCCACCTCGACGCAGGCGCCGAGCGGCAGGGCGGAAACGCCGACGGCGGCGCGCGCATGCTTGCCCGCATCGCCGAAGACATCGACGATCAGGTCGGACGCGCCGTTGATGACTTTCGGATGGTCGAAGAAATCGGGGGTCGAGGCGACGAAACCGCCAAGACGCAGGCAACGTGTAACGCGATCGAGATCGCCGCCGAGCGCGGCCGAGACCTGCGCGATAATGTTAATGGCGCAAAGGCGGGCCGCCGCGCGCCCCTGTTCAACGGAAATATCTTTCCCCAGCAGGCCTTTCGAAATCACGCCGGCCTCGACCGGCAACTGGCCGGACACGTAAAGCGTGTTACCGGAAATGGTAAAGGGCACATAGTTCGCAACCGGCGGCGTCAGCTGCGGCAGGGTCAGCCCGAGTTCTTGCAGGCGGTCATTGATTCTGGACATGGAAAAGCTCCTTTAGCGGCAAAACTAAAGGAGCTTGAAGGCGTGTTCAACCCTGCGTTTCCGTCAACGCCCGAGATTGGTCAGGTCGACGGCAGCAAAGGTTTCAAAGCCGACCGCCCGTTTCATGGGCTGGGGCGCAAGCTTCAATTCCGGCTGGCGCATCGACGATGCCTTGAAATCGTCGGCAATCGACGCCGCCCAGGCGTCGGAATCGGGAAATTCTTCGAGTTTATTGGTCATGGCAAACCTCGAATCAGCAACAGATTGCGCCCTTATCTTCAGTATCCCAGCAATAGTTTAAGGTTTTATGAATTATAACTTTACAGCGTTCAAAAATGAAACCGTTGTAAATACCTGACATTTTCCCACCTTCCAAACGTTATATATTACCATAACTCTTGCAATTCCCTGAGTCGGGGTGTATAGTCTTCCAGCATTGGGGCCGGGGGAACGGGCCCGTGCGTCAGGGGAATCATATGGTATCGTCAGCCTTCAATAACGCCGCGCCGCCAGCGAACGATAATGCGCGCGATCCGGATATGGACCTGCTGGACGCCACTGAAAACGGCAGCATAGGCGGTGTGCGTGACGCGCTGGCCCGCGGCGCGAATATAGATGCGCGCCAGACGAACAACGACACGGCGCTGATCATCGCTGCCCGCGAGGGGCATATCGAGGTCGCGAAGCTGCTGATTGAAAAGGGGGCGGATACAGCCCTTGTCAACAACCAGAACCAGACCGCGTTGATGGCAGCCTTGCGGGGCGAGCGGTCGGAAGAAATGAACCTGCTGCTGATCGCGGCGAAGACGCCGGTCAACACCCCTGACTTCCGCGGCTACACCGCCGCCTTTTTCGCGGCGCAGGACAACCTTGCAGCGACAATGGCTGCGATCGCGGGCGCGGGTGGCGACCTGACCATTCCGAACCGCGATGGCGTCACGCCGCTGATCTGGGCAACGCAGTTGCCGAACCATGACGATGTGATTGCCGAGATCATCAAGCACGCCTGCGCGATCGACGCGCAAGGACCTAACGAACGCACCGCGCTCATGGAAGCGGCGTTCAAAAAGGATGCGAAGCTGGTCGAGGCCTTTGTCGCCCTGCACGCAAATGTGATGCTGCGCGATGCGGATGGAAAAACTGCCAAAGACCTCGCGGCCGACAGTGGCGCGACGGAAATCGTGAAAAAGCTGGAAGCGGCGGAGGCCGCGCGATATGCGCCCCTGACGGGTGGCGTTGCCGGCAGTGTCGCCGCGCCGCGCACCGCGAAGTTCAAGCCGAAAACACTTTAATAGACTGCCGGCGGCGGCGTATAGCGTGCCGCCATCTCCATCGTGACGCGATCAAATGCCGCGCGATCGGGCAGCATCTGCTGCTGGATATTCGTCTTGCCCTGGACATGCGTCACGGTGAGGTAGCGCTGCCCCTGCACCTCCACGAGTTTCAGGTTACGGATATCGGCAAAGGGGATCGTGACGAGGCGCTGCTCGAAAAAACCGACCGGCAGCGTCAGCCCGTCATCCGCGATGCGCAGGATGTTCGTGTCGCGCGATTGGGCGGAGGTCAGAAGCCGGATGAAGCCCGCAATCGTGCCGCCGCCCAGCAGGACAGCCATCACCCAGTAAAACACCCTGGCGCCGTCGATGCCGAGGTGGATCGCGTGAAACAGGATCAGACCGCGGTCGTTCGTCATGCCAAGATGCGCCATGAAGGCGGCAAGGGCGCCCAGCAGCGGCAGCACCAGCAGCATCTTTTTCATGTTCACGCGATAGGAGTATTCAATCGTTTCATAGGCCATGTCAGGACATCGCTTTCAGGCGGCGGCGCAAGGGCGTGATCGCCCTTTCCGCCTCTTCTTCGAGGGTGGGAATGTTTTCGGCGACCGGCAGCGCGACCGGATGCAGCAGCGAGCAGGCATCGCGATAAAGCTGCAGGCGTTTCACGCCGAGCTCCCAGCCGAGCAGGAGCAGTTTCTGCACCTCCTCGACCGAGGCATAGTGGCCAAGCTCGACCGTGTGGCAGGCGGTGCCGGACAGGAACGGCTCCACCGCCGCCTGCATGCGCAGCTGCGCCTCCGGCGAGACGCGGCGGATGCCGGAGCCTGCGGGCGTAAGGCAGTCGAAAATGCCCAGCTGCTTGGGGTGAAGATGGGGCGCGCCCTCGAGCGTCATCGCGCCGCAGCAGTATAAATTCGCTTCCTCGATCTCGTCCTCGGTGAAGCGCAGCGCGGTCAGCATGTCGAAAGTGCCGGCCGCGAGGTCGGACGCGCTGAAGCCCAGCATATGGCGGCAGAAATCTTCGCCGAGCGTCCATTTATTGAAGGCATAGCGGATATGCTGCGCGGTGCGGAGCGCGACCTCGAGCGCATCAAGCGCGGCCTGGTGGAAACCGAGGCGTTTCAGCGCCGCATGATTGATGCCGGGCGCGTCGAGCAGCGTGCCATGACCGACCGC
This sequence comes from Patescibacteria group bacterium, assembly GCA_035626855.1. Classification (GTDB taxonomy): domain Bacteria; phylum Pseudomonadota; class Alphaproteobacteria; order Micavibrionales; family UBA2020; genus JAPWJZ01. Next base: position 10,676 of record DASPMW010000195.1, read on the forward strand.
ATAAAAGCTGATCGCGTCGCGTTCCTGCGCATTGAAGCCCATTTTCTGCAATGCCGCCGCCGCCATCGGATTGAGTTTCTTGCCGTATATTTCCGCGGCATCGTTGCCGTCGGCAAAATAGCCCTCGAAGCGCACCAGCGAGGCCTCCGGCGCGATATCGCGCGTCTGTCCACCCAGCAGGGCCTGCAACCCCGCATCGGTTTCCATCGCGGTCAGGTGCGCATGGCGGAAACCCGTTTCCTTGCCGGCGACATAGGCGCGCGCCCAGGCATTCTTCGCCGCGTCGACAAGCGCCTGGTCGGGGCAGAACGCGGATTTTAATTCGGCCGGACGGCGCGACAGGCCTTTTTGCATGTAAGAGGTGCCCGCAAGCGCGCTCATTTTATCTTTCACGGCCTGCAGGTATTCGCGCTTCATTGGTGCGAAGCCGGCGAAGGGACCCGCCGAAACCGCCAGCTGGGCGGAGACTTCGTGCGCCGCGCCGGAAACAAGCGCGGTTACCAGCGCGGCAGTCGCGCGGCCCTGTTCGCTGTCATAGGGCAGCATATTGGACATCAATAATGCGGAGAGGCCGGACAGGCCGATGGAAACGGGCCGGTAACTGACGGATTTTTCCGGCAGGCGCGCAAAACTGTATGACGCTTCGAGCGCGATCACGAGCAGCTTGACAGCATGCTGCAGTTTTTCCGCGTCGACGACCAGCCCGCCCTGCCGCCCCGCGCATTTCATGAGCTGCAAGGTGGCGGCAGGCGCAGCCGTGTCATGCAGGAAGATCACGCCACCCTGCCCGCTGGCGGCAAGCGGCGCGTTCGCCTGAAAGGCGCTGGCGGCAGCCGCGCTGTCGCGGAAGAACAGCGCGGGTTCCCCGGTCGCCCAGACCGCGTCGGCGATGGCGTTCCACAGTTTTTCGGCGGGGAAATGGCGCTTCGCCTCGCCGCTTTCCTTCAGCAGGAAGCCGTGATTGGTGAGCGCGCTTTCGATGAATTCGTCGGGCACGGAAAGCGTGGTCGAAAGCTGCGGCGGTGCCTGTTCCTCCGCCTGCGTAAATAAATCGATCTCCTCCGCGCCCTGCTGCGCGGCATGAATCGCCATGCGCAACGGGGCTTCCGGCACGCCTGCGCGCCGCGCATCGGCCATGGCCTGGCGCAGCCGCAGGTTATGCTCGGGGTCGAAACCGAAAACGGATTCGCGGTCGCAGGCATCCATAACATGATGCAGCGCAGCCTCGAGCGTCTTGCCGCCCACTTCCTGCGCGACAGCCGCAATATCGGACTGGCGCTTAAGCGCGACAAAGAACGGGCTGTCTGCATTTTCGACCGGCAGCGTGACGGAAATTTTACGCGCGGCGCCGTCGAGCGCCTGACGCTCGCCCAGCGCCTTGAGGCGGCGCAGGATGTTTTTCTCGGGCGCGTCGGTCGCGACGGCGATGCCGGCCCCTTCGATATTGTGCCCGAACAGCGCATCCGAATACCCGTCGATGCGCGCCGCCGGCACGAAACCGGCATCGAGACCATAGGCCCAGTCCAGCCCTGCCGCCGCCAGCAGCGCGATTTCAGGCAACGCAATCTGCTGCAGCATCATAAAGCGGAATTCGTCGTAAAAGGCGCGGGCGTCCTCTTCGCCATCGAACAGCCCGGCTTTCCAGCCGTGATAGGTGAGGCCGCCGGCAATTCGCGCAAAGCATTCACGGAAATCGCGCTCGCTGCGGTAGCGCCATTCGGCCGAGATACCGTCGAGGCCCGCGTCATCCGCCTCGCGCCGCCACAGGAACTGTGGCACGCCATTTTCCGGCACGGGTTTCAGCAATGCCGGGATCGGTTTCTTGCAGAAGACCTGGTCAACCAGCACTTCGGCCGCGCTGCGTCCCCAGCCCGCTGGCACCGCATATTCCGAGAAATCGCCGTCCTGATGGATGCGATGATGCGATCCCTTCAGCGGATCGGCATCCGCCATGGTATGGAGGCGCGGCACCTGCATTCATTAACCTGCTGTATTACTTAAGTATTCGAAGAAGTCTGGCCCTTGGATATGGGCAGTAATGTGACACATTTGCCGCCCCTTCCGCAATCAGCCATTTGACTTAGAAAAAAGTTGCGCGGGTCAAGCTTGCGGGCGTATTTATGGAGGTCAAAGATTCACAGGATTTCCATGGCGAAAATTTCCATATTCGGCGTGCTGAGCAATATCCAGATGCTCATCCATACCAGCCTCTACGGTAAGTTCGTCGGGAAGGACGGCCTCGGCAACAAGTATTATCGTGGCAAGGCCCGCAAGGGCACTCGGCGCGAGCGCCGCTGGGTGATTTACCCCGGCGAAGCCGAGGCAACGCTGGTGCCGCCCGAATGGCATGGCTGGCTCCATCACCAGACGGATAAAGTGCCGCCGATGGACGGGGGCAAGCTGCGCAAGCCATGGCAGCTGCCGCACCAGCCGAACCAGACAGGCACGCCGAATGCCTATATGCCGTCAGGCCACGCGCTGAAAGGCGGCAACCGCCAGGCATCCACGGGCGATATCGAGGCCTGGCAGCCGCCGGAATAAAAGACGAGGATCAGGGCATCATGCAAAGAAATATGGCCGAAACGGTTCTGGGCGCAGTCGTGCTGCTGGTCGCGGGCGCGTTCATCTTTTTCTTCTACCGCACGACCGACATCGCCCCGCAATCGGGATACCAGGTGATCGCCGAATTCGACAAGATCGACGGTCTGGATACCGGCAGCCCCGTGCGTATCGGCGGCGTGAAGGTCGGCCAGGTGCTGGGCTTCGAGCTTGACGCCAATACCTACCGCGCGATCGTGCATATGAGCGTCAATGACGGCATCAAGCTGCCAGTCGATACCTCGGCAGTCATCACGAGCGCGGGTCTCCTCGATGGCAAGTTCATGACGCTGCAGCCGGGCTCCGAGGACGAGATGCTGAAGGACGGTGGCAAAATTCAGTATACGCAGTCGACCGCGAGCCTCGAGCAGCTGCTCGGCCAGGTGATTTTCAGCCTGACGAAGAGCAAGGACGAGGGTGATAGCGGAACGGAGGCGTCTCCTGAGCCATCGCCGCAGCCGTCCCCCGCGCAGGATACTGCGCCCGCTCCCGCACCGGAAGATCACCCCTGATGCGCATCCTGTTTTCCCTGCTCGCGCTCGGTCTTGTTCTCGCCCCGCTTCAAGCTGAGGCCGCGCCGCGCAAGATGGAAGACATGCAGATCGTCGTCATGCGCACGATCGACAAGCTCTCCGCGCGCACGCATACTTTTGAAATTCCAGTCGATAAAACGGTCAAGTTCGGCAATTCGCTGTTCATCAAGGTGCGCGCCTGCCGCCGCGCCTCCCCGCTTGACCGGCCGGAAAGCGCTGCCTTCATGCAGGTCTGGGAGCGCAAACCGTCGGAAGAGGAATCCAAATGGATTTTTTCGGGCTGGATGTTCGCCTCCAACCCCTCCATCTCGTCGATGGACCATCCCGTCTATGATGCCTGGGTGATGGAATGCAAGAATGCAGCCACGGTCGCGAAATCGGCGGAGGTTTTCTCCTCCGAAAAGGCGCCCGCGCATGCGCCTGAAAAAGACGGCGTGGCCTCCAAGCCGCTGACAGCGGCGACGCCGGCCGCGGAGGACGAGGAAGAAGATACCGAAGCTTCGCCCGACACGGATGAGGAAGAGCGCGCTGTCGACCAGTCGGCAATCAAGCCGCGCGCCAAGCCGGTGCCGTCGCTGCTGAAGCCGACGCCCCGCCCCGCCCCGGTCCCAGGCGAGGAAACGCCTGCCAAGCCCTCGCCCATGCCGCCCGTCGACCAGTTGCCCGGATCGTTCGAGGACGGCGGCGCTGATACCGAAGCCAGCCCCGAAGAGACCACCGAAGACTGACCGAAATCGCGCGGCAGGCGGATCGCTTCGGCAAGCCGCCGCTGGTATTCCGCGCGGGGAATTTCCTCGATGCCGAACTGCGTCAGGTGTTCGTTCACAAACTGCGTATCCAGCAGCGTAAATCCCTGCCGCCACAGCCGGGAAGCGAGATATACCAGCGCGATCTTGCTTGCATCGGTCGCGGTCGAAAACATGCTCTCGCCGAAAAAAGCACCGCCGATCGCGATGCCGTAAAGCCCGCCGACAAGCTCATCGCCGCGCCAGGCTTCGACGCTGTGCGCGTAGCCCGCCTCATGCAGCTCGGTATAAAGGCCGATAATCTCGTCATTTATCCATGTATCCTTGCGCGCATCGGCGCAGCCGAGCATGACCTGCCGGAAGGCGGTATCGAATTTAATTCGGTAAGGCGCCTGGCGGATCGTGCGGCGCAGGCGGCGCGGCACATGCAAGCCGGCGATCGGCAGAACGCCGCGCAGTTCCGGGTCGAACCATTCCAGTTTTTTGGCGCGCCGCGAACGCGCCATGGGGAACACGCCGATGCTATAGGCATGCAGGACGAGCCCGGGCGTGATCTCTATTTCATCCCGCGCCAAGGCTTTTCACCAGCTTGAGCGTGAATAAATCATCCGCCGCGTACCGTGCGCCCGGCTGCACCGGCACATCGTCGTAACAGGCCCCCGCGCCGTCCGGCACGTAGCCAAGCCGCACATAGAGCCGCTGCGCGGCGCCGTAGCTGGCCGCAAGGCCGACGCTGATGCCGATATCAGCATGGCCCCTTTGCCGCGCATAATCCTCGCACCATGACACCATGCGCGCGCCAATACCCTGCCGCCGCGCACCGGGCACTGTGTTGAGATCCTGTATTTCTGGCAGGCCAAAGCGGCGGAACGGCGCGTAAAGCGGCTTCCAGTTGATCTGCACATAGGCAACCGCCCGCCCCGCCTGTTCCGCGAGCAGGATGGTGCGGCCGTCGCCGAGACTGCGCTCGAAATAGTTTTCCTCATGCACCGCTTTCATCGCGGTCGCAATCCGCTCAAGCGCGGGGATATCCCCGGCCTCCGCGATGCGCAGCACAATATTTTCCATAGGCGAATTATCCGTCATGGATTTATCCTAGCGCGGGCGGGACATCCGCGCATCGTTAATTTTAGCGCCGCAATCGTTGGAAACCGCTGCGAAATAGGGAATACTGTCAGGATGATCGAGGAATTCCTCACCACCCTCAGTTCCGAAAACAAGCTCGCCCTGATGTGGGTCCTGGGCGCGCCCGTGATCGGCCTCTTGTTCTTCTGGGCGGCGAAGGCGCATTGGCGCACCCTGCCGAACAAGGAGGCGCTCTGGGCCCGCTGGTACCGCCGCGTCATCCCCTTGATCGGTCCTGTCATCAACCTCCTCGTGCTTATTGTCGGCGCCGCGCTGCTTGGCAAGAAGGGCCTGATCGTCGACGAGCGGCTGTCGCATGTCGTGCGCGTGCTGTGCTTCGCCTGGCTGGGTCTCGCCGCCGTTTATTCGATCACGCATAGCCGCGCGAAGATGCTGCTGACGGCGCTGGTTGCGCTGTTCTTCGGCTTCCTCTCGCTCACCAACCTGCTGGGCGACGTCATCCGCCTGCTGCAGGACACCAATTTTTCCATCGGCAAGATCGAGCTGACGGCTTATCAGGCGCTGAAATTCGTGTTCAGCATCGTGCTCCTGATGTGGCTCGCGAACGCGCTTGTGCGCGGCATGGAAATTTCGCTGAAGAAAATCCGCTACCTGCGCCCCTCGACGCGGCAGCTATTCCTCTCGCTCGGGCGCATCGGCGTCTATGTCATCGCGGCGCTGGTCGCCCTTTCGACCATCGGCATCGACCTCACCGCCTTTGCGATCTTCGGCGGCGCCGTGGGCGTGGGGCTTGGCTTCGGGCTGCAGAAAATCGCCTCCAATTTCATCTCCGGCATCATCCTGCTTGTCGAACGCTCGGTCGAGGTCGGCGATCTCATTGAAATGTCGACTGGCGGCGTGACCGGCATCGTCAAGAAAACCGGCGCGCGTTACACCCTCGTCGAATCCTATGACAGCCGGGAAATCATGATCCCGAACGAGGATTTCATCACCCAGCGCGTCATCAACTGGACCTTGTCGGATGCGCGCGGATTGCTGCGCCTGCCGATCTCGGTCGCCTACGGGACAGACCTTGACCGCGCGCGGGAGGTGATGCTGTCGGCCGCGAAGTCGCATCCGCGCTGCCTTGCCGATCCCGCGCCGACGGCGATGCTGACCGAATTCACGGATCTTGCGATCAACTTCTCCCTGAATATCTGGGTCGCCGATATCCGCGAAAAGCGCGTGACCACGCAGAGCGAGATCCTGTTCAGCGTCTGGCGCAAGTTCCTCGAGGCCGGCATCGGCATGCCGCACCAGAACCGCGAATGGTCGAATAAGACGCTTGAAAAGGCCCTCGCGCCGCCCGAGCCCGCGCCAGAGCCGGAACCTGAAAAGGCGGCGGGCTGACGCATGGAAGAGACGAAATCATGCCTGCTTTCCTACAGCCTTGACGGCAGCGGCCATGCAGAGGTTGTCGATCTCGCCGCCATCAAGCCGGACGACGAGCGGCTGATCTGGATTCACCTGAACGGCCGCCACCCTGACGCCAAAAAATTCCTGCGCGAGCAGCTCAAGCTCGACCCCGTCGTCGTGAAAACGATGCTCGCGGAGGAAATGCGCCCGCGCCTCGAGGAAATGGGCGGACAGGCGCTGCTCATGCTGCGCGGGATCAACTTCAACCCCGGCCCGACGCCGGAAGACCTTGTTTCGGTGCGCCTCTGGATCGCCGGCAACCGCATCGTCAGCGTCGGGCGCCGCAAGTCGAAAACCGTCGCGGATCTCGACGAGCGCATCCGCCACGGCCGTGGGCCGAAGCGCGTGGGCGAGTTCGTCGCCATGATGTGCTCGAGCCTCAATGATGGCATCGAGCCCTCGCTGCAGGAGCTGGAAGACACGATGGACCGCCTGGAGGCGCAAAGCCTCGAGAACCCTGACGAGCGCCTGCGCAACGATATCGCCGCGATCCGCAAGCAGGCGACGCTGTTCCGCCGCCACATCGCGCCGCAGCGCGAAGTGTTCAACCGCCTGCAATTTTCGCAGGCGAGCTGGATGCTCGGCCCCGACAAGTGGCTGATGCAGGATAACAGCGACCGCATGACCCGCTACCTTGAAGACCTCGAAGCCCTGCGCGACCGCGCGAATATCCTGCAGGATGAGCTGCAAAGCGCCCTGTCGGGCAAGCTTAACCGCAACATCTATATTCTATCCGTCATCACCGCGATCTTCATGCCGCTCAGCTTTTTCAGCGGATTGCTCGGCATGAATGTGAAAGGCATTCCGGGCGCGGACCATCCGGAGGCTTTCGGTATCGCCTGCGTCATCGCGCTTGTGCTCGCAGTTGTGCAGGTCCTCGTTTTTAGGCGGCTGAAATGGCTTTGATTTCCGTAACTTTTATATTTTAATTGCATTCTTTTCGCCGCGGACGCAAAATCGCGGCAGGCTTTTGGGGGTTCAACTTGGGCAAGCGCTCCAACCGGATATATTTTCGTGCCACGCTGTTTTGCCTGCTGTTGATGGCGGCAGCAAATGCCTTGTACGTTTTTTCGCTCGACCTTGACGCGCCGTCGCGGGAACGCGACTCGCTGGCGTCCGGCCAGAGGGGGGATAATACGCCGGGTCCTGCAGGGAATTCTACGGAACGGGGTCCTGGCGTAGCGGCCCGCTGGCGGGGCGCACTCGCATATAACCGCGAAACCGACGGCTCCTATTCTTTCAAAATCACGACCAATGACCCGCTGGGGTCCGCGAAGATTACGAGCTACAAGGCATTCCTTCTAAAGCCAGGCACGAAGGAAGAAACGGAACTCCCGCTGGAACTGAAAGACGGGGGCATGGTTGCCCGCTACATGTTTCCCTCCGCCGGCATCTGGTCGCTCCGCATCCGGCTTTCACGCGAATTAGATACCCTCGAATTCACCGAACGCCTGGATGTCGCGGCACCGCCTACTCCCGCAAAATAAGCGCGTAAAACACTTCCGGCTCGCTCACCCCGTCATGCCACAAATGCGGCTTGAGATGCGTTTGCACAAATCCATGCTTCTGGTTGGCGTGTTTTGAAGCGAGGTTGCTTTCGCGGTGGGAGACGATAATGCGTCTGGCTGTCGGATGCGCCTCGGCCCAGCCGATGCGCGCACGATACATATCGGCCGATATGCCCCGCCCGCGCCATTCAGGCGCAAGCCAGGAACCCCAGAGTTTCGCCGTCGAAGGATCCTCGGCATCGATCACGATGCCGGTCATGCCGATCACGGCGTCGCCCTCGAAGATGCCGAACACGCCCATATCTGCGCGCGTCAGGGCGCGCTGCCATTCCTCGTCCGGCCGCGGCACCTCGCGCGCGTAGTTCGATCCGAAAACTTTCGGATCGGTCTGCAGCGCGCGCAGACGGACGGCCTTGTAAAGCGGCCATTCATCCGGCGTGAAGAGACGGACGACCGGCATCAGCCGGCTTTCTTCTGGCGCGGGCGCGCGAGCTGCTCGGAGCGGTAGCCGCGCAGGTATTGCTGCGGGACATCCATTTCCGCGCCAAGCACGTCGGCTGCATGCAGCGCCCAGTAGGGATCGCGCAGCATGGCGCGCGCAAGGAACACCATATCCGCTTCGCCCTTCAGGATGATCTCGTTCGCCTGCTGCGGCTCGTTGATCATGCCGACGGCGGCCGTCGGAATCGCCGCCTTGTCGCGGATCGCCTTGGCGAAGGGCACCTGGTAGTTCGGCCCGACTGGAATCTTCGCATCCGGCGTCAGCGCGCCGGAGGAGCAGTCGATGAAATCCACGCCCTCCTTTTTCAGCGCGGCGGAAAGGCGCACGCTGTCATCGGACGTAAACCCGCCCTCCACCCAGTCGGAGCAGGATAGCCGCGCACCAAGCACGATTTCCTGCGGCACGGCGGCGCGGATCGCGCGCGCGATCTCGCAGATCAGGCGGAAGCGGTTTTCCTCCGTCCCGCCATACTCGTCCTCGCGCTTGTTGGACAGCGGCGAATAAAATTCATGCAGCAGGTAGCCATGGGCGCCGTGGATCTCGATGATCTGGAAGCCGGCGCGCACGGCGCGTTTTGCCGCGGCGACAAAATCATCGACGAGCTTTTTTATTTCGTCCTTCCTGAGCGCATGAGGGGGTGCAAAATCCGGCTGAAACGGAAGGGCAGAGGGCGCGACCGTCTGCCAGCCCCCTTCGGCCGCCGAGATGCGCTGCCCGCCCTTGAAGGGGGAGGCCATGCTCGCCTTGCGGCCTGCATGGGCGAGCTGGATGCCGATTGCGGCGCCGTGATGCTTCGCGAATTCCGTGACGCGCTGCAGCGGCGCGATATGTTCGTCCTTCCAGAGGCCGGTGCAGGCAGGGGTGATGCGCCCCTCCGGCCGAACCCCCGTCGCCTCCATGATGATCAGCCCCGCCCCGCCGAGCGCGCGGGAGCCGATATGGACGAGATGCCAGTCGGAGGCAAAACCGTCTTCCGCCGAATACTGGCACATCGGCGACACGCCGATGCGGTTGCGGATGGTCAGGCCGCGGAAGGTGATCGGGGTAAACAGGGGAACGGTCATTAAACGCTCGCAGGGTTAAGGTTGTCGAGAAACGCGGCCGCTTCGGCGCGGCTGCGCAGACGGATATAGCGGGCAGGTTCGGCTTTTCCAGCGTCGAAAACCGCGCCATATTCCCTTTTTCGTTTTCGATAAGTCGTGCAGAGCCACCAGACGATGCTGTCTTTCGATAGCAATAATTTGCGCCAGGTCTCCACGTTGCCGTTGCAGATCAGCGTCTTGTCCCGGGCGCGCCGGACGGAGCGCAGGCAGAGCTGCCAGAAAATAAGGTAGAAGGGGTAATCGAGCCAGATAAAGGTCGTCGCGCGGTTCCAGACGATATCGCGCACCTTGGAATAATTACCCATGATCACCCAGCGCTCGCCCGCGGCGCTTTCAGCCGTGCGCGCGCGGAAATCGGGCGTCTCCCGCCCCTGCCAGCCGGGCAGCCAGTAAAGCTCGTCCAGATCGACGGCGGGGCAGCCGAGGATCAAGGCGAGCTTTTTCCCGAAGGTGGTCTTGCCCGACCCGGTGCATCCCAGTACGACGATACGCTGCATGTTCCCCCCCCGGTTTGAGACTATAGCCTTCCGCGGGGCCAATAAAAACCCTAACATAAGCGCCGGAAAAGGGGATCGTCCTGAGCAAGAAATCACTCCCGCGCGGCGTCTGGGCGCTTGGCTTCGTCAGCATGTTCATGGATATCTCGTCGGAGATGATCCACAGCCTGCTGCCGGTGTTCCTGACCGGCGTGCTCGGCGTCTCTGCCCTCTCGGTCGGCATCATCGAGGGCATCGCGGAGGCGACGGCCTCCACCGTCAAAATCTTTTCGGGCGCGGTCAGCGACTGGATCGGGCGGCGCAAGCCGCTCCTGCTGCTGGGTTACGGGCTTGCCACGCTGACCAAGCCCCTCTTCCCGCTCGCGCACAGCTTCGAGACAGTGCTGCTCGCCCGCTTCGTCGACCGCATCGGCAAGGGCATCCGCGTCGCGCCGCGCGACGCCTATCTCGCCGATATCACGCCGCAGGAACAACTAGGCTCCGCCTATGGATTGCGCCAGACCATGGATACCACCGGCGCGTTTATCGGCCCGCTGCTGGCAGTCGCGCTCATGATCTACACCGTGAACGATTACCGCTTCGTCTTCTGGGCAGCGATCATCCCGGCGCTTGCGGTCGTGTTCATTATCATCTTCGGCGTGCATGAGCCCGCAAAAAAGAAGCAGGCGGAAAAGCGCCCCTTCCCCCTGCGCCCCGCCGATATCAAGGCGCTCTCCGGCACCTTCTGGCTGGTGACGGCGATTGCGAGCGTGCTCACGCTCGCACGGTTTTCGGAGGCCTTCCTCATTCTGCGCGGCGATAATATCGGCCTTTCCGCGGCCTATGCGCCTGCTATTCTTATCGTGATGAATATCGTCTATTCCGCCTCGGCATGGCCGGTTGGCGCGCTGTCGGACCGGATCGGGCGCAACGGGCTGCTGGCGGTCGGGATCGCCATGCTGATCGCTGCGGACCTTGTGCTTGCCTTCGCGACGTCGCCGCTGCTGGTTTTCGCAGGCGCCGCGCTCTGGGGGCTACATATGGGCCTGACGCAGGGCATCATCACTGCCTATATTGCGCAGAACATTCCGGCCAGCTTGCGCGGCACCGGCTTTGGCGTTTACAATTTCGTGACCGGGCTCGTGCTGCTGGCGGCGAGCGTGATTGCGGGCTGGCTGTGGAGCGCGCAGGGGCCCGCCTTCACCTTCGGCGCGGGCGCGCTGTTTTCGGCGCTGTCGCTCGCGGGCTTCGCCGCGCTGATGCCGCGTCTTGGAAAGAAAGAATGAACGAACAGACATTGCAGATCTGGGAGCTGGCAAGCTACGTCGTCACGGTGATCGGACTTCCCTATGCCATTCTCATGCTCGCCTACGACAACTGGAAGGAACGCCAGCAGGAAGACGAGGAGCTCTACCAGAAGCTCGCCGAGGAATATGCGAAGTTCAACAACCTGCTCATCGAAAACGCCGACCTGCACCTGATGACCGGCCCCGTGCCCGAGAGCGACCTGTCGCCCGAACAGAAAGAGCGCAAGACGATCATATTCGACATGCTGGTCGCGCTGTTCGAGCGCGCCTATATCCTGGTCTACGAGGAAAAGATGGACCGCCAGACAAGGCGCCTCTGGGCGACCTGGGAGGATTATATCCAGGTCTGGTGCCGCCGCAGCGATTTCCGCGCGGCGCTGCCCGGCCTGCTGGTCGGCGAGGACCCCGATTTTTCAACCTATATCAAACAGGCAGCCGGGATGATACCCGCCGCCGCAACAACAACAGAGGGAAACTGATATGACGGTACTTTACACAGCACGCGCGAATGTCACCGGTGGCCGCGACGGCGCGGGCGAAACCGATGACGGCAAGCTCTCGGTAAAACTTTCGCGCCCGGGTCCCGGTGGCGCGGGCACCAACCCCGAGCAATTATTCGCGATCGGCTACGCGGCCTGCTTCGGCGGCGCGCTTGGCTTTGTCGCCGGACAAAAGAAGCTTGAAACGGGCGCGATTACCATCCAGAACGAAGTCACGCTGAACCAGGATGACAAGGGCTTCTCGCTCGGCGTTACCCTGAACGTGCTGCTGCCCGCGATGGAGAAAGCCGAGGCTGAAGAGCTCGTGAAAGAGGCCGACAAGGTCTGCCCCTATTCCAAGGCCCTGCGCGGCAACGTGCCTGTGGTGCTGAAGGTCAACGGCAACGCGATCGGCTAACAAAATCGTCGTGCCCGCCTTGCGCGGGCATCCAGAAGGCTGTCCAGCCGTCATATGACTCTTCATTCATGAGACGCGCGGACGCGCTACTGGATGCCCGCGCAAGGCGGGCATGACGCCTATTAAGCCAATTTGCGCATTTCCTCCGCCGTATAGGCGGCGAGGATTTCGAAATAGCTCAATATATTCACGCCAAGCACCTGCCCCGCGGCGCCATGCTTCGCCTTCGGCGCGTCGGCGCGGGCGAATAAGATCTCCGTGATGCCTTGTCCCTTCCACGTCGCCACGATTTCGGCCATCACGGCTTCGACGGGGGCGGGAGATTTGACGCGCTTTAATTCTTCTTCGGCGGCCAGCAGCTTTTCCGTTTGCGCTTCGTCCGGCACGATCGCCTTGCTGCCGAACAGCTCGGCGATGCGCTGCTTCGCGGGCCGCATATGAATGACGCCGAGCTGCGGCGCCGTCTTGTACTGCGCCACCAGCGCGTCCGACAGGCGCAGGATCTTGCGGCCGACCGCCGCCTCCACCCCGTCATGGAAACCGATCATTGACATGCAGGGCATGACCAGTAATTGCGCGTCGCCCGCCCCCGCCTGTAGCGCGTCGCTTGCAACCGCCTTGAACAACTCTTCCTTTTTCGCAGGGTCCTGCAGCGCCTCCCCGCGCAAGGGGCGGCCGGGCGCGGAAACCGCCTCGGCATTCGGATAGGGAGCCGCGCTTACCAGCATATAATCCGTGCCCGTCGCGGCATCGGCGAGGCGCTCCGCGAATTCGTCATAGCTGTCGGGGTTAAGCGCGCCAAAGGCGCTGATGCGGATGCGGGCCATGTTCGTTCTCCTTATTTTAAATCGCCAAGCCAGTGATGATGCGGATAATCGCGCGCAATCGCCTCCCGCAGCCAGAGACGGTCATAACCGTCGAGCAGGGGGAGCAGCGCCTGAAAATCCTCGCCATCCTTCGGGCGCGGATTTTTGGATTTATAGAGCAGCACAACGACGGCGGGCAGCGCCTCCCCCGGCGCGAAACGGGCATATTCCAGCTTTACATGAAAGTTACGGCGATAAACCCAGTCGCTCGCTTCGAATTCGTTCAGCAGCACTTCCAGTTTGAAGCCGTCCCTGAAATAGGCATACATCTCGTGCACGGGCAGGCGCAGGCCCTCGCCGGCCCAGCCAAAAAGCTGGCCGCTATGCGCGTATTCGATGCGGTCAAGGCCCGGCATTCCCAGCAGGTGCCGCTGGTCCCGCCGGTCAATGGCGATTTCGATGTCATGATGCGGCCGCGTCTGCCGGCCGAGCCGCAGGTCGACCGCCCAGCCGCCCGCGATCCAGTAATCGGCGGGAAAGCCCTGTAGCCGCGCGCGCACTTCTTCGACTTCTGGAAACATTCGGCTCAGCTCCGGTTGCAGCGACCTTAACACAGCGTTGGCGCTGCGATAAGATGATCGCGGTCAAACGAACCGCCGGAAGGGCAATTCCATGTTCAAATTTATTTCACTCCTCGCCGCCTTGGCGATATTCACTTCCTCCCCCGCCGTCGCCGCGACGGCGAATGAAGGCGTTATCGGCACAATCCTCGAGGTGGAGGGAAGCGGCACGGTGACGCCCGCGGGCGGCCAGTCCGTCGCAGCCGCCGTCAAGACGCGCGTGCGCATGAATGACGTCATTGCGACCGGACCAAAATCGCGCATCTTCATCCTGTTCATCGACAACACGCAGTTCACGCTGTCGGCAAATTCAAAGCTGAAGGTCGACCGCTATGTGTTCGATCCCGATAACGCGAACGTGAACAAGGGGACCTTCAACGTGCTGGAAGGCGCGTTCAAGTACACGAGCGGCCAGCTCGCGAAAAAGCAGAACCCCGATGTCTCGATCAACACGCCCTACGGCAATATCGGCGTGCGCGGGACCGTGGTGCTGGGCGGGCGCGTGAAAGACACCTATGGCGTGCATGTGCAGGAAGGCCGCGTACAGGTAAGGAACGACGCGGGCGTCGTGGTCGTCGACAAGGGCCAGGGCACCATGATCAAAAGCCGGCGCGAGAAACCCTCTGCCGCGGCGCCTTTCCCGCCCGAGCTGCTCAACTTCCTGCAGCAGGGCGTGTTCCTCGTCGCGGGCGACCAGCTCATGCGCAACATGCCGATGTTCATGAAAGATAACCTGCAGCTGCAGGGGCAGTTCAAGCAGTTCCAGCAGCTTCAGGGGATACTTCCGGGCGGCGGCAACATGCCCAAGATCCCGGGCATGCCGGGCAATAACGGCGGCGACCTTGTTCCGCTCAAGAAACAGAAGGACAAGAAACCGGGCGACCTGCTGAAGGGCGGCGGCTTCCCGAACTTCGGCCGGTAAACGCCGGGCAAAAAAAGGGCGGGGCGCAGTTGGCGCTCCGCCCTTTTCCATTTGGGCGAAATCAGGACCAGCTGTCGTAGCGCGGGGTTGGCCGCGGCTTCGGCTTCATAAGCTCTTTCAGTTCGCGGCTCTGCTCGAAATCGGGGTATTTCTGGATGATCCGCGCGGCGTGATCGACAGTCGCGTCGTTGGGGCGCAGCAGTGTCAGGCGCTTGAGGCGCACATCCTCGTCATAGGCGCGGGTCGAGACGATTTCTTCGCCGTCCGTCGCGATCTGCGTGATGCCGATGTCGAATGATTCAAGCAGCCCGCCGACGAAGATCGACTTGCCCTGGAACTTGCTCGCCTCCTTGGCCAGCTTGCGGTCGAGCGTATCCTCGACGAAGATCAGGTTGTATTCGGTCTTGTCCTTGCCGGCCAGGATCTTCCAGCTTTCGAGCGTGCGCACGCGCTTGCCGAGCTGCGGATCGCTGGTTTTCTCGGTATGCCCCTTCGGATCGGGAAAATTTTCCTGCCGTGTCGCGAAGCCGTAGCCGCCACCATCGTAGCGGATCGACTGCGCCTGCACCGGCACGCCAGCCGCATTGAACACTGCTTCGATGAACTGGCGGTTTTTCTTTTGCGAGCCCTGGCTGCGCATGAAAATATCGACGTCGCGGATCGCGCGGCGGTTGAACAGGTCGCGCAGCGCGCCGCCCGCAATCACGGCTTCATTCGCGCCATTCGCCTGGAAGCCCTGCAGCACGCGCCGCCATTCCTGCGGGATCTGCTCGACCCGCTTGTCGACGAATTTGCCGTCGACAAAGCCTTGGCGCGCCACGGGGTCGTCGACCGCCGCCGCGGCCGCGACGTTCGGCGTGATTTCTTCCCAGGGCTGGCCGTTGCTGCGCAAACCGCCCTGGCGCAGCAGCTGGACGTAGCGCAGGTATTTGTCGGCTTCCTGCGCGCGCAGGATCGCCATGTCCTCATGCGACGGATGCGCGCCCCAGGTCGCCAGCAGGCGCACCATAGGAAGGTCCTCGCGCATCAGCGCAAGGCGCAGGTGCTTGAAGCCCGGCCGCTCCTTCTGCGCCTCCCAGAAAACCGTGTCGAAATAATTGCGGGCACCGGCGATATCGCCCGCCGCGACGATTTCCGACAGCGCGTCGTCGAAGCGCGTGGCGCGGGGCCAGGGGGTGCTTGGCTGGATCATCTTTTTCTCTCCGGCAATTGCAGTTAACGGGACCGCGCTGGCGGCCAGCGACGCGACCGCGCCGCCCATCAGCGCCGGGCCGACCGAAAGCCCGCTCGCCGCGATTCCCGCGCTGGCGACGCCGTTAAAGGCGGCTGGCAGACTGCGGATAGGGCTCATAGGGCTGACTCCGGTAACGGGTTTCTGCGGTGGCGCGGCGCAATATCAAAAACGCGCTACCCTATCATCCCCCGGCATTATGTCAATCTATTATTTCGGTGCAAAATCGGGCGTTTTCAGGGGGTTGGGTGCCGGGGGAGCTGGTACAGCGGTGGCAGACTGAAATTGTGCTGTGACAGGCAGTTTTGGAAGCGATTCTGCCGCACCGTTGTACGCGCGGCTGAGCATGCCGCCGCCCGAGGTCAGGACGTTTTTCACGGCGCCGAGCGCGTTTTGCAGGATGCCGGTTTTGGCGAGGTAAGCGCCGAGCGCGCCGGTCGCCGTGCCCGAGAGGAATGAAATGCCGGCGCTTTTTGCGCGCGCGCGATCGACGAGCTTCGTTTCCTTGCGCTTGTCCTTCGGCCCCAGGAAGCGCGCCTGCACGTAATCCTTGCCATAGGAATAAATGCCGCTGGCAGCGCCCGTCGCCACCGCGAGCAGCGCAAGCCCGCCGAAAGTGGAGACGCCGCCGATCATGCCCGCAACCCAGGTGATCGCCACAAGCCGGAAGGTCGAGGATACGATGCGGCCCGCAACCATGTCGGCCGCCTTTGTGCCGATGCTTTTCAGGACGTTGCGCAGGCGGTTGCCGGGCGAACGCCAGGCCTTCAGGATATCGCCAAAGCCGGCGACAGCGACGCCTTTTTCAAACAGTTTCAGCTTGAGCGGCTTCTTTTTCGCAGGCGCAGGCTCGGCGGATTTTTGCGGCAGCGGGTTGTCATTGGCGGGCGGCGGCGGAGATGGCTCGACATCGAGCGTCGCCGGCGCTGCGCCCTCCGCGGGAGCGGCGGCCGAATCCTCTTTCTCCGGGGCATCCCCGGTCGCGGAAGGCTCTGGTTCAGCCATGCCGGTCGTCCAACCCCTTGCTGCCGTTGTCGAATGGAGATTATTTATAGCGAACGGGCCTTCCCATGCCTAGAGGGGAGGTTTTTGCCATATTTGACGCCAGCTTTTGCCGGTCCGCGCGGAAAAGGTTTATACTTGAGGAAAAGGATCGCCATGCCCCGCTTCGTCTTCCTGATTCTCGCGCTTCTGATCGCCGCGCCCGCAACCGCCGCCGCGCCGTTCCGCTTTGGCGCTTTCAAAACCTATAACGCGATGCGCGATTACATCGGCCAGGCCTTCAAGCCCGGCGACGCGCGCGACAGTCTGCGCCGCGTATTCGTGGAAGAGGGCAAGGCAACGCAGATCGCGCGGCCGGGACAGCCGCTCACCGAAAAATACCTGTATGACGTCAATCTTTGCGACCGCTACCTGTGGCGATGGAATATCTCTGCCGATTATGATGCGGAGGGCAAGCTGGTGCAGGCCTGGGTCAACGGCCTGCCGGTATTCATGTCTGGGCCGGCAAAGAAAGATCCCGTGCTGAAGGACGGCTCGAAAATGGTGCCGGCGGAGCGGATGCGCCCGCAGGCGAAAAACCCAAGCAGCAAGCTTCTGTTCATGCTGACCGATATCGACGGAAATCTTGAAACCCTCGACGACCAGTATGCGAGTGGCCATGGCCCGTCGCGCGCGGATCCGTTTTTCCTCGATCTCGGCGTCAGCTACGACAAGGTGGAAATCTGGCGCTCGATCTTCGATGCCGACGATGCCGACACCGTGGCCCCCTATGGCGATTGCGAGAAAATGGTGCTGCCTGGCGAAATCCAGGACATCCTGAAACTCCCCGGCCAGCCTTAAGCCTAGCCGCGCACGACCATGAACGGCGCGTCGCCTGTCACCTGCACGGTGCCATGCGCGCGGTTTGACACGCCGCGGCCGGACAGCGGCGCGAGCTGTGCGCCCTGCACCTGATACTCACAATCGCCGGAGACGGAGATGGTCGCCGGGGCCAGCACAAGCACCGAGAAACTACCCGCCAGATTGACGGCATTCGTGCCTGCGCTGAAGAACCGCAGGGCGACCTCCCGCGCATCGTCGTAAAAGACGGCGCTTTCGAAATTCTTCCGCTCCAGCAACTCGGCTTGGACCTCGCCGAAATTGGCGAGCTCGTGATCGCGGCGCCCGCCAAGGAAGCCGAACAGGTGCAGCTGCCGCCAGCGCCAGCCGCGCACGCCGTTCAGGCAGAAGCGCAGGTCCGTTTCATCCTGGTTATCCTTGACGACATCCGCCTTGCGGCCTGCGCCTGAATCGCCGTCACCCGCCCAAAGAATGGGCGCGAGCGCATAATCAACGCCGCCATCGACCGCGATCTGCGGCGCTGCGCCGAGGCCAAGAGCCTGCATTTCCCGCGCCAGCAGCGGCGCGGTCATCACCGGCCCGACGAAGACGAGAGCCTCGCCACCCGGATCCCGCGATTGCCAGTCGAACGACGTCACGGCTTCGGCCCGTTCGGGCGCGCGGGTTTGGGCGCACTGAAATAGGCGGCGATGGCGGGCTTGCGCTCCGTCGCCATGTCCTGCCAGACGTCATAGCTTTTCTGGAAGCCGGGAAGCGTCCTGACCTGCGCGATGAATGCGTCGCTGCATTCAAGCATGATGACAGGCGCGCCGCCGACAGGATCGGTGAAATCGTGGAAGTGGATTTCTTCGCCGCTTTTTGCCGCGAGCGCGACAATATCGCGGCCCAGCGCGTCGCGATTCTGCACAACGGCGCCGATGCCGCCCGTCATATCGGCTTCGATTACATGAACCTTCATGGCTTAAAATTCCTTATTTTTTAAATGATTCGGGATGGCGATTTATAGCATGCCCCCCGCGGGCGGGGTAGCGCGGATTAATACCCGCGCAGGCTGACGCGGAACACCGCCCCGCCTTCGCGCGAGACGAGCGCGATATCGCCGCCATGCGCGCGCAGGAGCGAGCGCGTGATGACGAGGCCGAGGCCCGTGCCCCCCTGTTCCCGCCTTGTCGTGAAGAACGGGGTGAACAGCCGCGCGGCATTGCCCTCGGAAATGCCGGCGCCGTTATCGCTGACCGTGATCTCGGTTTTATGCTCCCAGGTCTCGGCCAGGATATGCACGTCGCCCGCGCCGTGCTGCAGGCTGTTTTCCACAAGATTGACCAGCACGGTCTCAAGAATATCCGGACCGATCGCGGCGAGCCACGGCCCCTGCGGCCGCGTCACGGTGACCTTGGGCGCATAGCGCTTGGACATTGTTTCCAGCAGCGGCCCCACATCGGTAAACTCGTCGCTTGCCACCAGCACGTCGGCGCGCGCGAGTTCGAGGAGGCGGGAGACGAGGATCTTGAGCCGCGCCGTATCCTGCATGATGTTTTCCATGAACCTTTTCCGCTGCGCCGGCTCCATATCGCCGGCATGGTCATGAAGCAGCTCGACCGCGCCCTGGATCGCGGTCAGCGGCGTCTTGAATTCATGGGCGACATGCATTGCGAAGCTGCGGATATATTCGGACCTCGCCTCGATCGTCGCCGACATATGCGAAAAACTGTCGGCGAGCGCGGCGAGCTCATGGATCATCGGCGCGGGCAGCGCTTCGCCGCGCGCCTCCCCTTTGGTGAGCGCCTGCGCCTGCCGTGTGAGCGCGCGCAGCGGCTTGCCGATCATGGATGCGAGCACGAAAGCAATCCCCGCCGTCATGACAAGCGCGATGACAGCTGCGTAGAATACCGACTGCCGCTCGTCATAAAGCGTCTTCAATACGTTGCGCGGGGAACGCGACAGATAGGCAATGCCGAGCACACGGTCGTTTTCGACGACCGGGATCGCGACAAATACACGCGTATCGGTACCGCGGCTGAGCGAAGCCAGCGCGGGCCGCGGTTCGTCAGAGATGCGCTGGCGGAGCGTGCTGGCATAGATGCCGGTCATGGCCCGCGCGACCTCCTCGGTATGCGACAGCGACATGCCGAGCTCGCCCGCGCCTGCGATCACCGTGCCGTCGGCATCCAGCATGCGCATGCTGGCAAGCGTCGACAGCCGCGCTTCGAGCAGCACTGACTGCAGGCGGCGCCCCGCGGTGGCGGCGGCTGGGTCAGGCTTCCACGGCGCGGGCCGCGCATCGGGGCGCGGCGGCAGGATGACGGCCGTGCGCAGGTCGATTTCCGGCGGATAGGGCCTGAAGCGTTCGTCGAGCACCGGCGCGCGTGCCATGACCGGGCGGCCGAAATCAGGCCCTATGTTTTCGCCGTTCAGCGCGTCCTTGTAGAGCGCCGACATGAATACGCCCTGCGCGATCAGCTCGGCCTCGGTCTGGCGCACAAGCTCGTTTTCAAAAAGCCGGAAAAAATAAACGCCCGTCAGGGGCAGCAGCAGGACGATCAGCAGGATCACCCCGAAAACGGTGCGCAGGCGGAAGGTGCGGCGCGAAGGCGAAACGGTCAGAGGCATGTGCCGAGCTTGTAACCGATGCCGTGCGAGGTCGCGACCACGTCATGAAAGCCCTGCGCCGCGAACTTCTGGCGCACGCGGCGGATATGGCTGTCAATGGTGCGGTCCGAAACCGTGATGTCGCCATAGGCGCGGTCCATGAGCTCATCCCTTGTGAAGACGCGCTCCGGGCTGCGGAACAGCGCCAGCAGCAGCATGAATTCGGTCGCCGTCAGCGGCACCAGCTGCGCGCCGCAGGTGGCGGTATAGCTCGCGGTATCGAGCATCACGCCGCCGCGGTTGAGTTTCTGCGGCGCGTCGGCTTCTTTGGATGCGGGCGCGGTGCGACGCTTCAAAATAGCATTGATGCGCGCGACCAGCTCGCGCGGGCTGAACGGCTTGGTCACGTAATCATCGCCGCCAAGCTCGAGCCCGATGATGCGGTCCACTTCCTCGTCGCGTGACGACAGGAACAGGATCGGCGTGTCGTCGGATTTGCGCAAGGTGCGGCAGACCTCGAGCCCGTCAAGCTCGGGCATCGAGATATCGAGCACGATCAGGTCGGGCTTGTGCTGCCGCGCCATGTCGAGCGCCTGCGCGCCGTCCGCCGCCTGCAGCACGCCCATGCCCGCCTTCTCGACCGCGAAGGCCACCACCTCGCGGATATGCGGATCGTCATCGACGACGAGGATCTTCTTGCCCATAGCTTTGCCCTCCAGGTTCCTATATCTAACCGATTTAGTCATGCCTGTCACGGGACTGAGAAAGGCCGCCGTCGGCCGGAAGGTGCCGAAGCTTTACTTTTTCCCAATGTCCTCCCGCCGTCACCGCGCCCAGGAGAAAAAAGAGGCATGGGAAACCGAAAATTATCATGACTGCCTCTGCTTCGTCCCGTGCGCAGGCAAGACTGGGCAGAACAAGCATCGGGCTGCTGAATAGACCGATAAACCCACCTGCGAGAATATACAAAGGAAATAGCGGCAGACCTTTATTTTCACGCCAGAGCGACCAAAGGACAAACACTGCAATACCGGGCAAAGCCGCACCCCAGCCAGTTACCCCGCAGGCAAGCCCAACAATGGCGCCCGCCGGTCGATATCCGGATATGATGAAAAGCAGGAGCGCGCAAACTGCGGCTGCGTATTTCAGCCCCGCCAGCGCTACCGCCAAAAACTCCGAGGTAAAAATGGCCATGGAAGAGCGAAGTGGAATGTCATGACCCATGAGACAGAATTATCTTTTGCTCTCGCAAGGTCCAGCGCCGCCAGTCCGTGACGTCACGCTCCAACCGGCGCCCAAGAGACTCGGCCGCATGGATCGCGGCGTCGCGGCTGTAGCTGTCGGGGATCGCGTCGATATACCAGCGCAGTGCGGGAAGCGCGGCGGGGCCGATTTCCTGCAGGTAATCGATATCGAGGTCGGCCGCGCCCTCCGCATGGACGGGCACTTCGCGCGCGTGGCGCACGTTGTAGTCCGCAATGAACTGCCCGAAATCTGCGAAGCAGCAGCAGTAAAGAACGGCCGCGAGCACGGCAGCGTTCACGTTGATCAGCCACATATTGCTGCGATTGAGGAAGATGCGGGCGAGGATCAGCAGCAGGCCCAGCGCGACGAGGCTCATCCAGATCAGCGCAGCGACGCGCAGGTAGGTGAGCGAGTAGACAGCGACGTAATTCAGCGTTCTGTCGATCGACGACGCGACCAGAAACACGTTCTGCAGCACCCAGCCCGTCACCAGCGCGGTGGCGGCGGTCGAGCGCAGCGCGACTTGCGCGGCGTCGAAAGTGACGAGCACATACCCGCCCGCGAGCAGCGTCGTAACAATCAGGGGATAAGCGCCGGCATGGGCATACTCCGCAAAGGTGACGCCGCCCGGCAGCACGCCCTGCCCTGTCCACAGGAAGGCAAGGTCGAAACCGTTCTGGACGGCGAATAGCAGGTTGAAAACCACGAGCGACAGGACAAGCGAATTTCGGCTCACCGAGCGCCCGGTGTTGACGGAGGATAGCGAGGCGGTGACGGGCTTCGACAGGCGAAAACGCGGGCGCAAAACGGCCCAGACGCCGGCCGCAGTCACGCCCCACAGCGCCCAGCGGCCCGTGTCGAAAAACCCGCCGAACCAGCTTTGCCAGTCAATCCGAGAGAGCGCTTGCGCGATCACGGGATTGGCCTGTGTGAAAAGCCACAGGAAAACGCAGGTAAGGATGACGGGCAGCACGGCATAGACCAGCACGCTCTTGCGGCCAAAACGGCGGCGCAGCGTGACGCGGTCGATGCGGCGCATGTCGCGGAACCACTGGAACGGCGCGCGCGAGGCGAGGCGCAGCACATCCTTCGCCCAGAGCACCGCATTGCCCGGCACGCGTTTTTGCAGGATCAGCAGGGTCGCAAGCCCGCCAGCGAAGCACCAGAGCGCGAGCGGGTCGGGCGAATACATCAGCGCGATAACAAGCCCGGCCAGCGCCGTGAAAATAAACTTGGCCGCCGTGGCGCGGATGATGCCGGGCTCGAGCGCGAGCGCGAGGCCGAGCAGCGCGGCCGCGAATAGGCCGATAACCGCGCCCGGCGCGACGTCGTGGAAGAAAAGGTCGGCGAGCGCCGTGAGGGCGAGGCAGCCCGCGAATTTGACGGGGATGCTGCGGGCGTTAGCGGCGTGCATGGCTGTCCTTTCCGGCATAGCACGACGATAGCCAGGCCCGCGTCGCGATGACGTAGAGGAAGGTTTCAAACTGCTCTTCGCGCCGGCGGCGGAGCCAGGCTTCGCCCGCGGGGATGAGGGAGAGGAGGCCACCCGTCTTGGAGAGGGGGCCGGTAATTTTCGTTTTGATTTTCGATTTCGTTTTCATGCTGCCATCCTCGCACAGCCGCGTGCAGCGGTGATGGCGGGCGCATGGCGTTATGGCGGCATTTTTGTGCAGATTTGGTGCAGCCTTAAAAAATGCGCGCGCCGGATGGGGTTTTTCCGGCGCGCGTCTCGCGGGGTTATGAGATTTTTCAGGCGTTTGCGGTCTGTGATTCCAGAAAGCGCTGCGCGTTGAAGCTGTCGATCACGTTGTCGAATTTCCGTGCCGTTTCGCGGCTGATGCCCTGCAGCGTCGCGACGGTGCGCGCGCCCTCGACCCGCAGGATTTCGGCCTCGACCGGCACCTCGACCGCGCCCTGCAGCAGCTGGAAGCGCAAGGTGACCTTGTGCCGCCCGCCCTCCTTCATCTCCGGCACGGCGGCGGTTTCGTAATAGACGCGGCCGATATTCCAGTTGTGGTCCGGTGTTTCGAAGCTGATCGCGCTGCGGTTCCAGTCATGGACGGGATAGGCGCGGCGGCCGATGATGACCTGCACCTCCATCCCCTTGTGCCGGGGCGCGCGGCGCGCGTCGCTGCGGTCGTTGGCCGCAATTTGGGGCGTAAGGCCGAAGGTCGAAAGAATGTTTCCGAGCATCGTAAAGGCTCCTTCAGTTTTAGGCGCAAATCCGTCAGGCATTGATGCCTCCATCGACGGTCAGCGTCGTGCCGGTGATGTAACTTGCTTCGGGGGAGGCGAGGAAGGCGACGGCGGCCGCGATTTCCTCCGGCCGGCCATATCGGCCCAGCGCGGTCATGCCCTTCATGACATTCGCGAATTCGGTGTCGGCGGGGTTCATGTCGGTATCAATCGGCCCCGGCTGAACGGTATTCACCGTGATGCCACGCGCGCCGAAATCATGCGCCCAGCCGCGGCTGTAGCCCGCGACCGCGGCTTTCGTCGCGGAATAGCCGGACGCGCCCTTGAACATCGCGCGGTCGCCCATGACCGAGCCGATCGTGATAATGCGGCCGTTGTCGTTCATATGCGCGGCTGCCGCGTCGACGGCGGCGGCGGGGCCGTGCACGTTGACGGCGAACTGGCGGTCGAGCGCGGCCTGGATTTCCTCGGGCGTACCCTCGGAGCCCAGCACCGCCACGCCCGCATTATTGACGAGGATGTCGAGCCGGCCAAGCGCCTGCACGGTTTTGGTGACAGCGGCTGCGACCGCCTTGCGATCGCCGGAATCCGCGAGGATCGCCACGGCCTCACCGCCCTGCGCCTGAATTTCCTTTACGACCGCATCCGCCTTGTCCTTGTTGCTGACATAGGTGATCGCGACCTTTGCGCCCTCGGCCGCGAGCCGTTTTGCGATCGCCGCGCCGATGCCGCGCGAGCCGCCCGTGACCAATGCTGCCTTGCCGGTCAGTGATTTCGCCATTTGAATTCTCCGTCTGCTGTTGTTTCATGGGGTGGCACAAATCATTCTGTACCGATAAGTAAAGTATGCGCAGCAGAATCGGCTGTGGTCAACACCTTTTTGTACCGAACGATAATATTTCCCCCACAGGCGTATAAACCACTGTTATTGCTGCTTTATGGTACAGGATAAAATGGCTAGCGGATAGATACAGTACATAATACGCCGCTGGACGGTCCGAGGCGGAAATGATACTATACTTATAGATACATATTTTAAGGGAGAATCACATGTCGCCCGGCCGCCCGAGGGAATTCAATTTCGACGACGCGCTCACGCGCGCGCTGCATGTGTTCTGGGCGAAGGGTTACGAGGGCACGTCCCTGCCCGACCTGACCGCCGCCATGGGCATTAACCGGCCGAGCCTTTACGCGACTTTCGGCAACAAGGAGGAGCTGTTCCGCAAGGCGCTCGACAAATACGCTGCGGAATCGAAAAAGCGCCTCGACGAAACATTGGCGGCGCCGACGGCTTATGAAGCGGTGGAGAAATTTATTTATGGCGTCGCGGACGGCACCGCCTGCCCAAAATCTCCCAAAGGATGTTTAATGGTGCAGGGAGCGCTTTCCTGCGGCGAAGAGGCGAAGCCGATTCAGGAAGAACTGGCCCGCCGCCGCCAATTGACCGAGACCGCGCTGCGCCGCCGCATCGAAAAAGGCATCGCGGAGGGTGACGTGCCGCCCAGCGTCAGCGCGGCCGACCTTGCGCGGTTCTATGCCACGGTTGTGCAAGGAATGGCCGTGCAATCAACAGCCAGCGTCACGGCGGACGACATGCGCGGCATCGCGGACTGGGCGCTGAAGGCGTTTCCCAGGAAATAATCCATTACATGTCATCC
>DASPMW010000196.1:0-8826 GCA_035626855.1 Patescibacteria group bacterium
TTTTAAAGGAAAGGCTCAACCGCACGCAATTCGCCGCGATTGTGATGTCGGTCGTCGCGCTGCTGCTGCTGGTCTGGCCGGCTTAAGCCCTCGCCTCCGGATGCGTGTCCCAGCTGGGCGCCCAGTCGGGGTTGATCAAACGGCCGCCTTCATGAGCCAGGGCATGGATAATCTTCATGTCCGTTTCGTCGAGCGTGAAGTCGAAAATCTCGAAATTCTCGCGCATGTGTTTTTCGGACGCCGCTTTCGGAATCGCCGCGACCTCTTCCTGCTGCACCAGCCAGCGCAGCGCGATCTGGCCGATCGTCTTGCCGTATTTATGCGCGAGCGCAGCCAGGTCTTTCTCCGCGTTGATCTTGCCGCGCGCGAGCGGGGAATAGGCCGTGAGGAACATGCCGTGCTCGGTCAGGAAATCATAGACCGGCGTCTGGTTCAAAAAGGGATGGTATTCAACCTGGTTGGTCGCAAGTTCGATGCCGAGTTCTTCGACAACTTCGGTCATCTGCGCGACGGTGAAGTTCGAAACGCCGATCAATTTCGTGCGCCCGTCGTTCTTGACGTCCTGCAGCGCGTCCATCTGTTCCTTGAAGGGCGTCTCTTTGACCGGCCAGTGGATCAGCAGCAGGTCGACGTAATCGGTTTTCAGCTTCTTGAGCGATACGTCGAGCGACTTTTGCAGCGCACCGTCGCGCACATTTGACATCCAGATTTTGGTCGTGAGGAAAATTTCCTTGCGGTCGATGCCGGAGTCCTTGATCGCCTGCCCGACCTGCTCCTCGTTCTCGTAAATTTGCGCCGTATCGATATGGCGGTAACCGATCTCAAGCGCCTTCTGGACGCCGGTCAGGCATTCCTGGTCGCGCATCTGCCAGGTGCCGTAGCCGAGGGCAGGGATCTTGAATTCTTTGTGCGTGATATGGATCATGGCAACCTCAAGACTGTTGAAATATTAATGCGCGTCCGCCCAGTTAAAGCCCCAGCCAGCATCTACAACGAGCGGGACCCCGAGGCCGGTTCCGGCCTCCTCCATGATTTTTTTCACGAGGGCTTCGGTTTCCTGTTTCTGGCCCTGGGGGACTTCAAACAGGAGTTCGTCGTGCACCTGCAGCAGCATCCGCGCGCCAAGCTTTGCCTTTTGCAGCGCAGGGACGAGGGCGATCATCGCCTTTTTCATGATATCGGCGGCCGTGCCCTGCAGCGGCGCGTTGATCGCCTGCCGTTCGGCAAAGCTGCGCATCGCGGCGTTCTTGTCCGTGATGCCACGCAGGAAGACTTTGCGTCCGTAGAGGGTCTTCACATAGCCATGCGTGCGCGCAAATTCCTTCGACGCATCCATGTAGGATTTCAGCTCGGGGAAGCGCGCGAGGTATTGCTTGATGTAGGCTGCCGCTTCGCCCTGCGGGATGCCCAGCTGCTTGGCAAGGCCGAAGCCCGAGATGCCATAGATAATGCCGAAGTTGATCGCCTTGGCGTTGCGCCGGATATCGGGCGTCATCTGGTCGAGCGGCACGCCGAAGACCTGGCTTGCGGTTGCCGCGTGAATGTCGATGCCGTTGTGGAAGGCGTCTTTCAGCTGCTGGATATTGGCAAGGTCAGCGGCGAGGCGCAACTCGACCTGCGAATAATCGACGGAGAGGAATTCGTAACCGTCTTCCGGAACAAAGGCCGCGCGGATTTTTTTGCCGTCGACGGTCTTGATCGGAATATTCTGCAGGTTGGGGTCGGTCGAAGACAGGCGGCCGGTGTTGGCGCCGACCATGTTGTACGACGTATGCACGCGGCCGGTCTTCGGGTTGATCGTTTCCGGCAGCGAATCCGCATAGGTGCTTTTAAGTTTTGAAAGGCCGCGCCATTCGAGGATCTGGCTGACGATCGGGTGTTCCGCCAGTTCGTCGAGCACATCGGCGCCCGTCGACCATGCGCCGGTTTTGGTCTTGGTCGCGCCCGGCAGGCCCATTTCGCCGAATAGCACATCGCCCATCTGCTTGGGGGAACCGACATTGAAGGGGCGGCCGGCAAGCTTGTGGATGCCTGCCTCCAGCTCCGCGATTTTCCCCGCGAAGTCGTTGGAGAGCTTGCGGAGCACATTGGTGTCGACTTTGACGCCTGCAAACTCCATATCCGCGATAATCGGGATCAACGGGCGCTCGACGGTTTCATAGAATGCCGAAAGCTGTTCCTGCGGCAGGCGCGGCTTCAGGATTTTCTCGAATTGCAGCGTGACGTCGGCGTCCTCCGCCGCATAGTGCAGCGCCTTGTCGAGCGGCACGAGGTCGAAGGTGACGCGGCTCTTGCCGGTGCCGGTCACCGCGTCATAGGAAATTGTCTTGTGTCCCAGCAGCAGCTCTGCCAGTTCGTCCATGCCGTGCCCGTGGTTGGAGCCGTCGAGGATGAAGGACATCAGCATCGTGTCATCGACGGGCGCGACGCGTACGCCGTATTGCAGGAACATCTGCAGGTCGTATTTGATGTTATGCCCGACCTTCATGACGCCGGGGTCTTCCAAAAGCGGCTTCAGCATCGCGATCGCGGTTTCGACGGGAATCTGCGTCAGGTCGGCTGTATCGTTGGCGGGAGCATCGCCCGCGAAATCGAAGCTGTCGGAATAGCCCTTCGGGTCGCGGTGCTGCAGGGGGATGTAGCAGGCCTTGCCTTGCGCGGTCGAGAGCGAAATGCCGACCAGTTTCGCCTTGGAAGGGGTGAGGTCGGTCGTTTCCGTGTCGAGGGCGAGGTAGCCGGTTTCATGCGCGTTATCGATCCAGCGCTGCAGCGCGTCGATATCCTGCACCAGTTCGTAATGCGCGGGCAGTTTCCCTGCCTTTTCGATCGCGGAGGCGATGATGCCGCCGGCGAGCGCTGCCGGGATTTGCGTGACAGGGGTGGGGGAGCCCTGGTTCGCCGCAGGGCCCAGCTGGCGCTCCATGCGCGCCATGATGTTCTTGAATCCCTGCTGGTGCAGGAAGGACAGGATGCGCTCTTTGTCGGGGTTACGGACGGTGAGTTCTTCGAGCGGCTTGATGCCGGTGACATTCGCGTCGAGCTGGACGAGACGCTTCGAGATGCGCGCGTTTTCCGCATGCTGGATCAGGCTCTCCCGGCGCTTTGGCTGCTTGATCTCGGGCGCGCGGGCGAGCAGGGTTTCAAGATCGCCATATTCATTGATCAGCTGCGCTGCTGTCTTAAGGCCGATGCCGGGCACGCCCGGCACGTTATCGACGCTGTCACCGGCGAGCGCCTGTACATCGACGACTTTGGACGGGTGCACGCCGAATTTCTCCAGCACTTCGGCCTCGCCGATATCCTTGTACTTCATCGGGTCATACATGCGCACGCCCGGGCGCACGAGCTGCATGAGGTCCTTGTCGGAGGAGACGATGGCGACGGGGCGGCCTGCTTCTACCGCAAGCCGGGCATAGGTCGCGATCAGGTCATCGGCCTCGAATCCCTCAAGCTCGATCGCGGGGATGGAAAACGCCTCGGTCGCTTCGCGGATCAGCGCGAATTGCGGGATCAGGTCGTCCGGCGGGTCATCGCGGTTCGCCTTGTATTGCGAATAGATTTCATTACGGAAGTTGGCGCGCTTCGCGTCGAAGATGACCGCGATCGAGGGCACATCCATGTCGTTCAGCAGCTTGACGAGCATGTTGGTGAAGCCCAGCACGGCGTTGACCGGCGTGCCGTCCGGCCGGTTGAGCGGCGGCAGCGCGTGATAGGCGCGGAAGATGAAGCCCGAGCCGTCGATCAGGAATAACTCGTTCTCGCGGTCTTGCTTGTCCATTGGCGCCGCCCGTTTCATTGCATATGTGCTGATCATGATAAAATAAAGCCCCAATCCGGCTGGTCAAGCGGCGTAGACATTGACATAAGCGTTTGTCCTGTATAGGTTTTTGGCGCGGTTATTACAAGGAAAAATACCATGCACGGCATCAGCGCAACCGATCCCGGAAACACAATCGACTGGGGTAAAACCTCGGAGGATTACGCGAAGTACCGCGTCGGCCAGCCTGACAGCTTTTTCGACTATATGCGCACCTTCAGGATCGGCCTGCCCGGGCAGGCCATGCTGGACCTCGGGACAGGAACGGGCGCGATGGCAATCCGCTATGCCCAGCGCGGCGCCAATGTGAGCGGCATCGATGTGTCCGCCGAGCAGATTGAATACGCAAAAAAGGCGGCCGAGGAAGCCCGCCTCAAAATCGACTTCCGCGTCGGGGAGGCGGAAAAGCTGCCCTTCGACAGCCATGTGTTCGATGTGGTCACCGCCAACCAGTGCTGGCTCTATTTCCGCACCGAAGAGGTCATCCGCCAGGTGATCTGGGCGCTGAAGCCGGGCGGTGTGTTGGTGACCAGCCATTGCTCCTGGCTCGCCATGCAGGACCCGGTTGCGCAGGCGACCGAAGACCTCGTGCGCCAGTTCAACCCCAACTGGACGGCCCATAGCTGGCCCGGCATCATCCCCGCGACGCCAGCATGGTCGCTCACCAATTTCCGGCTGCGGGCCTTTTTCAACTATGACGAAAAGATCCCCTTCAGCCGCGAGGGCTGGTGCGGCCGCATCCGCGCCTGCCGCGGCGTCGGCGCAGCGCTGCCGCCGGAACAGGTGGCGGAATTCGATGCGGCGCATATGGAGATGCTGAAGGGCATGGTGCCAGATAACTTCACGGTCCTGCACCGCATCGACGCCCATATCCTGGAGCCACTCTAAGCCACAGGCTGTAAGCCTTTTGAAAGGTTCAGTATTGTTTTATTGCGTTCTCCCGCGGGGGGGATTGACGCCGCGATTGTTATAAATTATTGACCTGTCTTACACACATTTCATAACTATCGGAGACTTCGCCTTGGTTCATTACATCACCACGCGCCTGAGCGCGTTTGCCCGCGCCGCCCTGCAGAAAACCCGCCTCGAAGCGGAGCGCCCGCTGCGCGATACCTCCTACCATCCCTACAAGGAAAGCCAGCCCGGCGCGAAATTCGACGGTCAGGAGATCGTCTACCACTGGGGCGCCTGGTAACCCTAAAAGGGCAGCGACAGCTTGTCGGCTGTCGCAAGACACCAGAGCACCGTCACCGCCAATCCGTTGAGGGCAAGATATGCCTTCAGGAACAGCGCCCGCTCGCGGAACACGCCGCAATAGCAAAACGCGAGCGCCCCGACGACAAAGGGCAGCAGCCAGCTATAGCCGACCGGCAGCGCGAAGCGGTTCACGACCTGCGCGAGCACGAACAGCATGACGACACCGACAGCGGCGAGCAGCGCCGGCAGGGTCAGGCGGCCCAGACGTTCACCATCTGCTTCCAGCGTGATTATTGCCGCGAGGTTGAGCCCCGCGAGTCCCAACACGGCCGTTACCCAGAGCCC
The DNA here is from genome assembly GCA_035626855.1 of Patescibacteria group bacterium. Classification (GTDB taxonomy): domain Bacteria; phylum Pseudomonadota; class Alphaproteobacteria; order Micavibrionales; family UBA2020; genus JAPWJZ01. The sequence goes on from DASPMW010000196.1 coordinate 5,360, forward strand.
GGGTTCATTGATCGGGGTATATTTATGCATGAGCGACAGCGAGGCGAAAGTGCAGGGCCCCGAGATCGCAAGGCTGGTCGCAAATGGCAGCACCACTTCGGTTCTGGTGAGGAATTTCAGCAGCGGTTCGCGCGCTGTATTGGACGACATCGGATTTCTACCCTTGGGAAAAAACAATCACACGATTCCAATTTACCAAAGAATAATGAAGGCAGGCTGAAGAAAGCCCTGCATTTCAAGGGTATTTTAGATAGTTTGCGCGGATTGTGCGTGCTGTAGCACGGCCCGGGCTGCCGCCAGCGGACTGAGTGCCGTCACGTCCAGCGTGAGCTCCGTCGCGAGGCGGGTTTTCAGCACCTCGCGCCCGGCGTAATAGGCAGGCTTGGTCGCATCGGTTTCCTTCATGCGCGCTTCCCGGCCGGGTGCGGTGATGCGCGCGACATGCTCCGCCACATCGCTGATGATGAGGCGTACTGGCACATACCGCCCGCCGCGCGCGTCGGCGACGGCTTTCATCTCGAGCATATGCTTGCGGTCTTCGTCGTCATGGTCGAACAGGGCGTTCGTCAGGATGAAGCTGAATTCGCGCGGGCTGATATGGATCATGGTATCCGCAACCGCGTCCCAGATCATGCCGATATTGTCCCAGATGCGCGGCGGCAGCTTGGTTTTGCCGTCGAGCCGCACAAGGCTGAACAGCGGGTTGTTGATCAGGTGGTTATCGACCAGCCGGATATCGCACAATCCACGCATTTCCTGCGCAATTGTGTACTTGCCGGTGCCGGGCGCGCCCAGCAGGTGGATAATCGTGTTCCGAAGCGTAAACTCAGGCGGCACGGATTAGTTCGTAGAGCGCGACGGCGGCAGCGTTCGACACGTTCAGGCTCGAAATCGGTCCGGATGTCGGCAGCTTCGCCAGCACGTCGCAGTTCTCCGCCACGAGGCGGCGGAGACCGTCGCCTTCCGCGCCCAGGACGAGGCAGACCTTGCCGCTGGTGGAAAGTTCGGAAATGGTTTCCTTGCCTTCCTCGGCGAGACCGATGCAGAAGAAGCCGGATTCCTTCAGTTGCTCGAGCGCGCGGGACAGGTTCACTTCACGCAGGACGGGCACATGCTCGACCGCGCCGGATGCCGTTTTGGCAAGCGTGCCGGTGATGTCGGGCGCGTGGAGTTTCTGCACGATGACGCCGCTTGCTCCAAATGCCGCCGCCGAGCGCAGGATCGCGCCGACGTTATGCGGATCGGTGACCTGGTCGAGCATGAGGATTTTCGCGTTCGCGGGCATCGTCAGCAGGAAGTCGGCAAGATCGGGATCTTCGAGCGGCTGGGTATCGAGCAGCAGGCCCTGGTGGACCGCATCGCGCGGCAGCAGGCGTTCGATGTCGACGTTTTCGACATAGGTCGGGTGCGGCAGTTTCAGCCCCTCCGCCTGCGCTTCTTCAAAGGCTTCCTTGATCGATTCATAGCCGCTGCCGGTGACCAGCAGACGCTGGTGCAGCCGCTTCGGGTTCGTCAGCGCGGCCTTCACGGCATGCACGCCGTAAAGGAAGGCGGAGGAGGGGGAACCGTAGCCGGGCCGGTCGGATTTCAGGCGTGCCTTTGTTTCAGGCGACGCGCGGAACGGTTCGATTGCCGCCACTTCGTCTTCTTCCAGCTGGAAATCCCGCGCGCGGCTGGGGCGCTTGTCGAAATCACGCGCGCCTTTGCGGTGGCCGAAGGATGTGCCGCCCCCTGCGCCGCGATCAAAATTTCCGCCTTCACGGCGCTCGAAGCTGCCACCTTCGCGGCGCTCATAGGGCTTTTTATAGGGACGATCGCCGCCGCTGCGCTCAGGACGGTCGAAAGAACGCGCGGGGCGCTCGCCGCCTTCCGCCCGGTCGCGGCCTGCGGACGCACGGTCATTGTTCCATTCGCGTTTCTGGTAGGGACGGTCGCTGCCGCCTTCGCGGCGCTCATAGGGTTTCTTATAGGGGCGGTCGCCGCCGCCCGATGCGCCGGCATCGCGGTCGCGATAGGGCTTTTTATAAGGACGATCACCGCCGCCCGCGCCGCCTTCCGCACGATCGCGGAACGGCTTTTTATAGGGACGGTCGCCGCCAGCCGCTCTTTCGGGACGATCGCCAAAGGTCTTCCGGTAGGAGCGATCTCCGCCGCCGGCACGGTCCGGACGGTCGCTGGTGCTGCGCTGCGGGCGGTCGCTGCTCCATTCGCGCTTTTTATAAGGCTTGTCGCCGCCAGAATCGCGGGAGTCGAAACGGGGTTTGCTATCGCGCGCGCCGAAGCCGCCGCGGCTCTCGCCCGGCTTGCTGAAGCGCTTGGCGCCATCGCGGCTGCCGCCTCTATCCCCTTCAAACTTCTTGCCAAAACCGCCGCCACCCGGTTTGCGCGGGCCTTTGCCTCCGCCACCAAATTTTTTGCCTTTTGACTGGAATTTGCCGTCGTTCTGTGACATAAACTTATCTTCTTTCGTTAAAGCCTCGCGGCCAAGCTAACCGAATGGCCGCCTAAACGGAAGATAAAAGCGATAATGTGGAGGGGTGGCCGAGTGGTCAATGGCAGCAGACTGTAAATCTGCCCTCTTACGAGTTCGAAGGTTCAAATCCTTCCCCCTCCACCACTTTTCCCTTAAAGATCTGCCTTTGTTGCCGCTCTTTCTCCTTCTGGGCTTCTCTTGGTACGAAGGGGACCGGGGGCGCGAATGTTACCTGCGGATCTGGGAGCGCTTTGTAAACCAGCCCCGCCCGTAGTTTGTGCATATTTCTGTGTTTTTCGGGATCCGGCGTGTGGCCTCGAGGAAGTGGTAAGCGGTGCCTTCATCCTCTTCCCAGTAAATGTCAGCGTTGGGATTTTCGTCGTGGTTGCAGAATGCCATGACACCCATGACAATGCAGCAGCTCTTGCCCGGCGTGTCGATGTGAAAGAGCGCGCGCTGCCCGTTTGAAAGCGCGACCACCCTGAACTTGTAATCATGAAGAATGGTTTTGCCGACATGTGCTGTCGCAGCCTCATCCAGAAGGATGGCGGGTGATATTTCGATTATCTCGCCATCCCCGATGTCACTCACACAAAACACGCCCCGCCCTTTAGTCGCGGTGTGCTTCAGATAAAGGCCTTTTCTGCGGTCGAGCGTGTAGACGGTCATCGAAATATCCTGGAATAGCATCGGGAAAAATTGGAATGGATCATGCGGGCAGGACGATTAACAAATGATGAACCGCGACTGTACATCACGGTCCTATTTCACGTAGCGATCCCGCCGGAATGCGGGCGTGGCGAGGATAAGCAGGAAGAAGGCAGCGCAGAAAAGCACGCCAGCACCCACGCCGCGATAAAACACAAGGCCGATGACCCCACCGCCAAGAAAGCTTAACAAGGTGCACAAATGAAGGCGGAGTTTCGCGATGGTGACGGCGCGTTGATCTTTTCCGTCCTCGCGGGTCAGCAATCCGAGTTCAATGCCGATATCA
>DASPMW010000197.1:0-11723 GCA_035626855.1 Patescibacteria group bacterium
ATCTTCGTGCTGGCGCTGCTGATCTGGGTGGTCCTGCGCTATAACCGCCGCGTCAACCCGCAGCCTTCGCGTACGACGCATAACACCATGCTCGAGATCGTCTGGACCGTCGTGCCGGTCGTGATCCTTGTGCTGATGATCATTCCCTCGATGAAGCTGCTCTATACCGCCGACCGCACCTTCGAGGCGGAGATGACGCTTAACATCAAGGGCTACCAGTGGTACTGGGGCTACGAATACCCCGACCATGGCGGCATCAATTTCCTCTCCAACCTCGTCAGCGAAGAGGACCTGAAGAAAAACAACGACCCGCGCCCCCGCCTGCTGGCGACCGACAACCCGATCGTGCTGCCGGTCGATACCAATATCCGCCTGCTGATGACGGGCGCCGACGTGATCCACGCCTGGGCCGTTCCGTCCTTCGGCGTCAAGCTCGACGCCGTGCCCGGCCAGACCAACGAGACCTGGGTGCGCATCGAAAAACCCGGCACCTATTACGGCCAGTGCTCCGAGCTGTGCGGCGCGAACCACGCCTTCATGCCGATCGAGGTGAACGCGGTGCCGAAGGCCGAATTCGCGAACTGGGTCCACGCGCAGGGCGGCAAGATGCCCGAGGAAATCGCGGCGGAAAAGGCGGCGGCCGACGCCGTCGCGGCGCAGGCGGCCGCGCAGAGCCCCGCGCCCGTAGGCGACACGAAGACCAAAGATCCGAAGAACCCCGACGAGGCGCATGCCGCGGGCACAGCGGACCCGACAGTTAAAGACAAGGCAGCCGGAGAACCTGCCGCGAAGAAAAAAGCAGGAGAGAAATAATGGCCCAGGCCCCCACCCATACCGACAACCACCACGGCCACGGCCATGACCACGGTCATGCGCATGACGACCACGGGCACCACACGCCCGGCTTCTTCAAGCGCTGGTTCTTTTCGACCAACCACAAGGATATCGGGACGCTGTACCTGATTTTCGCGACGATTGCGGGCCTTATCGGCCTCGCCTTTTCGGTCATCATGCGCCTCGAGCTCATGCATCCCGGCCTGCAGTTCGTGCAGAGCGGCCAGATGTGGAACGTGCTGATTTCGGCGCACGGGTTGATCATGGTCTTCTTTGTCGTCATGCCCGCGCTCATCGGCGGCTTCGGCAACTGGTTCCTGCCGCTCATGATCGGCGCGCCCGACATGGCCTTCCCGCGGCTCAATAACGTCTCCTTCTGGCTGATCGTCCCGGCCTTCCTGCTGCTGCTCGGCTCCGCCTTCGTCGGCGACGGCGCGGGCACGGGCTGGACGGTCTATCCGCCGCTGTCCTCAGTCGTGGCGCATCCCGGCCCCTCGGTCGATATGGCGATCTTCGCGCTCCACCTGGCGGGCGCAAGCTCCATCCTCGGCGCCGCCAACTTCATCACCACGATCTTCAACATGCGCGCGCCCGGCATGACGCTGCACCGCATGCCGCTGTTCGTGTGGTCGATGCTGGTGACGACCTTCCTGCTGGTCCTTGCGCTCCCCGTCCTCGGCGGCGCGATCACCATGCTGCTGACCGACCGGAACTTCGGCACCTCCTTCTTCAAGCCTGAAGGCGGCGGCGACCCGGTCCTGTTCCAGCACCTGTTCTGGTTCTTCGGCCATCCCGAAGTTTACATCATGATCCTGCCCGCCTTCGGCATCATCAGCCAGATCGTCTCGACCTTCTCCCGCAAGCCGATCTTCGGCTATCTCGGCATGGCCTATGCCATGGTGGCGATCGGCTTCGTCGGCTTCGTCGTCTGGGCGCACCATATGTACACTGTCGGCATGAGCGTCGACACCCGCGCCTATTTCACCGCGGCGACCCTCGTGATCGCCGTGCCCACAGGCGTGAAAATCTTCTCCTGGATCGCGACGATGTGGGGCGGCTCGATCCGCTTCACGACGCCGATGCTCTGGGCGATCGGCTTCATCTTCCTGTTCACGGTCGGCGGCGTCACGGGCGTCGTGCTCGCCAATGCCGGCATGGACGTCGCGCTGCACGACACCTATTACGTCGTCGCGCATTTCCATTACGTCCTCTCCCTCGGCGCGGTCTTCGCGATCTTCGCCGCCTGGTATTACTGGATCGGCAAGATGTCCGGCCGCCAGTACCCGGAATGGGCGGGGCAGCTGCACTTCTACGCCACCTTCATCGGCGTCAACCTGATCTTCTTCCCGCAGCACTTCCTCGGGCTGCAGGGGATGCCGCGCCGCATCCCCGATTACCCGGATGCCTATGCCGGCTGGAACCTCGTCTCATCCTACGGCGCCTATATCGCAGCCGGCGCGACCGTCTTCTTCATCTTCACGGCGATCTACACGCTGCTGTACGGCCGCCGCGTCGAGGCGAATTACTGGGGCGAGGGCGCCTACACGCTGGAATGGCACCTGCCGTCCCCGCCGCCGTTCCACCAGTTCGAGATCCAGCCCGTCGTGAAGGCGTAAGGCAGCGATGAGCGATTTCGCGACATACAGTTTCGACGTCGCGCCGGATACGGCGCGCGCCGAAACGCGTATCCGCGATTTCATCGAGCTTCTAAAGCCGCGCGTGATGACCCTCGTCGTATTCTCGGGCATCGCCGGCATCGTGCTGGCGCCCGGTCACCTGCACCCGTTCCTTATGCTGGTCGCGGTGTTCTGCATTGCGGTCGGGGCGGGCGCGTCGGGCGCGATCAATATGTGGTACGAGCAGGATATCGACGCCGTCATGGCGCGGACGAAGAACCGCCCGCTGCCGCAGGGGCGCATCGAACCGGCAGACGCGCTGACCTTCGGCGCGGTCCTGAGCTTTTTCTCCGTCGGCCTCATGGGCGTCGCGGTGAACTGGACGGCGGCCGCGCTGCTCGCCTTCGCCTCGTTCTTCTACGTCTTCATCTACACGATCTGGCTGAAGCGCATCACGCCGCAGAATATCGTGATCGGCGGGGCGGCCGGCGCCTTCCCGCCGATGATCGGCTGGGCGGCGGTGACCGGTCACGTCTCCCCTGAATCACTGGTTCTGTTCACGCTGATCTTCCTCTGGACGCCGCCGCATTTCTGGGCGCTCGCGCTCTATCGCAACGACGACTATAAAAAAGCAGGCGTGCCGATGATGCCCGTGGTGGCCGGCGAGGCTGCCACCAAGCGTCAGATGCTGCTTTACACGCTGCTGCTGACGCCTTGCGTGCTCGCGCCCTATTTCATGGGCATTGCAGGGATATACTATCTCGCCGCCGCCGTCATCCTGCATGGCCTGTTTATCCTGAGCGCCGTGCGCGTCCTGCGTGAAACCGGCCATCGCTATGCGCGGCTGATGTTTGGCTATTCGATTTTTTACCTCTTCGCGCTTTTCGCCGTCATGATGCTGGACGGGGTGCAGTAATGCCGAAAAGCGAGCTGCATAAGCGCAAGAGAGCCAAGAATATCGCGGTGTTTATCGCCGTGATCCTGTTTGTCGCCGTGATCTACGCGGTCACGCTGGTCCGGCTGAAGGGCGGTTGAGCGATGAACGCGGAACTGCAGAAGAAAAACAGGAAAGTGCTGAAAATCACGCTCGGCGTTGTCGCCGCGATGATCGTGCTTAGCTTCGCCTCCGTTCCCATTTACCGCCTGACCTGCCAGCTGACCGGCTGGGGCGGCACGACGCAGACGGAAGAAGTCGCGGCCGCCAAGAAAGAGCGCGCCGCGCTCGCCCGCAACATCACCATCCGCTTCAAGGTGGATACCGCCGCGGATCTGCCCTGGGACTTCAGAGCAGAGCAGGGGCCCGTCAAGCTCGCCATCGGCGCGGACGGCTTTGCCTCGTTTCAAGCGCTTAACCGCGCAGGCGACGCGGTCACCGGCACTGCCATCCACAACGTCACCCCCTTGCGTGCTGGGAAATATTTCTACCTGACGCAGTGCTTCTGCTTCGGGGAGCAGGTCTTGAACCCGGGCCAGAAAGTCTCGATGCCGGTCGTGTTCTATATCGACCCGAAAATTGCGGACGATCCGGACCTGAAGAATCTCGACACCATTACCCTCAATTACAGCTTTTTCCGCAAGGACAGCCCGGCGCATGAAAAAGCGATGATCAAATACGTGAACGACAAAGGCTAACGCAAAGGAACAACGCATGTCCGATGAACCGGTATACGATCTGCAGGGCGGCAAGCACCATCCCTACCACCTCGTCAACCCGAGCCCTTGGCCGTTCGTCGGCTCGATGGCAGCGGGGCTGCTCGCCGCGCTTGCCGTCATGTACATGCACAAGGTCACCATCTTCGGCATCAGCCCCGGCCTGATCGGGGTTGTGCTCGGCTTTGCCGGCGTCGCGGCGCTGATGGCCGTGTGGTGGCGGGACGTCATCCAGGAAGCCGTCGTCGAAAAGGCGCATACGCCCATCGTCAAGATCGGCTTCCGCTACGGCATGGCGCTGTTCATCGCCTCCGAAGTCATGTTCTTCGTCGCCTTCTTCTGGGCCTTCTTCGACGGCTCGCTGCATCCGCGCGAGGCGATCGGCTTTGCCTGGCCGCCGAAGGGCGTCGAGGCGATCAAGGCCTTCGACCTGCCCTTCCTCATGACCCTGATCCTGCTGCTGTCGGGCTGCACGGTCACTTGGGCGCATCACGCGATCCTCGAAGGCAAGAAGGACGAGGCGACCAAGGCGCTGCTCGTCACCGTACTGCTGGGTGCTGTCTTTACCTGCTTCCAGGCCTATGAATATGTGCATTCCACGACGCCCTTCACGCACAGCATCTATTCCTCGGCCTTCTACATGGCGACCGGCTTCCACGGCTTCCACGTCCTCGTCGGCTCGATCTTCCTCGCCGTCTGCCTGTTCCGCAACATGAAGGGCCACTTCACCGCGCAAAGCCATTTTGGCTTTGAGGCCGCCGCCTGGTACTGGCACTTCGTCGACGTCGTTTGGCTGTTCCTCTTCGTCGCAATCTACTGGTGGGGCAACGCCTGATAAGGCGACCATCATAAGAGAATAAAAAATAACCCCGGTATTTGCCGGGGTTATTTTTGAAGGTTTTTAATACTATCGACAGTGGACTAGCTATCGCGAAACCCAAAAGAGTTTAAATGCAGCGAGAGGCTACACTGCAAGGCAGCATCATAAGCCAGTATAGATAAAATGGTGTTACAATCAGAAAATAGTCGATGATAAAGAAAACCTTTACGCGGCGTGTTTGCGGCAAGAAAAATAATAAGCTCATTGCCGCAATTTCTATACCCACACCTAGCAATAAAGGAAGTTGAAAACCACATAGCACGCCGATTCCACTCAGCAAGAATGGAGTTACTGTTGCGGCGGCAGTTAGCGCGATTGTGAGGCGTTTTTTGTTCAAGTGAACCGCTCCAATAATTAAATTATACTGGGGGCTTCGGAGCTTTCTTCGACGCCGCCGTCGGGAACTGCGCCTGTCTGGCGTAGGACGGGTCTTTCAGGAATTTGTCCAGCACCTGTTCGTACAATGCCATGCGCGCAGCGCCGTATTCGGCGTTCTGGCAGTTGCTCCAGTATTCCGAACCGGCTTCACGTTTCAGGGCGAAATGGTCCTGCACGATGCTGGCCTGCTGTTCCATGTTGTAATCGGTCAGGTCCTTGCCGGCTTCCAGTTCATAGTCATAGGCCGCGCGGTAATTGAATTTATGCTTCAGGTTCAGCTTCACGGCCTCCGCAATCGGGGCGAGGATTTTGTTTTGGTACTGCCACACATGCGTCATTTCGTGAATGAACAGGCTCTGCCCATAGGTTTCCAGTTTTGAATAATCTTCGGCATAGCAGCCATACATAAACAGGTTGCCATTGGGCGCCATCGCCGTGCCTTCCGGGTGGAACCCGGCAAACTTGCCATCGTTGATGGTGACGGCCGCGTAATCGATTGAATCGCCGAAGACGGATTTCGCAAGCTGCACTTCGCCTGTCGTGAGCGGTCGGGATACCATCGGCGACGGCCTCTTCTGTAAAATTATGGGTAAAGATGACTACCCCTTTTTGCAGAACGTCACTAAGATAAGCAAGCCCAAAAAGGACGATATCCGCCATGCCCGCCAAGACTTTCAAGCTTCGCCCCGTGCCTGCCATTGTGACCGCCCTGATGGTTGTGGTCATGCTCGCGCTCGGCTTCTGGCAGCTCGAGCGGCTGCAGGCCAAAACCGAGCTGTTGGCGCGCCTCGACAGCCGGATGTCGGCCGCAGCCGCCCCGCTGCCGGAGCAGATCGACCTCAACGACTGGGAATACCGCCATGTGACGCTCGCCGGGCAGTACCTCTACGAACAGGAATTCAAGGTGGGCCCGCGCGTGCAGGACGGCGCGCAGGGCTATCACCTGTTGACCCCTTTCCGCCGCGTGTCGGGCGGCACGATTCTGATCAATCGTGGTTTCGTGCCCGATGCCCGCAGTACGGCGCTCGAGCGCCCGCAAGGTATCGTGCAGGTCGAGGGTTACGTGCAAAAGCCCGGCAAGGGCAGCTTCACCCCCGCCAATAACGCGGCGAAAAACCAATGGTACTGGATCGACACGGCGGCAATGCTGCCGGGCGCGCCGGATTATATCGTAACCGCGGTCGCCTCTAACCCCGGTGTTTATCCTGCCGGCGGCGCCCTGCGCGTCGATATCCCGAACGACCACAAACACTACGCGATTTTCTGGTTCGGCATGGCCTTCGTCATGCTGGTGATCTTCGTCCTGGCCAGCCGCCAACCGGCCGTCAAACTGGAGCAGCAGAATGCAGGCGTATAAAGACCTCGAGGACCGCTTTTCGAAAATCATGACGCTGCGCCAGATCGACAGCGTGCTCGACTGGGACAAAGCGGTGCTAATGCCGGAAAAAGGCGTCAACCAGCGCGCCAGGCAGGTTGAAGTGCTGGGCGTGATGATCCACGAGCTCGCGACTGACCCCGCGATCGGCGACTGGCTCGGCAAGGTCAACACCCAGGAACTCGACGAATGGCAGCGCGCCAATCTCGACGTCATGCAGTGGCAGTATACGCATGCGACCGCGCTGCCGGCGCAGCTCGTCGCGAAGAAGATGAATCAGGAAACCAAGACCGAAGTCATCTGGCGCCACGCCCGCGCCGAAAGCAATTTCAAGCTTGTGCAGGACGAACTCGCGCGCCTCCTCGACATCGTGCGCGAGCAGGCGGAGGTAAAGGGCAAGGCGCTTGGCAAGAAGCCCTATGACGCGCTGATGGACCCTTACGCGCCGCATATGTCGAGCGCGGAAGTGGACGCGATCTTCGACGATGTCGCGACGTTCATCCCCGGCTTTCTCGACCAAGTGCTGGAAAAACAAAAAGAGCCGCTGCCGCTGAAGGGACCCTTCGCCGTCGAAACGCAGGAGAGACTCGCACAGCAGCTTTGCGAAGCGCTCGGCTTTGAAAAAAGCTGGGGCCGGCTCGATACCTCGACCCATCCGTTCTCTACCGGAATCGGCGACGATGTGCGCATCACAACGCGCTACAATACCGAGAGCTTCATCAACGCGCTGCAGGCGGTCGCGCATGAAGCGGGGCATGGCTTCTATGACCGCTTCACGCCGCGCGAATGGCAGCACCAGCCCGTCGGCGCGAGCCAGAACATGGGCATGGCGATCCATGAATCGCAAAGTCTATCACTCGACATGCAGCTCGCCCGCAGCCGCGAATACTGGCAGTGGTTCACGCCAATCATTCAAAAGGCATTCAACGGGCAGGGCCCCGAATGGGACGCCGAAAACGTCTATCGCCACGCAATCAAGGTGGAGCGCGGCTTTATCCGCGTCGAGGCCGACGAAGTAACCTATCCTGCGCATGTCATCATGCGCTACCGCCTTGAGAAGGCGATGGTCGACGGTTCGCTCGACGTCAAGGACCTGCCCGAAGCCTGGAACGAGAGGTTCAAATCGCTGCTCGGCGTCACGCCGCCCGACGACCGACGCGGCTGCCTGCAGGACATCCACTGGTATTTCGGCGCCTTCGGATATTTCCCCGCCTATGCGCTCGGCGCCTTCACGGCGGCCCAGCTCGCGGATACGATGAAGAAAGACCTGCCCAACGTGATGGAGGATGTGTCGCGCGGCCATTTCGCGCCCTTCACCGGCTGGCTGCGCGAAAACGTGCAGTCGAAGGGCTGCCTCTATAAACCGCAGGAGCTTGTGGAAAAAGTGACGGGGCAGAAAATGACCACGCATTTCTACAAAAAGCACCTGACCGAACGCTATCTTGAAAAATCATACGAGGGCACATGCTCAGCTACGTCAGCACCCGGGGAAAAGCGCCGCGCTTAGGCTTTGCGGGCGCGACGCTTGCGGGGCTCGCGACGGATGGCGGGCTTTACGTGCCGGAATCCTGCCCCAAGCTTTCCGAAGCCGAAATCGGCAACATGAACAGCCAGAAATACCTGGAGGTCGCATGGCGCGTGATCCTGCCCTTTGTCAGCGACGATCTGCCCTCCGAAAAACTGATCGAGCTGCTGCGCGCGGCCTATAAGGGGTTCAGCAACAAGGAAATCGCGCCGCTCCGCAAGCTGGATGAAAATTTCCATGTGCTCGAGCTGTTCCACGGGCCGACGCTCGCCTTCAAGGATGTCGCGCTGCAGTTCCTCGGCCAGATATTCAGCTATTTCCTTGAGCAGAAAAAGCTGCGCACGACCATCGTCGGCGCGACTTCGGGCGATACGGGTTCCGCCGCGATCGAGGCGTTCCGCGGCAAGAGCAATGTCGATATCTTCATCCTCCATCCGCATAACCGCGTGTCGGAGGTGCAGCGCCGCCAGATGACGACGGTGACGGACAGCAATGTTCACAACATCGCAATCGAGGGCAGCTTCGACGACTGCCAGGACCTCGTGAAGGCGATGTTCAACGACATGAAGTTCCGCAACGAGGTGCAGCTCTCCGCGGTCAATTCGATCAACTGGGCGCGCATCCTGGCGCAGGTCGTCTATTACGTCTATGCCGGCGCGCGCCTGTTTCACGAAACGGACCGCAAGGTTGTTTTTTCCGTGCCGACCGGCAATTTCGGCAACGTCTATGCCGGCTATATCGCCCATTCCATGGGGTTGCCGATCGAGCGGCTGCTGGTCGCGACCAATCGCAACGACATCCTCCACCGCTTCTTCACGACAGGCCGCATGAAGATGGAGCCGTCGGTTGCGAGCCTCAGCCCCAGCATGGACATCCAGGTCTCTTCCAATTTCGAGCGGCTGCTGTTCGACCTGTTCGGCCGTCACGGCGATGCCGTCAACCAGACGATGGAGCATTTCCGCAAACCCGCCGCCTATCATCTCGAGGAACCCGCGATGAAGCCCGTGCGCGAGCTGTTCGCCTCCGGCGCCGTCAGCGACGAGAACACGCTGAAGACCATCCGCGACATTCATGAAAAATACGGCTATGTCGTCGATCCGCATACGGCAATCGGCCTCGCTATCGCGCAGAAATACCGCGATGCCTATCAGGACAGCGTGATCGTCTCGCTTGCAACCGCGCATCCTGCGAAATTCCCGGACGCGGTGAACCAGGCAATCGGTGTCACGCCGGAACTGCCGCCGCATCTGGCCGACCTCATGACGCGCGACGAAAAATTCACGGTGCTGCCGAAGGACCTCGGCTGGGTGCAGAACTTCGTGCGGCAGGGCGTGAAGGGGAAGCTCGGATGAGCCTTTACGCTGTCGCACGCCCGCTGCTCATGCGCATGGATCCCGAAAACGCGCACCGGTTTACCATCCGCCTGTTGAGGGCCGGTTTCGGCCCGCACCAGACGGTCGATAACCCTGCGCTGTTCGTGAATTTATGGGGCAGGGAATTCCGCAACCCGCTCGGCATGGCGGCAGGCTTCGACAAGGATGCGGAGGTGATCGCGCCGCTGTTCAACATGGGCTTCGGTTTCGTCGAGACGGGGACGGTCACGCCCGTCGCGCAGGAGGGCAACCCGCGTCCCCGCATCTTCCGCGACGCTGCCAGCAAATCGGTGATCAACCGCATGGGCTTCCCGGGGCGCGGCCTTGCGCATTTCTGGGAGAATATCGGCGTCTACCGCGCGAAATACCGCGGCATCCAGGGCATCCTCGGCGTCAATATCGGCATCAACAAGGAAGCGGCCTCGCCCTATAGCGACTATCGTCACTGCATCGAGCAGCTCGCCGAATTCGCCGATTACATCACAATCAACGTCTCCTCGCCCAACACGGCAGGCCTGCGGAATTTGCAGGGCGCAAGCGAGCTTGACAAGCTGCTCGGCGGCCTGGTTGCCGTGCGCGACAGCGGCGCGCGGCGCCCGCCGCTGCTGCTCAAGGTCGCGCCGGATCTAGATGCCGGCCAGCGCGCCGATATCGCCGAACTTTTGCAGAAGCATTATATCGACGGGTTGATCGTCGGCAACACCACCGTTTCGCGACCGGATAAGCTCGATAAAAAACTCGTCGATGAAAAGGGCGGGTTGAGCGGCCAGCTGCTGCGCGACCTCGCGACCGAACGGGTTGCCGATTTCTACCGCCTGACGGGCGGGCGGCTGCCGATCATCGGGGCGGGGGGCGTCGCCTCCGCCGCCGATGCCTATGCGAAGATCCGGGCCGGCGCGACGCTGGTGCAGGTCTATACCGGGATGATCTATGAAGGACCGCAATTGGTGCCCGATATCCTGAATGGCCTTGTCGCGCTGTTGCAGAAAGACGGCTTCAGCAATATTTCCCAGGCGGTCGGGCTCGACGCCGGCAAGCCTGCCCAGACGCAGGCAGCCTGACCGCGCATGGAACCGCAGGCACAGGACGATAACGTGATCGAGCTCGGCCCGCGCCTCACGCTGCCGCGGCAGGCGGCGGGATTCGCAGCGCTGAAGCCGCATTTGACCTTTCGCAATGTCGTGATCGCGCTTGGGCTTGCGACCTTCCTCATTTTCCTCGGCTCCGCCGTCAATGCGCGCATCGCCTTCCTGTTCGCGGCGCTGCTGGGCCTTGCGGCGCTGGGCGCGGTCGAAATGTTCTCGCGGCGCAAATGGGAAGGACATGTCGCCGATCAGATGCGCCGGATGAGCCAGGATTACGAGCGCCTCGTGCGGGAAACGGCGCGCAACCGCAACGACCTCGTCACGCTAAAGAAAAGCCTCGCCGATGCAGGGGCCGCGGCGCGCGGCCTCGGGCGCGCGCAGCCGGCGGGCGGCGGTATCGAGCAGCGCATGCTGAAATCGCTTGCCGACCAGCTCTCGCGGCTGGGGGATGAGGCGGTCAATGACGCGCCGCTCGATCTCGGCGCGCTCGAGGCCGCGCTGCCCGACCAGCCGGGCGCAATCGTCAAAAACCTCAGCGACGAGCAGGTGCTCGCGCTCGTGCGCGCGGCCGTGCGCCAGGACCGCATCGACCTGTTCATGCAGCCCATCGTCAATCTGCCGCAGCGGAAATTGCGCTTCTTCGAAACCTTCTCCCGCATCCGCATCAAGCCGAAAGTGTACCTTGCAGCGGAGCGGTATATCGAGGTTGCGATACGCCAGGATCTCGCGCCCTCCATCGACAACCTGCTGCTGCTCCGCAGCCTGCAGCGCATCCGCGATACGTCGGACGACGAGCACGCGTTTTTCTGCAACGTCACGAGCATCACGCTCAACGACCCCAAATTCATGGGTGACCTGGTCGAATTCATCGCCCAGAACCGCGAGCTCGCCCCGCGCATCGTCTTCGAGCTCGGCCAGCGCGACCTCGCCGCGATGAGCGCGGATACGCTCCCCGTGCTCGACGGCCTCTCGCGCCTCGGCTGCCGCTTCTCGATGGACCAGGTGAA
>DASPMW010000198.1:0-8091 GCA_035626855.1 Patescibacteria group bacterium
ACTTATTTTGAGCATATCTAAGCCCTTGAGCCTCAAAGGATAATTAACGCTTTGTTAATCTTTAACACATGCACATTTTTGACGTAATTAAAACCTTGTGTGACAATGCCTTATGATCAAAGCCGTGCTGCTCGATATGGACAACACCCTGCTCGCCACACAGGAGCTCTTTGAAGAGGCGCATGGCAAGCTCGCCGCTTTCCTGAAAAAGACCAGCGGCACTCCCGAATCAGACACGCTGGTGACGGTCAGGCGATTCGAGGTCGAGCTGTTTTCCTCGTTCGGCTACGGCACCGGCATGCTGCCGCAGGCTTTCGAAAACACCCTGCTCAGTTACCATCCGCGGGCCGCACTCGCCGATATCGCGGCGGTACGCGCCATGGCGGACGAGGTTTATACCCGCGAAGCAAAAGTCATCCCGGGCGTCGAGGCTGCGCTGCGCGGCATGGCCGCGCATCTTCCGCTCTATATCGTGACGGCAGGGGAACAGGCCGTGCAGCAGCGCCGCATCGACGCGATGCCGTTCAAGGATGTGTTTACTGAAACTTTCGCCGTGCCGGAAAAAACATCCGCGACCTATACCGCGATGCTCAGGCGCCTCGGCCTTGCGCCGCATGAAGTCGTGATGATCGGCGACAGCCTGAAATCGGACATCATTCCCGCAACCGAAGCCGGGCTTATCGCCATCCACATTCCGCATATGAACTGGTTCGGGCGGGAAATGGCAGGCCTGGCAATGCCTGAAAACAAAGGCGCAATGAGCTGCAAGACGATGGCCGAGGCCGCGCGCGCCGTGATTACAGGCGCAACTGCAGCGCCTGCACCACCGGCCTTTGCGTGGCCGAAGCCACCCTTCGCATATCGACCCCCGGCAGCGGCATGACCAGCAAGCCGTCCACCCATTGCGGGGTCACGAAGCGGGACGCATCGCCAGCAGGCTTGCGCGCCGGCTGGCGGTAGACCGCATCATGGAAATGCTGGCGCTTCGGGCGGCGCGAGCGGATATGGCTTTCCATCGCGGGGTTCTTGCGGTTCGCCACCTGCGACGCTTCCTTCTTGAAGCGGCTTTTCAGGTAGGGCGTCGCGAATCCTTCCAGCGCCAGCAGCATGCGGCGCACGCGCTCGTCGGTCAGTGCCTGCTTGATCGGCATGCAGCAGGTGAGCGCGTCGATCGAGGTCATCACATAGGCAAGATCCGCATTGAAGCGGCGCTCGTCATGCGCGCAGTTGAAATCATTGGCGCAGCCCATTTTCGTCAGGCGCGGTTTTTTTGCCGGCATCCCCAGTGACATCTCGAAACGGCGGGCCAGAGATCCTTTATCGAGCAGCATCATGATAGTCCCCCTTTCTTTGTCGTTCTGTTGGTGTCGCTTTTCACTTGGCTTCAGGCTAACGTATGAAAGTTAAAAATGTGGTACCAACGAACCTCCGGAACGACCAAACTATTGATAGAAAACAGTTTTATATTTGAACGCAGCGTTTAGATTCTTTGCATATTTACCGAAATAAACTCAGAAAGCGCATAGTTTTTGAACACTTGCGAATCAAGGGCGGTGCAAGCGGCTGAAAGCATGCGCTTTTCCTTAACGGCTGCCTGTTAGGATAAATTCATCACGAATCCTGTAACGCGAGGACGCCGCCCGATGCAGGCGCGACAAAACGGCTCGCTGCGAAAACACTTCAACCGCGTCACACGCCAGGCGGCGGTGACGGCCTTGCTTGCGGCGACCGTGCTGGCCTTCCGGGGCGATGGCCGGCGCCAGCAACAGGCACCCGATCCCGGGGCCGCGGAAATCGACACGCCGGTGCCGCAGGGGCGCGCCGCTACGCTGCGCGCGCAGCTTGCCGCCGTGCCGCTGGGGCAGGAACTGCTCGATTTCGCCGATCATCTCGGCATCCGCGTCGAAATGGCGAACAGCAAGAAGATGGACGCAAAGCCCGATGACGACATCTTCGTGCGCGGCCTCAACCATGTGACCGCGATCGAACTGAATAACGAGGAAACGGATGACGCCGTGCTCATGTACACGCTCGTGCATGAACTGCGGCACAGCTGGCACCGCGCGATCGGCGCGAACGATCCCGAACTGCTGCCAAAACAGGGCTGGATCCGCGACCGCGTGCTGGAGGCCGACTGCTTCGCCTTTGAAATCCATTTCGGCTATGAATATGCAAAGGCCAAGGGCATCCCCTTTGCGGCGGGCGATGGCGATTTCGCGGCGCTCGCCCGGGCTTATGCCGCTGACCGTGACGGGGGCATGGTGCCCGCCGAGGCTTATGGGCGGCTGCTGGAGCGCGCCTTCCCGCATGTCCACAGCCTCGATTACGACGGCGATTTCCTCGCGCGGCAGCTGCGCAAATGGGAGGCGGTGGTCAAAGAACCCTGCCTCGCCGTCGATATCAGCGAATCATGGCATGACCCGCCAGACCTCAGCGCCTTCGCGGCATTGATGCGCCGCGCAACGACGGTGGGACTGCATCTGGACAAAGCCCCGTCGGCGCTGGCACACTGGCCAGACGCCGTTTTCGATTCCCTCGAGAAAACCGGAGGGGCCGATCCGGCGGACATGGAGAAACTTGCGAAAGCCGACGGGAAGCTCGGCGAAGCGAAAACGGCCTGGGATGTGTATATAAAGGACCTGACTGCGCAGATACGCAAGGATCGCGAACTGCGCGAGGCAAACGGGTCCACGGCACAACCCAAAGCCGCGCCGACGACAAAGGCCGCGCTGTAACCGCAAGGACCAGCAGTTGAAAAAGCTTCTTCACGCCTTCAATAAAGCCGCGAAAAAATCCGTGCTGACCGTCGCCGCCGCCTCCGCGCTGGTGCTTGGCACTTCCGCGCCGCATGCGCATACCTTGTCGCCGCTGCAGCGCGAAGTCATCACCGCAACGCAGAACGCGCCCGCGGCCGCCCCCGTCGTCAAATACGCCTATTCGCAGGAGCGCCTCGATTCCATCACGGCCAAGATCGCGCTGATGCCAGCCGGGCAGCAGCTGCTCGATTTCGCCGTGCGCGAAAACATCCGCATCGAGATGTCGGATTCCAAGGCGATGGACGATGACACCACCGACAATATTTTCATCAAGGGACTCAATTTCGGCCACCTGATCCGCCTGAACGGCGATATCGCGAGCGACGATATCATCATGATCACGCTTGCGCATGAAGTGCGCCACAGCTGGCATGACCGCGCCGTGCATTCGGACGAGCTGCAGCTCGAGCCGCGCCGCGAATGGCTGAAGCGCCGCATCCAGGAGGCGGACTGCTTCGCCTATGAAATCCATTTCGCCTATGAATACGAGAAGGCGACCGGCAAGGTGCTCGACCTCGGCAACCGCCGCACCGACGATTACGCCAAGCTGCTCGCGGCCTATGAAGGCTTCCGCGCCGACCCGGCCCTGACCACCGGCGACGCCTATACCAAGCTGCTCGAAAAGACCTTTATCCGCGTGCACGGCCTCGAATACGACAAGCGCTTCAACAACCAGTTGAGCGAAATCTGGAATCGCGTGGCCGCGAACAGCGGCATTGCGCCCGCCTATGCCGCGCGCATGGTGAACCCCTCGACCGATGCCGAATTCGTGCGCGAAATGCGGGAGGTCGCAACCGCGGGGCTAGATTTCGTGAACGACCCGAAGGCGCTGACCAACTGGACGGAGGCCGATTTCCTCAGCTTTGAAAAAACCGGCGGCGCGCCGTTCCGCAAGGACCAGGAAACGTTCAACGCGACGCAGGCGAAATACCTGGAGGCAAGGCGCGCCTGGCAGCTGCTGCATCCGGCGAATGACGTGGCCGCACCCGCGATGGTCGCGCCCGGCGAAAACGCGCCGCCCACGATCACGACCGAACCGAAGCGCAAGATACCGAAACGCGGCGCAGGCGCGTAAGTTACGCCTTCGGCGCTTTGGGCTTGCGGGGCTTTTTCGCGGCGGCCTTGGCCGCTTGCAGTTTTTCTTCTTCCGCCTTGTCCTTGTGGTGCTTCGCGACGCGGTAGGCGCCATAGACGGCAAGCCCGCCCGGCAGCGCGATCACGGTGCCGGCCAGGCGCTTCAGCTCGTCCTTCTTGGTCAGGTCCTGCGCGGTATCCTTCGCGACCTTCAGCCATTCGGTCTTGGACAAATGCCCCCGCGCGATCTTCGCGCGCTCGGTGAGCGTCAGGTCTTTCGGCTTTTCACCCTCAGGCGTGTTGTCGTTGACAAGCGTGCCAAGCGTCGAGAGCGTATCGGCCGCCTGAAGCTTCGCGTCGTCGACCACGGCTTTTCCGGCCTTGGCGGCGGCGTTATAGCCCTGCCTGATCTTGTCTTTCCAGCCCATGCGGCATCTCCATCTGAAATTGATGGCCTGTTATAGCCGTATTCTGAAAATTAGCAAGCCCAGCTATTAAAGCTTTGGCGGAGCAGGGGGTTTTGGCGCAACGGCGTCGGGCGGCGCGGTATTGTCGTTGGCGGGCGGCTGATGGGCCAGCTTGTACTTGGCGATGCGGTAGCCGGCATAGCCGATCCATCCGCCCGGCACGACCGAGGACACCAGCAGAATGCCAAGCTCCTTCGGCTTGCGCAGGTCCTTCAGCGTATTGCCGATCACGCCGCGCAGCTCCCGCCGCGACAGGCCGTTGAACAGCGCCTTGATGCGCTGCCCGAATTTCGGTTTTTTCGGATTCGGCTCGTCGGCCATGGTTTGATCCCCTTAAGGGGCATTATACCAGAAAGCCTTTAACGCTTTTGAACAAAGAAGCCGTGAAGATCGCAACTTAACGCGGCCCGGTCGATCCCGTGCCCGGCCGGCGCGGCGGGGCCGGCGGCAGCTTTCCCCGGAATTTGGGCTCGAGGCGCGTCACCCATTCGCCGACGAACAGGCGCTGGTAATTTTTGGCAGCCGCGCCCCGCAGCGGAATGTATTTTTCGGGGTCGATCTGCTCCAGCAGCAGCTGGAACAGGAATTCGGCGTATTTGTTGCCCGCATCGAAACGCGGCAGCGAGGTTTCAAGATCGCCCGTGCGGTCGAGCACTTTATCGAGGTTGAATTTCTTCGCCGCGACCAGCCCCGCATCGAGCAGCGCCTTGGCGAGCCCCGGCTCCTTGCGCCCTAGATAATTGTTGGCGTCGACCGCGGAAAAATCCGCGCCCGCGCGGCGCAGCGCGGCGACCGCCTTGTCCGCCTCCGGCGTCATGCCGGTTTTGCGCGTCTCGCCATGCAGGTAGTCGAGGATGCGCACAGTATCCGCCGCATCCGGCTTCCACCCGCCATCCGGCACGCCGGCCCCGCCCGTCATCGCCTCGATCACCAGCGGGAATTTTTTGGCGTTGAGCAGTTTCGGCAGCGCGGTTGCGGAAAGCTCCCGATGCGCCGCGCGCGTGTTGAAGGCGGGGGTCAGCGCGAATTCCGGCCCCGCCGCGGCCAGCTGCCGCAGTCGCGCGGGCGTCCAGGCCGGCGCATCGAAAAATCCGTTCGCGAGCAATTCTTTCTCGACCGTCGCCGCCAGCGCGGGCGTTTCCTTGAGCGCCGTCGCGTGACGGCGGATAAACCACTCCGCGTCCGCTTCATCCGGCGGATTTTTGGCGAACAGCGCCAAGACCGCGCTTTTCAGCTCCGCCTGTCGCTGCGCGGTGAAATCCGCGCCGAGGTCGATATCGCGCTCGCCGAGCCTGATATGCCGCGTATAGCCAAGCCAGCGATGCAGCGCGTCGCGCCTGGCATTCGCCGTGCTGCCGCCCAGCAGCCCGCGCTTCGCCAGTTCCTCCGGCAGGCCGCTTGCGAACATCATATCCCCTTGCTCAAGGATAAGCGGCTTCACGGCAAGCCCGGCAGCCGTCAGCCGGTCCAGCAGCTGCAACCCGGCCCGGCCGTTGCTCAAGGGATAGCGCCGTTCGACCGCCCGGAATTCCGCCGCCACGTCGAGCGGATTTCCCTCGCGGCCGTCGCCCAGCTTCGGGTCGCGGTAGAGCAGCAGGTCGCGCGCCCGCGCGATATTATTCGCCATGATATCTTCGACCAGCGTGACGGAGAGCAGCGCCTGCAATTCCAGCTCGGCCTTTACCGCTTCCGGCTTGCCGCGCGCCTTCGCTTCCGCCGCGGTCCGGTGTGCCCATTTGACGGCGGTCAGGATATCGCCCCTGCGTTCTTCCTGCGGGGTGAACCGCGTTTTGATGCCGGCCTGTTTCAGCGGGCCTTCGATATGCGCCCAGTTTTTCTCCCCGGCCAGTTTCTTCGCCAGCATCGCTTCATCGGGCGTAAACGCCGCGCCATAGGAGGTCAGCAGCACGGTCATCGGCCGGTCGCCCTTCAGCGCCGCCTGCAGCAGGGTGAAGGCGTCGGGCTTCAGCTCGATCTTCTCCCAGAAGGCGGTATCGAATACCTTGCGCGCTCCGTCCATGTCCTGCGCATAGACGGCGTCGAGCAGTTGCGCTGCAAGGATCGCAGCCGTCGGCTTGCGCGGCGGCGGGGGCGGCACGGGGTAATATTCGAATCCGTAATACATCCGCGGCAAAAGTTTTCCCTGTGTGGTAAGGCGAAAACTATAGCCACGGGTATGACCCGCGTCAATTTGCGTAAATCAGGTGGATTTAGAGATTATGCAAAGGATTGCAGGGCTTTGCGCAGGCGCTCGGTCGTGCGTTCGGCCTGTTCCGCCGAATGCGCGATCTTGCTGATGCGCTTGTCGAGATCCTTGTCGCTGACCGCTTCCTGGCCCGCGAGAATGGTCGCGTGGAACTCGTACAACTCGGTCTGTTCCTGAAGCGTATGGAGGATCTTCTGGCCGGTCTTCACTTCGCGCGGCGAAGGCTGTTCGGTCTCGCCCAGATGGGTCAGGAATTTTTCAGCCTGCGCGATCGTCTTGGCGGGGAGCTCGGCCTTGGCGGCGAACTGGGTGCGGATATAGGAAGTGCCGATGTCGCGCGAATCCGTCATGCAAAAATATCCCTCGTAAAATAAGCTCTCCCTGACACCTCCAAGCTATCAGGCCATGGTTAACGAAGCGTAAAGATTACGGGTCGCTGACAAAAAATATCTCGGAATTTGAGGGGCTTAGATAAAATCCAAAGTAATATTCTTGCGGTACAGCCAATGCAGCGCCACACACTCCGTTCCGCCGTGGTGCGAGATTTTTAAGCCTGCGGGGGCTTTGGCTTGTGCTTCGCCGCGTCCCGCTGCTCTTTTTCCATGCGCATCATCCATTCGCGGATGCGCAGTTCGACAATATATTCGGTGCCATGGAAATTCGGCATGGGGGGCGTGCCCTGCAGCGCGCGGCGGTCTTCGGCGCGTTTTTCGCGGTAGCGTTCCTGCAGCTCGGACAAAGGCGAGCGGTCGGCGCGGGGCGCGACCTTGTTGAAAAAATCCGTAACGCGGCCCGGCAGGGGCGGCGGCGGCGGATTCGCGTCTGGCTGTTTCCTGTCCATGGCGGAGTATACCAGCCGCGCTCACGGATTCCACCCCCTCAGCCGGCAGTAGAGCGTCAGCCCCGCCATGAGGTTGCGCCGCGCATGGCCGGATCGTTTGCCGAGATCCCGGTCGATCGCCCGGCACGAAAAACCGAAAACAAGGATATCGACGATCAGCGAGTGCGATATGTCGCGTTCCCGGCAGCGCTTCGTCCATTCGGCATAGAGGCTGACGAGCCGCTCCCGCCCCTCGAGCGCGTTATTGGTGCCGCCGGCGCCGGGTATGCGTTCCCAGTTGACAGTGCTGAAGCCAAGTCCCGCGCTCAAGGTTTCAAAGGTGAGGGCAATGTTATGCGCCGCCTCCTGCTGCGTTGCGCTCATGCCGTCCCACAGCCGCGCATCCACGATGCGGCGGCGCGCGCCGGTAGTTAGTTGCGCGCCGGCTAGTTGCGTGCCCCTTTGCGGCTGGCCGCGCAGCGCCAGTTTCTCACTCGGCGCGCGGCGTTCCTGCAGCAGCGCGGTTTCGTCGCGGCAATCCTGCCGTTGCGCGCTCATCGCCGCCCTCCGGACTCGTCGCCGCGTCGCGCCGGGCTGTGGCGGCGCGCCCCGCTGGCGGCAAGGCTGCCCTGGCCGAGACGCGCGCGGCGGGCCGCGGTGGCGGCATCGCTGTCGATATCTTCCCCGTCATCCGCAATTTCCGCCGGC
>DASPMW010000199.1:0-2055 GCA_035626855.1 Patescibacteria group bacterium
GGGTTCCTCCGGCGGCGGCGCTATGGGCTCATCCTCGTCCTCAGGCATGGGCAGCGGCGGATCCGGCAGCGGCAGCGGCGGCTCCACGGGGCTCGGCGGTTCTTCCACGATTGGCACCTCGGCGAATGGCGGTGCGGGTTCGTCCGCGTCAGGAAGCCTCGGCGCCACGACCGGGAACTCCCTGCAAAACGGCGACCTCGGCTCAGGCAATAGCGCGTCCATGACCGGATCCGGCAACTCTATGACCGGGAATCGCGGCACGACCGGGACAGACGCGTCTTCCGCCACAGCGACCAGCGGCGCAGGCGGCATGGGTGGCTCCGGCAACGGGGGCTACGCCAGCCTCGACGCGGACAGCAACGGCCGCGTGGACGGCGGGGAATTCGTCGGCGAAGGCCGCACCTCCGAAATGTTCCAGCAGGCCGACATCAACAATGACGGTTACCTGAGCGACAACGAGCTGCGGAGCGAAACCGGCACGCGCCTCAATCGCTGACAAACCCTGACCTGAAAAAAGGCGGATGCTCCGGCATCCGCTTTTTTTTCATCGCGGGCGATAAACGGGCAGGGCTTGGGGCAGGATGCTGACCTTCAGCGGATAGGCGGCCGATTTCACCTCGCCATCCAGGATAATCGGCAACTGCGTCGACGCCGCGCGGCCCGGCTGTATCAGCAGTTCGGGCGCTGTTTGCACAATGACGGATTTCGCCGCTGTCCAGCTGCCGTCCCATAATTTCGGCAGCAGCATGGCGAGGTTGTGCGGGCCGCCCGCAAAGGCGTAAAAGCCCAGAAGCCCGTCGGCATCGCCCTTTGCCAGCACGTTTTCGATGACTGGTTTCAGCCCCTCCGCCGTCGGCTTGACGAAGCCCGTATTCGCCCGCGGCAGCAGCTGGTTATTCGTCACCAGGAAGATGCGGCCTTTTTGCTCCTGGCCGGCAACATCGAGCTTTGCCTTGCGGCCGGCGACAATGCCGAAAACCGTCGAAAGGAATTTACCGGCTGCCCTGAAATATTTCTTGTCCCGCCACAATTCGCGGGCCTGGTAAAAATCGACGCTGTTCTGGTCGATCATAAGTCCCACGAGGAAATTCTCACCGTTCACGTTGCCGACATCGACACGGCTGTTTTCGACGTTTTTGTACTGCTTCGCCGCCGCACGGAAATCCGCCGCAAAGCCAAGCTGTCGCGCAAATAAGTTATGCGTGCCGAGCGGGAGCACGCCGAGCGTGATATCGTCCCGGCCGAGAAATTCTGCCGCCGCTGTCAGTACCGAGCCGTCGCCACCGCCGAGGATCAGGCCGCGCTTGTCGCCCTTATGGGCGAGGGTCCATTCGCGGACGGACGCAGTGATATCCTTGCCCTCGATAAAATTGATCGATCCAAGCCGCGTGCCGAGCGAGTCCACCAGCCCATCCCGCACGGCGGCCTCGCCGAGCTTGAGCACAGTGCCCGAGCGCCGGTTTACGATGACATCGATTTTTTCTTCAGTTTCAATAGATTGAGGCTGAATTTCAGGTGCTAGCATTGGGGCTCCGGGCCTTTTGGGAGTCTCTGCTTATGAATAATAACTATTGTCATACACCAGCCAAACCGAAACCACAACCCCTCCGCGATTTTTCCGATCTGCCATAAAAAAAACTGGAAATTCCGGCGTTAATCCACTACACATCTATGACCAAGCTGATACCTGTTCCCTGGTAGCTCAGTGGTAGAGCAAGCGACTGTTAATCGCTTGGCCGCAAGTTCGAATCTTGCCCAGGGAGCCATTCTTTCCGCTACCAGCCGTTACCGCTCCAATAGAAAATGTAAAAGATGCCCCAGAGGGCCGCATGCGCGACCGGCAAAAACTTTGCGCGTTCAGGCGCGCAGCGATGGCAGAGATGTGCGACAAGCGCGGCAACACCGCCTACGGCCAAGAAGCGCGCAAGGCGCACCGGCAGGCTGACAAGAAGAAACACCAGCCAGCCCGCATGTTCCGGCGCCATGATCGCATAGATCTTATAGGGCGTTCCGCTGAGCGGGCCGTTCACGAGTGCCCAGACGCCCTGCTGCGCG
>DASPMW010000200.1:0-3745 GCA_035626855.1 Patescibacteria group bacterium
ACGCGGGCGGCAATGCTGCTCGGCACCTGCTCCGACGGCGAAATGCTCTCGCCGGTGCTGGCGTCATCCGACGTGCTCTACCGCCTGTTTCATGAAGACGGCGTGCGCATCTATTCGCCAACGCATGTGCGCTTCAAATGCCGCTGCTCGCCCGACAAGGTCGAAAGCATCCTGCGCACCATTCCCCGCCCCGAGCTCGAGGAAGTCTGCGAGAAGGAGGGCCGGGTCTCGATCAAATGTGAATTCTGCTCGGAGGAATATATCTACAAGGCCGAGCAACTCGATGATGTTTATGGGGAGAAAAAATCATGACCGGTTTAAGCCGTTTCGCCGCCGCCGCCTTCCTTGCGCTTTCGCTTTCATCCTGCCAGGTCAGCCCGCCCGTCTCGCGCACGCCGGACCTCGCCTTCGACGCGCTGCCGCAGATCGCGATGAACGTCGCGCGCATCGAAATCGTCGATGCCTATCACCCGCCCGCCGATCCCAAGCATGTCGAGCATATGTTCCGCCTGCCGCCCGCGGCGGTCGCCCATAACGTCATCGAAAAGCAGCTCCTCGCCAACGGCTCGAGCGACACGCTGCGCGTGACGGTCGAGGACGCCTCGGTCGTGCGCAAGGAGCTGCCCTTGAAGAAAGGCTTCGTCGGCTTCTTCGAAAACGGCGAGGAAGAAGAATACCGCGTGCGCGTCTACCTGAAGTTCGAGCTGCTGCGCGACGACAATCCCGGCATGGTCGCAGGGGACGCCTTTGTCTCGTCCGAGCGCACACAGACCATCCTCGAAGACGCATCGCTTGCCGAGCGCGACATGATCCTCTTCCGCCTGAACGAGCAGATCATGCAGGACATCCGCAACGGGGTCGAGGGCACGGTACGCAAGACATTCGGGTGGAAATAGTCCCTCTCCCTATGAGAGATGGGATGATGTTAACCCCGCCAGAACCGCGGCACGAACAACACGAGCAGCGTCAGGAACTCGATGCGCCCGAACAGCATGGCGAAGGACATCACCCATATTGACGATGCCGGCAGGTTGGCGAAGTTGCCCGACGGACCGATCAGGTCGCCGGTGCCGACGCCGGTGTTGCTGAGCGCGGAAATGGCTCCCGAGAAGGCGGTTTCGAAATCAAGGCCGGTCAGCTGCAGCGTCACGCCGATTACCAGCCAGGACATGATATAGACGAAGAAAAATCCCGCGACCGCCGCCTGCACCGAGGGCTCGACGAGCTTGCCGTTATAGTGCACCTGGAAAACACCATGCGGCGTCATCAGCTTCGACAACTGCTGCTTCAGCATCAGGAATAGGATCTGCAGGCGGAAAATCTTGATGCCGCCGGCGGTCGAGCCGGAGCAGCTGCCGACGAAGATCGACAGGAAGGCGATGCCGACCGAAAAATGCCCCCAATGGCTGTGGTCGCCGTTCACGAAGCCGGTGGTGGTGATGTAGGAAACGGTCAGGAACAGCGCGCTGCGGATGGCCGCCACGGCCTCCATCTTTTCGCTCGAAATCAGCCAGATCGCGCAGGCCACGGTAAGGAAGCCGAGTATGGCCAGAAAGGTGCGCACTTGGCTGTCATGCCAGATCGCCTTACGGTCGCCCCGCAGCACGCGCAGGTAGAGGACGAAGGGGATTCCGCCTGCGATCATGAAGGTGACAAGAATCAGCTCGATCAGCGGGCTGTCGAACCAGGCGATTGCGGCGTCATGGGTCGAGATTCCGCCCGTCGAAATCGCCGCCATGGCGTGGCATAGCGCATCGAAGGGCGACATGCCCGCGCAATAGAGGAAGATGCCGCAGAGCGCGGTGAGCGCGGTATAGATGAGGCAGATGAATGCCGCCATCTGGGAAGCCGAGGGCATTACCTTCTCGATCTGGAAGCTCTGGGTCTTGAAGATCTGCATCCCTGAAATCTGCAATAACGGAAAGACCGCAAGCGCGATGATCAGGAACCCGATCCCGCCGATCCACAGCAGCATGAAGCGCCACAGGATGATGCCGCGCGGCAGCGCGTCGATGCCGGTGATCGCGGTCGAGCCGGTCGTGGTGATCGCCGACATCGCCTCGAAAAATCCGCCGGTGAAGTCCATTTCCGCCTGCGAGAAGACGAATGGCAGCGCGCCGAAGCCCGCCATGAACACCCAGCCGAGGCAGGTCAGCAGAAAAGTTTCGCGCAGCGTGATGCGGTAGCCGTCGCGGCGGTTCATGAAGACGAGCGCAAGGCCGATGAAGGCGGTCGCCGCCTGCGCGCTCGCGAAGACCTGCCAGTCGTCGCTGTGGTCGGCCAGGTCGATCATGATCGGCGCGGTCATCGCGGCCGCGAGGACGAGGAGCAACAGGCCGATGACGTAAAAGACGGGGCGGAAATGCATGGCGGGGCTTCAGTTCACCTGTTTTTTCGCGCCCGGGCTGTCGAGCGAGAAGGCGGGGATCGCGACGTCGAACAGCCGGCCGCCCGGCGCCTCCATAGAATAGGTGCCGTGCATGATGCCAGACGGCGCGGAAAGCGGCGTGCCGCTGGTGTATTCAAAAGTTTCGCCGGGCTTCAGCACCGGCTGCTCGCCGACGACGCCGGGGCCGTTCACTTCCTGCGTGCGGCCATAGGCGTCGGTGATCTTCCAGTGGCGCATGCGCAGCTGCACCGTTTCGCTGCCCTGGTTCTCGATGCGCACGGTATAGGACCAGACCCAGACGTTGTTTTCCGGCTGGCTCTCATGGTCGAGATAGGCAGGCACGACCGAAACGGTCACGTTGCTGGTGGTCGCTGTGTACATGCCCCGAAATATACTCCCGTTCCGGGGAATTGCAAAAGGGAAAGGGGGCCTTCATTCCCTCTCCCGCTTGCGGGATAGGGGCAGGGAGAGGGAGGACTTGCCGCCGAGGCCCGGCCTAAGGCCGACAGTTCGTAAACCCTGCCACCCCGGCAGGCCGGGGGCCGGACTACGCGTGCGGGACATGACGGTCGCCGCCAGTCCTTCCCTCGCATCCATGTCCTTAGACCCCGGCCTTCGCCGGGGGTGGCGGGTGTGATAACTTTAACCCTCCCTACGCACACAAAAAGAAACCGGCCAGTTTCCCGGCCGGTTTCCTTTAACGTTTCGCTTCGGCAGCGGCAGGTTACTCGAGGGTAATCTGCGCGCGGCGGTTGGCGGGCTCGCGGACGCCGTCTGCGGTTTTCACCAGCAGGTCGGTTTCGCCGCGGGCTTCGACGCGCACCATGTCGGCGGAGATGCCGCGTGCGATCAGCCCGTCACGCACCGCATTCGCGCGGCGCATGGAGAGCTTGTCGTTGTAGCCGTTGGAGCCGGAGCTGTCCGTATGGCCCACGATCGTGATGCCGCGGACGTCCTGGCGGTTCTTGATCTCCTGGGCAACAGCGTCCAGCACGTCGTTCGCGCCGGCCGAGATGTTGTATTTATCCCAGTCGAAGAAGACGATGAACATGGCCTGTTCGACCGGCACCGGCTCGCCCTTGGGCTCTTCCGCGATCGGCGCGGGGACGGTGTCAGGCTTCACGGCGATGACCGACTGAAGTTCTTTCAGAGCGCTCCAGAAAGCGTTTTTGCAGGGAACGTCGCGGTTCCAGTCTTCTTCCTGCTGTTCGCACCAGCAGTCAAAGCGGGCCTGCGCAACGGCAGCCTTGTCGGGGGCGAGTTCGCGGCCGCCGTTTTCAAGCGCGTCGACGAGGTCGGCGCGGCCTTTGCTCATTTCAATGATGTTCTTGTCGGAGAGATCCCAGTCGTCGAGGG
>DASPMW010000201.1:0-15184 GCA_035626855.1 Patescibacteria group bacterium
CCGTTCACGAGTGTCCAGACGCCCTGCTGCGCGTATTGCTCGCGCACCGTCGTAAGCATTGCGTCGGGAATGAAGGGGACCTGGCGCACAAAACTTTCCATCGCTGCCGGGTAATGGACGGATAATGCGTACATGACCAGCCCCGCGCAAAGCGACCCTGCCAGTGCCCAAAATGTGCAGGCGATGAAATCTCGGCACCAGAACAGCGCGGCGCGCGAAATATAAACATCGGGCACCACGAAGAAAAACGTCCCTTCGGCAAGCCCCCAGAGAAAGCCGGCAAGCCCATGGCGCCTGCGTTTCGCGACAGGCTCTATTCCCATGCGGCGAAATGCCCTTCGGCGGCGAGGGCCTGGAATTCGCGGTTGAGGGTATCCATGAAGCTGTTGCGGTCTGCGCCATAAGTCAGGGGCGCGCCGATGAAGACGTCACAGAAGAAAGGCACAAGCACGAAATCATCCTTCGGCAAGGCTTTACCCAGACCGTGGAGAAATACAGGGGTGATCGGGACATGCGGGTAACGCTCTGCCAGATGGGCGATGCCCTTTTTGAATTGCGAGAGTTTTTCCGGCTCGCCTCGCGAGCCTTCGGGGAAGAGGATGATGATATCACCGCGGTCGAGCGCATCGCAGCAGGGTTGCAGCGGATCATAGGTTTTGCTCGCGCGACCGCGTTCCATCGGGATGATACCGATAAGCCTGGAGGCGAACCATGCCATTGCCTTGGTTTTCAGGAAGTAATCGGCGGCGGCGATCGGGCGCAGGCGTGGCAGTAGGGCAGGAGGAAAGAGCGAAAGCAGCACCAGCGTATCAAGATGGCTGTTGTGGTTGGCGATGACGATCGCGGGCCCCTGGCGCGGCAGCAGGTCCGCACGCCGTACGTTCATGCCAAGAAATATCAGGATGAACAGCCGGATGAAGCTGAAGAAAAACCGTCGGGGAAGGGTTGGGGGCTTTTCCATGTCAATAATATAGATAGTAAGTGAAGTGGAAGAACAGCGGCGCGGTGAAGGTCAGGCTGTCGATACGATCCATGATGCCGCCATGCCCCGGTATCGTGTGGCCCATATCCTTGACGCCGAGGTCGCGCTTGATCGCGGAGATCGATACGTCACCGATAAAACCGAACACGCCGATGATGAGCGCGGCGAGCGCGGCATGCAGCATGCTAAACGGCGTCAGGTAAGGTGCCAGCAGCACCGACGCCGCTACCGTCGTAAAAATCCCGCCCAGCAGCCCTTCCCAGGTTTTTTTCGGGCTGACGAGTGGAATGACCTTGTGCTTGCCAAAGGTTTTTCCCCAGCAATACTGCGCGACATCGTTGAATTGCGTCAGGAAGACGAGGAACAACAGCAGGCCCGCGCCGCCGGTCGATCCGCCGACAGGAATTTGCGGGAGCACGAAAAGATAGGCGAGATGACTCACCGAAAATACACAAGTCATCAGGCCCCAATGGATCGTTGCGGCAGCCTTCAAAAAGCCCTGGGTCGCCTGTGCGATGATCATCCGGAAGCCAATGAAGAGGAACATGTATACAGGAATGAAAATAATGAACATGCCGTACCAGGCCGTCGCCGCCCAATAAAATTGCACGGGGATGGAGAGATAGGCCCAGAACAGCACCCGCCGGTCCGCGCGGCGCGTCGGGATCTGGGAGACGAACTCCTTGAAAGCAAGGAAGCTGACGAAGCCGAGAAAACCAATAGCGACCGGCGGGGAGGAGAGCACAGCGCCGCTGAACAACCCGATCATCCACCACCAGCTTTTGGTGCGCAGCACCAGTTCGGTGTAATCTTTTTCCGGTTTCGATTTTTTCAAGCCGAAGACGATCAGGCTGGCGAGGATAAGCAGGCACCAGAGTCCGCCGATCGCGTAAAATACGGGGGCAGGGCTGTTCATGGCGCTGTGCCTTCCGCCAGCGCACGCGCCGCGCGGTTATAGATCGTGCGGCACAGCAGCAGCAAAAGAACGGCAAAAGCGGCGTTGAGCCAGATGCCCGTCGGCAGACCAAGGCCGATAGCCAGACCCAGAGTACCGAAGGCGAGGGCGCGGTCGCTTTTGCCCATCGGCCCGTCGTAGCGCCGCGATGCGCCGATTTGCAGTCCTGCAATGCCAGTCATTTCACTGATGACGGCAAAGATGCAAACAAGCGCGACCAGCCATCCGAAAGCGCCCGGCAAAAGCGCAAAAGGAAGATATAACGCCGTATCCGCGATGACGTCACCCAACTCATTCAGCAGGGTGCCCAGCCGCGACTTCTGGTTATGCTCGCGCGCGAGCATGCCATCGACCGCATTCAGCGCCATGCGGAAAAAGAAAAACAGCGGCAGCGAAAGCCAGGGCCAGCGCTGCTCGGGAAAGGCAGCGAGACAAGCGCCCATGATCAACGACAATGCGGCAGCCGCCAGCGTCACCTGGTTTGCCGTGAGGCCGCGCGCAGCGAGCCCGGCTACGAGGGGCCGAAGCAATCCTTGAAACCTGCTTTTTAACTGGTAGACGCTTGCCATCACGGACCTCTTTATTCGTCCGATTATAGCGGCAGCTTATTACAAAAGCGTTGCGGTTGTTATTTACAGAAAAACCCCGGACATCGCGCATCCGGGGTTTTTCGGCATATCAGCAGGCGTGTCAGGAAGCCGACTGGAAGCTTTCCTTCATGTGCTCGGCAACGTAATCAGCGTTCGCGAGCGGCGAAACATCGTCCGTCGAATTGATCTCCGGCTTCGGCACGGGGACAAGCTCGCCCGCTTTCAGCTTCAGCTGGTCCATGATCGCCTTGGTGAAGGCCGGCAAATCGGCAGGCCAGCGGCCCGTGATAAACTGGCCATCGACCAAAGCATCCTTGCCAGCATAGGCCGCGCCGGCGGCTTCAATCTCGCCGCGGATCTCGGGGTAACCGGAAAGCGTGGCACCGCCGATGACGCCGGCGGTCGCAAGCAGTTGCGGGCCATGGCAGATCGCTGCGATGGGTTTGCCGGTTGCAGCGAACACGCGCACGAAATCGACGACGGCTTCGTTTTTCCTCAACTCCTCGGGCGCTTTGCCGCCCGGGATGAGCAACAGGTCGTAGGCGTCGGGATTGAGGCCTTCAAGCTTGAGCGTCTCTTTCAGTTCGTAGCCGTTCTTGCCTTTGAAGGCGCCGCCGTTTGGCGTTGCGACATCGACGCGGATGTTTTCCTCGACAAGACGGTAATAGGGATAGAAAAACTCGAGGTCCTCGACCTTGTCGGCAGTAATGATCAGCACATACTGGACCGAATCAGGAGCTTGCGACGGCGTGATAATATCGTCGGGAATGGGGGGCTGCGTGGTCATGAACTTCCTCTGCCGCTCAGGGTTAAAATTGCTCCCCTCCAACAACAGGCGCCCTTAAAATGTTCCGGCAATTAAAAAGCCGGCAAAGGCTCGTATGCCCTTGCCGGCTTTTGATAACTTAAAGCTTACTTGTTGCGGCCGTTGATGAAGCCGCCGATGATCGCGCCGGTCACGATAACAGGTGCCGAAACGGTGACGACGGGCAGCAGCGCCGCGCCGACGACAGCGATGCCTGCGCCAGCCAGCGCGCCCTTGACGACTTTGTTGAATTTCGAGGAAAGGCCTTTGTTGTTGTCCATCTGAAGTCTCCTGTAGAAAACGGTTAAATTTATGCGTTGCCGCGGTTGTAAGCTATTCCCAGAATATGTCAATAGGGTAATAACGCCCTCGCGCGTTCACGATAAAGCGAATAGATTCAATAGTGTCAGGCAGTCTTGGCTTGGGGCAGGCCATCGATCAGCTTGCCGAGTTCTTTGAAATCCAGAGGCTTCACGAGGTGATGGTGGAAACCGGCGGCGCGTGACCGGCGGCGGTGTTCTTCCTGTCCCCAGCCTGTCTGGGCGATGAAGATGGTATTCTCCATCCCCGGCATGCTCCGCATGGTTGTGCAGACGTCATAGCCGCTCATGCCCGGCATGCCGATATCCAGCAGCACCACATCCGGCCGGAAGGCAGGCGCGGCCGCGATCGCGGCGGCGCCGTCGTTGAGCACACGCGCTTCGTGGCCGAGCATTTCTATCGCCCAGCCGATTGTCTGCGCGGAATCCCGGTTATCATCGACCACGAGGACGCGCACCGCGCTGCCGCCCTTGGCAGTTTCAGGAGATGAAGGGGCCGGTGCCGACGCGGCAGCATGATGATGGACAGGCAGGGCGATCGTCACGCTGGTGCCGCGGCCCTCGCCTTCACTGGACGCATGCACCTTGCCGCCGTGACGTTCGACAAGGTTGCGCACAAGGGTCAAGCCGATGCCAAGACCCCCTTGGGCCCGTTCGATAGAATTGTCCGCCTGTGTGAACATGTCGAAGATATGGGGAAGCTGCTGCGGCGCAATCCCGATGCCGTTGTCCGTGATGTCGATGATCGCCTGCTCTCCTTCGACGCGCGCGGAAAGGCGGATATCCCCGCCCGGCTCCGTATATTTCCCGGCGTTATTAAGGAGATTGGCGAAGACCTGACCCAGGCGGACCGCGTCGCCCAGAACGGTCACCGGGGATTCCGGGAGGGAAAGGGTGAGGCTGTGCCGCTTTTCCGTCAGCAGCGGCTGGCAGGTCTCAACTGCATTGTGAATGATATCGGCCAACAGGACCGGGTCCCGCCGCAGTTCGATCTTGCCATGCGTGATGCGCGAAATATCCATGAGGTCATCGACGAGCCGGACCATTTGCGTCACCTGGCGGCCAATCAGTTCCCGCGCGCGCTCGATCGTATCCGGCGCGGCCGTTGGCGACTGGAAGATATGCAGCGCATTTCGGATCGGCGCGAGCGGGTTGCGCAGCTCATGGGCCAGCGTCGCGAGGAACTCGTCCTTCTTGCGGTCCGCCTCGACCAGCATCGCTTCGTGTCGCACGCGCTCGATCGACGACCAGCAACGCTCCGCGACGATTTCCATGAGCCGGATTTCTTCCGGCTGCCAATCTCGGGGCAAATTCTGGTGGACTGCCATCATCGCATGCAGGCGGCCTTCCTTGACGAGCGGGCAGGTGACGATCGCGTGGATGCCGATCTCGCGGAACATGTCCGCGCCATCTTCCGCGGTCAGTTCCGTATTGACGTCGCGAATGACCAGCGTGCGGGAATTATTCAGGTCATTCACCGCCTTGCTGCCGAACAGCGCGAGGCTGTAGTACCCGGCGGTGCTCATCGAGCCGTCCGCGACATAATCAGCGCGGATGGTGAAATGGTCGCCGTCGGGTTCTACATCCGCGTAGGCGCAGCGCGACGTGTTCAGATATTCGGAGGTCATCTGGGTCGCGACCTCCATGATCCGCATCGGGTCGCGGATCGCACGGGTCGCCGTTTCGAGATCGGAGAGGAAACGGAACCTGCTTTCGCTCGCTTTCAGGGTCGCTTCATTGGCGCGGCTGTCCGTGACGTCGCGGGTGGTGCCGGCCACAGCTTCAACCTCGCCATCCCGGCCGAAGACCGGGACGAAGATATAATCATAAAGGCGCTTGCCATGCGTGCCGGTGAAGTGGACTTCGCCGCGGAAGGGCTTCTTCGTCGCGATCACCTGGTCGATTTCCCGCTCGTGCATTTCGGCGTGCCAGGGCTCGTAGCCGATTTCCAAAAACGATTTGCCAACCGCTTCTTCCCAGCTTTTCCCCCACATCTCGAGCAATGCCCGGTTAGCGAAGGTAAAGCGGCGGCTATGATCAAAAGTATAGATGAAGTCCGGCGTCGCGCTCAGGATTGTTTCATACAGACGCTTTTCTCGCTGAAGCAGTGCATCGGCGGCGCGCAGCTGTTCCTGCGCTGCGATACGGTCGCGGTGTTCTCTGTCCCGCCCGATGATAACGGCAGCTGTCCCGGCAAGAACCTCCACCATACGAATATCATTCTCGGCCGGGCTGCGCGGGAAGGGGTAATATACCGCGAAGGTACCGAGCACATTGCCGTCCCCGGAATGAATTGGCTGCGACCAGCAGGCATGAAGCCCGTGGGACAGCGCCAGATCCTTGAAATCCTTCCACAGCGGATCAACCGCGATGTCGGAGACAATCGTGGTTTTGCCGTTGAAGGCGGCCGTGCCGCAGGACCCTACGCCCGGGCCGATCGCAATGCCATCGATGGCGGCGCGGTAGGCGGCGGCCAGTTTGGTGCCCGCCCCGTCCCGCAATACGCCCTTGTCAGCATCCAGCAAAAGGATTGAAGCGATGGCGCCCTCGCCCGACTGTGCCTCGACCGCCCCCGTGAGCATGTCGAGGATGTCGCCAAGCGGCTTGCCAGCCAAGGCCGCTTCTAAAGCGTTCCGCTGGCCTTCCGCCAGCGTTTCGAAGCGCTTGCGCTCCGTGATGTCCCGGAAGTAAAAGGACAGCCCACCGTCGCTTCGGGGGTAGACATTGATTTCGAACCAGCTTTCGTTGAGCGGTTTAAAGAACGCCTCAAAACTGCAGGGTTCCCGTTTCGCCATTGCCGCCCGGTAGGTTTCCTCAAAGATCGTGTTGCGCGCCTCCGGAAAAATTTCCCAGAAATCGCGTCCGATCAGCGTCTCGCGGCTTCTTCCATAGATCTTTTCGGCCCTGGCGTTCACATAGGTAAACCTCCACTTCGAATCCACGCTCACGAAGGCATCGGTGATGCTTTCGATGATGGTCGTCGTTTCGTTCTCGATCAGGGATATGCCCGACATTTCCAAGTCCCACAGGAAGCCCGCTTTCGCGCGCAGGATAACGCCACAAGATGGCTTTTAATCTCATGATAAACAATATATTTCGTAGATATGGCTGGACGGGGCCGGAAAGCAGGGAGGCTGGAGGCACGGGCCGGAATCGAACCGGCATTCGAGGATTTGCAGTCCTCTACATCACCATTCTGCCACCGCGCCTTAACCAGCATTCCAGGAGTTTCCCGTCGGTCGGCAGAGTGCCGGCGGGCATTAAGAAAGATTTATAATGCGGGCGCCGCCGATAAACAAGGCTTTTCGCGGGTTTCGCGATGTTGTTGATAGTGTTTAAAATCAGGCTTTTCTGTAAGCGGCAGACGTGTATATTAACCTCACAGAATGAGTCTCAGGTATTGGATTTAAATGATGGCGCAAAGTTTTGATAAAGCACGTGAAAATATGGTCGAATGCCAGCTTCGCCCCAACCGCGTCAGCAACGAGGCGATCATTGCGGCGATGAGGACCATTCCACGTGAAAAATTCGTGCCGCGCCACATGCAGGGGATCGCCTATATCGACGAAGATGTTGCACTCGGCAATGGCCGCTATTTGCGCGAGCCGGTCATCATTGCGCGGCTAATCCAGGAAGCCAATATCCAGAAAACCGATATTGTCCTCGATATCGGCTGCAACACCGGTTACACAACCGCCGTCATGGGCTACCTCGCAGGAACGGTCGTCGGCCTCGAATTTGACGAAACCCTGGCAAACGAAGCCGACAAGCTTCTTCACGATCTCGATATATGCAATGCCGTCGTCGTCCGTCAGGAAAAACTGCGGGAGGGCTACGCGGCGCAGGGTCCGTATAACGTCATCCTCATCAATGGCTCGGTGCCTGAAGTGCCGGAGAATATCAAGCACCAGCTGGCCGACGGGGGCCGTCTGGTGACGGTGGTGGCAACGCATGGCCATATGGGCCGCGCTGTCCTGATCGAGCGTCGCGGCAGCGAATTTACGACGCGCGAACTGTTCGACGCCGCGACTCCGACGCTGGCCGGGTTCGAACGGGCGAAAGCTTTCGCCTTTTAACCTTTGTCGTAACTCCCCGATTTGGTGAAAACTTGACTGGCTTTCGGCAGGAAATTCACCTAAAACTTTTTAATTCAACGACTTTTTGCTATCATGTGCTTCAGGTGATGACAGGCAATGGCTGAAATAAAGACAGAGCAGGAACCGTCGATCGAGGAAATTCTGGAATCCATTCGCCAGATCATTTCCGAAGACGGCACGCCCGCGGCCGAAACGGCAAAACCCGCCAAACCGGCGGAAACGATTGCCGCGCCCGTACCTCCGAAACCAAAGCCCGCCGCCGCAGCGCCGCCGCCCGCACCAAAGCCTGCCGAGCCTTCGCCGCTCATCAAAGCAGAGCCGATCCTCGACCTGACGGAGCGCGTGGAACCCGTTAAGCAGCCCCCCCGCATCGTTCTGGAGGAAGCCGTGGACCCTGAGCCGGAACCGGAACTTGAGCCGCAGGAACACCTTGTTTCAGACGACACGGCCGATGCAGCGGTCGAAACCCTGGCAAAACTGCTCGCCAACAATGTGGCAGTCGAGCGCGATCTTCCCGGCCGTCCCGGCAATGTCACTCTCGAGGACATGACCCGCGAACTTCTGCGACCGCTCGTCAAGGAATGGCTTGACCGCAACCTGCAGCGTATCATCGAAAAGATGGTTCGGCGTGAAATCGAGCGGATCGCTCTCCGCGCGCTCGAGAAATAATTCAGATCTCGAAAATCTTTTTGTACACCGCATAGGCAGCGGCGCAGTTCTTGTCGACGCGCTTTTCAAGCGCCCTGAAATCCCCTCTCGGAATTTTCATGCTTCGCGCCAACGCCGCCTTGAGGGCAGGCGTTGCTTTCGCCGCGTCAAAGGGCAGTTCGGCGCAGAGGCGCAGGAATGAGAGAA
The DNA here is from genome assembly GCA_035626855.1 of Patescibacteria group bacterium. Taxonomy (GTDB): domain Bacteria; phylum Pseudomonadota; class Alphaproteobacteria; order Micavibrionales; family UBA2020; genus JAPWJZ01. The sequence continues at coordinate 8,605 of DASPMW010000201.1, forward strand.
TGCCTTGCGCGTCCCGATGCGCGGCGGCGAGAACATCGGCATCCCTCGCGGAGATCAGCTTTTTTCTCTTTAAAGCGGAAAGGCATTCTTCGACGGAAGCGCGCAACAGGCCTTTATGCCGGTCCGCGTTACGGAGCACGAGGTATTGTGTCACGAACATGACGTCCATCAATCCGCCGCGCCGGTACTTCAAAGCCCATGGGTTTCTGGCCCCATATTGCTTTTCGACTTTTCCCCGCATCTCGAGCATTTCCCTGCGGAGCTGCCCGGCATCGCGCGTGCGGGAAAGAAGTGTATCGACTTTGCCTTCGAACTCCTTTGCTGTGCCTGGCGGCGCGTAAATAAGGCGTGCCCGCATAAGGCTCATCTGCTCCCACACCCAGGATTTTTCACGGTGGTATTCGTAAAAGCCGTCAAGTTGCGCGGCGAGGGGGCCGTCGTTGCCGGCGGGACGAAGGCGGGTATCGACGTCATACAAGGTCCCTTCGGCAGTCGGCGCCGAAAGCGCGGCAATCAGTCGCTGCGTCAGGCGAATATAATAAACATTCGGCGGCTGCGGCTTTGCCCCATCGCTGTTTTTCTCGCGCGGGCCAGTTTCGTACAGTGCGACCAGATCGAGGTCGCTGTCCGCATACATTTCGCGGGCGGCGAAGCTGCCCATCGCGAGAAGCAGGAATTTGCCGGTCTTGAAAGCCCCGTGCGTACCCGCGAATTCCTGGACGACATGCGGTATCAGGCTGGTGACAGCAGCCTCGGCAATGTCCGACAGGTAGCCGGCGCACCGTTTCAAGGGGGACAGGTTTCTCAGCATGTGAATGCCTGCGTGGAACCGTTTTTCGCGTGCCCAACGACGGCTGAGGTCGAGCACGTCTTGATAGTCGCGCGCTGTCGCCAGTACCCGTGCAAGATCGGCCTGCAGGGCGTCCAGCTCGGGGAGACTGCCGAAAAAATCGCGGCTCAGCACGCCGTCGAGAACCTCCGGGTGCGTCCCGAGATGTCCCGCAAGCGCAGGGGAGGTGCCCATGATCTCCGCCACCAGCTCCATCTGCCTGGGATTTTTCGCGAACATCGAGAAAATTGGAATGCCCGATGGCAGGCGGGATAAAAACTGGTCGAAGCGGATAAAAGCGTCATCCGGATGCGGCGTAGCGCCGAGCGTGGTCAGCAGGTGCGGCGTTATCTCTGTCAAAATCTGGCGGGCGCGTTCGCTGCGCACGGCGCGATACCGCCCGTGATGCCAGCCGCGGACCGCCGCCGTCACTTTGCCGGGCTCGGCAAATCCCATATTTTGCAGGGTTTCGAGCGTTTCCGGGTCGTCTTCCACGCCGGTGAAAACCAAATTGCCGGTTTGTGACAGGCTAGGCGACTCTGTGAAAAGGGACGCATATAATGCCCGCACGAACCCCGTGTGCTTGGCCAGCGCCTGAATGAATTTCGCGGGCGTTTGATATTCCATGAAATGCGAAAATTCATCAAAGGCGACTTTGGTCGTCGGCAGGCTATGGGTCTGGCGGTCCTCCTGCATCTGCAGGCGATGCTCGACATGCCGCAGGAACAAGTAGGCCTCTGTCAGCCCGTCGCGGGTTTTGGCTTCGATATGTGCGGTTTCTGCCAGCAGTGATAATGCGGCCAGCGTGGAGGGCGTGCGCAGCCGCGGCTCGCGCCCGCCGAAAATAAGCTGCTGCGTTTGCGCGAAAAATTCGATCTCACGGATGCCGCCATGGCCCAGCTTGACGTTGAAGCCGAGCCAGGGATTCTGCGGCTGGGGTTTTGCCCCTTTCCTTGCCTGCTGCGCGTTGATCTGCCGCTTGATCGAGTGGATGTCCTGTATTGCCGCGAAGTCGAGGTTTTTGCGCCATATCCACATCTTCATGATATTCATGAAATCAGCAGCCAGCGCCTCGTCGCCGGCGACCGGCCGCGCCTTGATCATCGCGGCGCGCTCCCAGTTCTGGCCGAGACTTCCGTAATAGGTCTCGGCCGTCGCAATCGATACGGCGAGTGGCATGGCACCTGGGTCGGGACGAAGGCGCAGGTCGGTGCGAAAGACATAGCCGTCTCCGGTCGGCTGGTCGAGCATCCGTGCGAGATCGCGGGTCAGCCGGATAAAGAAATTCTGTGTTTCGTCCTTGAACCGAACCGGCGACTTCGCGGGATCAAAAACAACCATAAGGTCGATATCGCTCGAATAATTCAGTTCATGGGCGCCCCATTTGCCGAGGGCGATCACGATGACGCCGCATTCCTTCTCTGGCGCTTTTGGGTTCTTCAGGCGTATTGTCTTGGCGTCATGCGCGGCGCGCAGCAGAAACCTGAGCGATGATGACACAGCCAGGTCAGCGAAGGATGACAAGGCGCGCATGACTGCTAGATCATCCCATTGCCCCCGCAGGTCGGCCGCAGCCGTGCAGGCCGCAACGCGTTTCTTGGCCTCGCGCAGGAGCCGCATGAGTTCCTGGCTGTCTGCTGTTTTTGCCACAGCCGCGTGGGTTTCCTGCAACAACTTTTGCAGCGCAGCGTCGGGTTCGTCTGTGCAGGATTTCGCGCCGATCGACGTGAGATAGGGGCTATGGCGGATAATGAGCTCCTGCCATCCCGTGACCGGTTTTTTCGCAACTCTTTTCCTGGGATTCTGTGGAAAATCGGGGCACAAAGGGGCATACTCTTGCTGGAAAATCAGGGCTATACTAACAGGCCTAACCACCGTTGATAACATGAAAAAAATCGTCCATCGCGTCAACCGCACGGTCGTGCTGTGCCTCGAAATCGCCGGGGTGCTTGCGCTTGTCGCGATACTCGCCTGGCTTGGCATGCTCTGGCGGTTGTCGCAGGGGCCGATGAATGTCAGCCCGTACTTTACGACGAAACTCGAGCAGGCTTTCGACCGCGATATCGAGGGTTTTGATTTCAAGCTCGGCGCCGCGCAGCTCACCTGGGGCGGGCGCTTCCAGCCCTTCGAGATTGAAATGACCGACGTCGCGATACGGCGCGACGATAATACGCCCGTGCTTGCAGTCAGAAAATTAAGGGTGCAACTCTCGAAGCGGAATCTTGTGTTTGGGCGCGTCGTGCCGCGCGTCATCCGGGTCAACGGTCCTGCCCTGCGTGTGATCCGGCAGGAAGACGGCAAGCTTTCCCTGAATGTCAGCGACCGGGAGGAAGAAGCGCTGCAACCCGTTTACGGTCCACAACTTCCGGCGGCGGGTAATGCATCCGTGCAGCCAGTAGAACAGGACCGGGGGCAGCTGGTGCAACGCGTCCTGTCACTGCTGCAGAAACGATCCGGTCTCGGCATCCTCGACGGACTGCAGGAAGTCGTCGTTTCCGACGCAATCCTTTATTATGATGACCGCGTGCTCGACGTTCGGTGGCGCTCGCGCGACGCAGATGTTGCCGTGCGCCGCGGCGGAGAGGGCATCTCCGCCCGCCTGCTCGCGAGCCTCGACCTCGACGCCGCGCGGAAAACCGCGCTGCGCGCGGATATCCGTTACAAGTGGGAAACGCGGCGCACAGAAACGATGGTTTCGTTCACCGGGTTCAACCCCGCGACCGCCGCCCAGCACAGCCCGAGCCTGAAGGCCTTGTCAGGGGTGGATATATCACTCGCCGGCAGTTTCGCTTTCGGCCTCGGCGAGGATTTTCGCCCGGTCAATGCGCGATTTGCGCTTATGGGCAATAAGGGTCTCTTTAGCCTCGGCGGCTTGTATGCGACACCGTTGCCTGTCGAGGGCTTTTTCCTGCAGGGGCGCATTGATGCGGCGCTGGGCACCGCGGATATCAACCAGGTGAAGCTCGACCTCGGCGGGCCGCTTGCCACGGCCAGCGCCAAGATTGCGACGGAGGGCAGCGCCCGCGTGGCGACGGTTACCGGCGAACTTCTCAATACGCCAATGGACAACCTTGGCAGTTACTGGCCGGCGACGCTGGCCCCCGACGTACGCGGATGGGTGACATCCCGGTTGACGAAGGGGACTGCCGACAAGGCAACGTTCGCGCTTGTGGCGGCTTACGACCCTGCGGCGGAGAAAAAGGTGGCGGTGCGCGAGCTCGGCGGGACCATCAATTTCACGGGCATCGATGTGAATTACCTTTCGACCATGCCGCCGGTGCTCGGCGTATCGGGCGTTGCGGATTACGACCGGACTTCCTTCCGCATGAAGCTGGACGGAGGCAGGTTGCTTGACATGAAGGTCGGGAAATCAACGGTGAATATCAACGGTCTCGACCGGGTCGGGAACGGCGGGCATTGTGAAATCGAGGTAAAAGCCAATGCGCAAGGCTCGCTCAAGAGCGCGCTTAAGGTCATCGACAGCAAACCGCTCGAATTCCCTGCCAAGCTCGGACTGAATTCCTCGGAAGTGGCGGGAGACACGAAACTCGACCTCACACTCAAATTCCCGATCAAGAAGGCGCTGACGCTTAAGGAAATCCAGGTTGCGGCCAAGGCGACGCTGGAGGATGTACGCCTTAAAAACGTTGTTGCCGGGCTTGACCTGACGGGCGGCCCCTTGAAGCTGGATGTTGATAATGAGGCGCTGAAGATTAGCGGAAAGGGGAAGCTCGCCGATATGCCGGTCGAATTCGACTGGCGTAAAAATTTTCTGCTGTCCGGCTCTGTCTCCAGTCATCTTGTCGCGCAACTACCGCTGAATGCGCCGGCGCTGGCTGCCTTCGGCGTGCCATCATCGCTTGGTATCTCCGGCTCGATTCCTGCTTCGGTCGAATATACCCTTCGCTATGATAAATCGGCGACGCTCGCGATGAAGGGCGATGCCAAACCGGCTGGTTTCAATTTCGATATGATTGATTTCGCCAAGCTTCCTGGCAGTGAGGGTCGCCTTGGCCTCACCATTTTGCTTCAGGATAACAAGGTTCAGCGCATCACCGGCCTGACATTGCAGGGCGGCGGGCTCGCGCTGAACGGCGATATCGATTTCGGGCGCGACGGCATGGGAAACACCGAGGTGCGCAAAGCCACTTTCAGGGAATTCAGCTATGGCGACACGCATGTGGCGCTTTCGATCGCGAATAAAGGCCGGGAGGGTTACGCGATCACGGCGACCGGCCGGCAGGTCGACGCATCGTCGCTCTTCAAGCAAAACAGCGCTGCAGGAAATGACGCGGAAGCGGCAAAACAGACAGCCCCGATCCGCCTCAACCTGTCCGCATCGCGCATGCTGACAGGCAAGGACCGTTGGCTGGATAACGTCAAAATCGTCATGGTAAAAAATGCCTGGAAGCGGCTCGACCAGCTCGAGATCGATGCAAGGTCGGGGAAGGGGAAAATATTCCTGCGCTACCTCCCGGTGTCAAAAGGACACACGCTGAAAGTGGAGGCGGAGGATGCAGGGGCGGCCTTGCGCGCGCTCGGTTTGTCAAAATCGATCGGTGGGGGCATTTTGCGCATAGAGGGACATCCCCGCGCAAACGGTGGCAGCCGCGACCTGGTCGGCGTCGCGTCCCTTAATAACTTCAAGATAAATGACGCGCCCGTCATCGCCAAGCTTCTGAACGCGATGTCGCTGGTGGGCATGCTGCAGATGATGTCGAATAACGGGATCGCTTTTAAAAAGGCGCGCGTCAACTTCGCCTGGATCGACAAGGGCCCGCCGCAGCAGCCGCAGAACGTGCGCTTGCTGAAACTTAGCGACGGCAAGACCTTCGGCTCTTCGCTTGGGCTTACTTTCGAGGGATTGATCGATAACTGGAAGAACGTTTATGACCTGGAGGGCACGATCGTCCCCGCTTCGGGGGTGAGCAAATTCCTGAACATCATTCCCATCGTCGGGACTATTCTTACGGCCGGAGGCGAGGGTATCTTTGCGGCCACCTATAAAATCAAGGGCACGAAGGACGACCCGCAGGTGAGCGTCAACCCGCTTTCCGCCCTCGCGCCGGGAATCTTGCGCAAGATATTCTTCGAATAGTTACAGCTCTTCCACGACGACCAGCGCGTGCTTCTTTTTGCCAGCCGACAGCTTGATCGCCTTTTCAGCATTCATATCTGCAAGCGTGATCACGCGTGTGTCGCTGTCCACCTTCTCGTCGTTGACGCGAGCGCCGCCGCCGGCAATCAGCCGCCGCGCCTCGCCGCCGGAAGCGGCGAGGCCGGCATCCTTGAACAGCACGAACACCGGAACGCCTTCCTGGAGCTTGGCGCGGGGCAGCGCGATGCGCGGAAGCCCTTCGGCGGAGGCGCCTTCCTCGAAGGTCTTGCGGGCCGTCTCCGCCGCATCCTGGGCCGCTTTTTCGCCGTGGCACATCTTTGTCGCCTCAAGCGCGAGGATCTTTTTCGCCTCGTTTATCTCGTTGCCCTTCAGAGCATCGATGCGTGCGATTTCGTCCATCGGCAGTTCAGTGAAATAGCGCAGCATGCGGCCGACATCGGCATCTTCGGTATTGCGCCAGAACTGGTAGTAGTCATAGGCAGACAGCATATCGGCATTAAGCCATATTGCGCCTGCCGCTGTCTTGCCCATCTTCGCGCCCGAAGCGGTCGTGAGCAGCGGCGTCGTAAAGCCATACAGTTCCGTATGATCGACGCGGCGGCCAAGTTCGATGCCGTTGACGATATTCCCCC
>DASPMW010000202.1:0-2193 GCA_035626855.1 Patescibacteria group bacterium
GCTATAGCCGTCGGTGCGGATGTTGCCGTGGTTGTCGGGGGTCGCGTAGCGCTGGCGGCGGTCTTCCCCCTTGCGGCGCTCGCGCGCGGCCTTTTCCGCGGCGGCGGTTTTTTCGGCGGCCGTCATCTCGGGCTTGTTCTCGTTCTCCGCCACGACGGGGGCTCCTTCCTGGCGCTGCCAGAGCTTCTTCACGTCGATGCCGTTGTCATGCGCGGCCTTCAGCACGGCCGCCACGCGCGTTTCCGGCACGGTGCCGCGCTCTTTCCAGCCCTGCACGGTCGACGGCGTGATATCGAGCTTGCCGGCGAGCGGGCGGATGCCGCCGAAGGCCTCGATCACCGCATCCGCGGGCATGGCGGGGGCGGCGGGCTGGCTTTCGTCCTTTTCCCGCAGCACGTCCATGACGGCCTCGAGATTGGGGGCGGCCGCGATGCGCATGATGCGCCAGGGCAGGGCGCGCGCCTCCGAAGCCACGCGATCGGAAAGGCAGATCGCCTCCATCGACTGCGTCACGCCGGCCAGGGCCGGATCGGCCTTGACCAGCTTGACGAAATTGGCGGCGGTGCGGGCGGAAAACAGCGTGACGGTCGTGATCTCGCTGTTTTTCAGGGCGGCGACGCTTTCGGCAGGCAGCTTGTCGACGAACACGGCCTTGTAGACCGGCACACGGTCGACATGCACGCCGATATCGAGGAGGGGCTTGCCCAGATCCTCAGCCGTATCCTCGCCGCAGACATGCAGCATGGTTTGCAGGTTCAGCTTGGTTTTCTCGGTCGCGACCAGCTCCTGCAGCGCGGCGGTGTCGCCCTGCGCCGAAAAGACGCGCTGGAATCCGGCGGCCTCTGCCGTGTGGGCGGTCGCGTCGCCGACCGCGAAGGCCGGGATGTAGCGCTCGGTAAAGCTGCGGGCGAAGATATTGACGCCCTGCGCGCTCGTGAAAATGACGCCATTGTAACGGGCGATGTCGCCGATATGGTGCTCGAGCTCGACATATTCGGTCATCGGCGCGATCACTGCTTGGAATCCCTCGCGGCGCAGGCGGTCGGCAAATTCGCCCGCGGCGGGCTGGGGCCTGGTGATCAGAATCCGGCGTGTCTTGTTGTCAGCCACGATGTGCAACCCCTTTTACATTATCCCCTTGTTTATTCTGACGATCATACAGCGGGGCGGTCAAGATTTGGTTTATAAACGTACGGCGTACGTCTTTCGTTACGCCGGCCGCATTTATTGATTATACACTGCCTTTATGTTAATAATCGGTATTGCCGGAAGGATGCCGATGAAAGACGACCTGGTTCGCGAAATCCACGAGACGCTCGACGCCTATGTCGCGAAGGCCGATATGTGCTTCAGGCATGGCGGGACGGTCTGCAACGTCCTGCTCTCGCAGGACGGCGACACCACGATGCGCACCACCTATCCGCGCCCCTTTTTCAACCAGCCGCCGCTCGATTTCGAGAAAAAATGGGGCGTGACCGGCATCGCCGGCCATTACCGACTGCCGAAGGGCCTCACTGCGCCGGAACTGCAGGGTTATGGCGAAGTGCTGCGCCACGGCGCACTCACCGGCGATATTTCGGCAGAGGCCATGAATGACAAGCTCGACCAGCTGATTTCCGCTCTCGCCGCCCGCAACCCCACGCTGAAAGGGATCAATCCCGGCGATGATTTCCTCGGCCGCTATAACGTCGTGCTCGGCGTTGCCAGCGAATTCAATGCGAAGGATATCCAGTTCTTCATCGACACCTATCCCGATATCGCGCCGCGGAACGATAGCGGGCGGTATGAACGGCTATGGGAGCCGCTGAAAGGCATCGATATTCTATGGATGCCCGCGCCCGAAACGCTGCAGTCAATCGCGCAGCAACTGAACCGCGCCCCCGTCACGCAGAACGTCAGCAAATTCCAGCGCTAGGCCTTGCCCTGCTGCTTCAGGATATCGCGGCCGGCCGCTTCGCCCAGACGCGCGGCGTCGCCCGTATGCGCGACTTCCATGACGAAGCTCGACCGCCAGATCTGCCTGCCGTCTTCAGACGCTGCAAGCGCCTCCAACTTCGCGCGGCCTTGCGGATCAGGCACGGTCATCAGCGCGGCGAGCGGCGTCTTGCACGACCCGTCCATGACGGCGAGGAAGGCGCGCTCCGCCGTGACGCGCAGTTCCGTCACGGGGCAATGCACAGATTCGAGCAGCTT
>DASPMW010000203.1:0-14634 GCA_035626855.1 Patescibacteria group bacterium
TGTCAACGGCACCTGGGAGATTTCGAGCGTGTCGGTCGAGAAGGGCGGGCAGGCGCAAAGCTTCCGCCTGATGATCAAGCGGCCTTCCGGCGCCAGCCGCACCACCTATATCTCCCGTCACTACAACGCGAATACGATGTCGCCTGTCGATGACGATACGCCGCTCAGCCGGGACGAAAAGCCGTTCGAGGCGACGCGTGCGCCGATGAGCGCCCCGCCCACCGCGCGGTTTCGCAAACGCGGTTGATTTCAGGCGCCCGAAGTCGCTACAGTATGTATGAGTTTCGGGGCCGATTTCATAATATCGAGGTCTGTGATGAACGCGGATAAAGGCCAGCCGCAGGTTGCCGTGCTGCTGCCGTGCTACAACGAAGCGCTGACAATCGTCAAAGTGATCGAGCAGATGCGCGAGACGCTGCCCGCCGCGCGCATTGTGGTGTTCGACAATAATTCCAAAGACGGCTCCGGCGAGCTCGCGCGCAACGCAGGCGCGGAAGTGCGCGACGTGAAGCTGCAGGGCAAGGGCAACGTCGTCCACCGCATGTTTTCGGATGTGGACGCCGATGTTTACCTGATGCTTGACGCCGACACGACTTACGATCCGAAAACCGCGCCCGCGCTGATCGACGCGATCTGGAACGGCGGCAACGACATGGCCTGCGGCGTGCGCAAAGGCAAGGATGAATCCTTTCCGCCCGGCCACAAATTCGGCAACATGATGTTCAACCTGATTGTGGCGGGTCTGTTCGGCCGCGGCATGCAGGATATTTTCTCCGGCTATCGCGCCTTCTCGCGCCGCTTCGCGAAATCCTTCCCGGCGCATAGCGCAGGCTTCGAGATTGAAACGGAAATCAGCGTCTTCACGCTCGAGCAGCGTATTCCCTTCACAGAAATACCCTCGCCCTATGGCGAGCGGCCGGAGGGGTCGTTCAGCAAGCTGCATACATTCCGCGACGGCTTCCGGATACTATGGACGATCGCCATGCTCTATAAAGACATGCGTCCCATGATGTTCTTCGGCCTGATCGCGCTGTTCCTCGCACTTGTCTCGCTGGGGCTGGGAGTACCGGTGATACTGGAGTATCTCGACACCCATCAGGTCACGCGCCAGCCGACGGCCATACTCGCCAGCGCGATCGGCACCCTGGCGACGCTTATATTCGTAGCCGGAATGGTGCTGAACGGCGTGGCGCGCTCTTACCGCGAGGCGCGGCATCTATGCTACCTGAACGTCCGGCGCTGACCGCCCTTATTAACCGCTTTCCGATCCTGCGGCAGCTGGGGCCGAGCTTCCTGCGGTATCTGCTTGTGGGCGGGATCGGCTTCCTTGTCGATGCCGGGCTGCTCGAGCTGTTTCATTATTTCGGTTTGTCCATTTATGCGGCGCGCGGTCTGTCGATGACGCTTGCGATCGGCATTACCTACTGGCTCCACAAAAACTTCACTTTTACCGACAGTGCTGCGCCTGCGAAGACCGCCGCGCAGGCGGCGGCGTTCGTGGGTTGCCAACTGCTGGCGGCGGCGGTCAATTACGGCCTCTTCTGCGTGGCCCTCGCGCTGCTGCCGCCGATGTTTCTCACCCGGCTGCTCGCGCTTTGCTGCGGGGTGGGGGCGGGGCTGGTCGTCAATTTCGTTCTGCTCCGGTTTCTGGTTTTTCCGACAGGCGCGCGTGGAAGTGCCGTGCCAGCCAACCCTTGGCGGCTCTATGTATGGCTCGCGCCGCTGACGTGGTTCGTGTGGCAGGCCGTGGAACGCTCACGAGTCGTGCTGAAGTGGCCCGACTGGAAACAGCCGCTCGGCCCGCATGATCCCGATGTCTGGCTGCGCCTTGCACAGGTTCGCCAGTGGCTCATCGGCCATGATTTTTTCAGCCATGCGGTCAGGAACACCAACGCGCCGTTCGGCGGCATCGATATTCACTGGACGCGCCCGGTGGACATGCTGCTGGTCGCGGGCGCCTTCCTGACTTCGCCGCAGCTCGGCGGGGAAATCCGGCTGTTGCTGGCCGCAAGCTGGCTGCCGCCGGTACTGGGTATGTTCGCGCTATATTTTATCGTCCAGGCTGCGCAAAAGCATTTCAACCATATTCAGGTGACACTGTGTGCCATTGGGTTGCTGATGTTCAGCCCGCTCCTCTCTTATTATATGCCGGGCGATGCCGATCATCATGGCTTGCTGGCGATGTTGTGGTGCGGGGCGGTCTGTATCGCCATGCAGCCGCTCACGACTGGGAAAGGTGCGTTATTGGGCGTGGTGCTCGGCCTGATGCTATGGATCAGCCCGGAAACGCTGATGCCGATGGCCGCACTATACGCTGTTCTCGGATTTTTCACATTGCGCGATGCGGGCGCGATCAAGCCGCTCGCGGTCGCTGCCTGGGCAGCGTTCGCTCTCTGCGCATTGGGGCTGGCGGTTGAAATGGGGCCAGCCCGTTATTTCGCGCAATTGCCTCTCGATACGCTGTCGATGCCGTATGTGGTGCTGATGTTTCTGGTGGCGATTGGCGCCTCGCTCCTGTGCCTGCCGCAAATCCGCGGGCGGAACTGGCAGGCACGGCTGATATGCGCTGTTGCCTTGGCAGCTGCGGTAGCGGGCGTCGAGCTCTGGCTTTATCCCGACATCGCCAAGGGCCCGCTGGCGGCTGTGGATGAATTCGTCCATACCAATTTCCTCACCGTTATCATCGAGGCCCAGCCGCTGTTGGCGCGCGCGCCGGATGTCATTTTCCGGCATCTGTGGCAGCCGCTGCTGGCCGCCGGCCTTTTGCTGCGGCGGCCTGCGAGCCGTGAAAAACACCTGCTCCTTGCGCTCCTTGCCAGCGGGGTGGCGATGACACTGGTACAGGGACGGTGGACTTATTACCTGCAGCCCCCCGCCATTATCGCGCTTGCAGCGCTGCTGCCGGGCTATGCGACGGCGGGCCTCCGCCAGGGCCAGCGTTTCCTGCGGCCGCTCGCAGTCATTTCGGTATTCGGCATTCTGGTGATGGCTGTGTCTACCTTCGTGGCTGCCGCGCCGGACGCGCGGGCAAAGTGCCAGCAGGCACTCCGCCTTGCGCTGCAGACGCAACGGGTGCAGGGCGACAACATTCTTTATGTCGAGCCGGGCGTCGGTGGAGACGCGCTCTTCTTCACAACGCAGCGCATTATCGCAGGAAATTATCACCGCGAAGGCGAGGGGTTACGCGCGCTCGACAAGATCAGCAACGCGCCGAACGCGCCGACGGCGAAATGGCTGCTCGATGAGCGGAAGGTGGAAGTTGTGCTGGCCTGCCCGGGGGGGGGCAACAAATGGCTCGCGGAAAAGCCTGACTGGCTTGCGCCATTGGGCGACCTCGGCGGCGGCGCGAACCTATTTGTTATCCGGCGGTAGCTTTTCTTTCAGCGCGTAAAGCGCGTCGAGCGCCTCGCGCGGCGACATGCCGTCGGGGTTGATCCGGCGCAGCGCCTTTTCAACCTCGGACGGTTTTTCCGGGGCAGCTTTGGGTACGACGCTGAATAGCGGCAGCTCTGCGCCGATGTTCCTCGCGGATTTTCCCTCTTTCGGGCTTTCGAGGTTTTTCAGCACATCCTCGGCGCGCTCGATAACGGCGGGCGGGAGACCGGCCAGCTTGGCGACATGGATGCCGTAAGAACGATCGGCGGTGCCGGGCGCCACTTCGTGCAGGAAGATAATGCTGTCCTTCCATTCCTTCACTCGCATCGTGTGGCAGGCGAGGTGCGTCAATTTCGCGGTCAACGTAGTGAGTTCATGGTAGTGGGTCGCAAAAAGCGCGCGGCACTTGTTTGCCTCGTGCAGATATTCAAGGCAGGCCCAGGCGATTGACAGCCCGTCATAGGTCGCCGTACCGCGACCGATTTCGTCGAGGATCACGAGCGAGCGTGGCGATGCCTGGTTCAGGATCGTCGCCGTTTCCACCATCTCGACCATGAAGGTGGAGCGCCCGCGCGCAAGATCATCCGCTGCGCCGACGCGGCTGAACAGCCGGTCGACCGTGCCGATATGCGCGGATTTCGCCGGGACATAGCAGCCCGTTTGGGCAAGCAGCGCGATCAACGCGTTCTGGCGCAGGAATGTCGATTTACCCGCCATGTTGGGGCCCGTCAGCAGCCAGAGCCGCGATGCGTCCGACAATGTGCAGTCATTTGCGATGAATTCCGCGTTCTGCCGCTTCAGGGCAGCTTCCACAACCGGGTGGCGGCCGCCGGTGATTTCAAAGGCGAGACTGTCATCAACCACAGGACGGACAAAATTCTGCTTGGCCGCGAGCTCGGCCAGGGACGCGGCCACATCAAGCGTGGCGAGGGCATGGGCCGTCCGCGCGATGATTTCCGCCTGCGCCATGACTTCTTTCGAAAGCTGCGCGAAAAGCTCCAGCTCGAGCGCGAGGGATTTTTCTCCGGCCTCCGAGATTTTTCGCTCGAGTTCGGAAAGCTCGACCGTCGTGAAGCGCGCGGCGCTTGCCATCGTCTGGCGGTGAATGAATTTCGCCGTGTTCGCGAACAGCTTGTCGCCATTCGCGGTCGAGACTTCGATAAAGTAGCCGATGACGTTGTTATGCTTGATCTTGAGCGTGTTAACGCCGGTTTCCCCGACATACTCGGTCTGCAAGCGCACGATATGCTGGCGGCTGTCGTCGCGCAGCATGCGCAGTTCGTCAAGGCGCGGGGAATAGCCGTGGGCAATGAAACCGCCGTCGCGGGCAAGGACGGGAAGGTCCTGCGCCAGCGCGCGCTCCAGCATATCGATCAGCGGATGATGCGTGCCCCAAAGCTTGAGCGTATCGAGGGCTTCGGAAATGCCTGCGGGAAGATTTCCGCTGCGTGAAATAAGCGTAAAGAGGCGAATTGTCTGGCCAAGCGTATCGCGGATAGCGGCCAGGTCACGGGGCCCGCCTCGATCGAGGCTCAGCCGTGCCAGCGAGCGCTCGATATCGGCGCAGCCTTGCAAAAAGGCGCGCGCGTCCTCCCGGGTGAGAGTCTGCGAGACGAAATGTTCGACCATATCCAGGCGCTTGTTAATTTCGGCCGGGTTAGTGAGCGGCATCGCCAGCTGTTTCGCGAGCAGGCGCGCGCCTGCGCCGGTCACGGTGCGGTCGATGGCGTGCAGGAGGCTGCCCTGGCGTTCGCCGGTCATTGTATGGGTCAGTTCAAGATTACGCCGCGTTGCCGCGTCGATTTCCATGACGGAGCCGAGCGGCAATTGCCGCGGCGCCGACAGGCGGGGAAATTTGCCTTTTTGCGTCAGTTCGACGTAATCGATCAGCCCGCCCGCCGCCGCGATTTCCGCGCGGCTGAAGCCTCCGAAGCTTTCCAGCGTGGAGACGCCGAACATTTTTTCGAGCCGGGCCCGCGCGTTTTCGCTGTCGAAGCGGGAGCCGGGCTGGACGGTCAGCTTGTCGCGCAGGTCGGCGAAAACTTCGAAATGGTTTTCGTTCTGCGTCATTTTCTCGGGGACGAGAATTTCGTTCGGGTTGACGCGGCCGACCGTAGCGCCGAGATCGCGCGGCAGCACGGGCTGCAGGGTAAAATCGCCTGTAGAAAGGTCAAGCCAGGCCATGCCAATCGCGCCGCCGATTTCCGCGAGCGCAGCAAGATAGTTGTTCGCGTGTTTTTCGAGCAACGTGTCTTCGGTCAGCGTGCCCGCCGTCACAACCCGCACGACATCGCGGCGGACGAGGGCTTTATAGCCGCCGCGCTGCTTGGCTTCCGCGGGAGTTTCAACCTGTTCGCAGATGGCGACCTTGAAGCCCATTTTAATCAGGCGGGCAAGATAGGCTTCGTGGCTGTGCCATGGCACGCCGCACATCGGGATTTCATCTCCCTTATGCGCGCCGCGCTTGGTGAGCGTGATGTCGAGGGCAGCGGAGGCCTTTACCGCGTCATCAAAAAACAGCTCGTAAAAATCGCCCATACGGTAGAACAACAGGCAGTCTTTGTGCTGTTCCTTGACGGCCATATACTGTGTCATCATCGGCGTCGCGTTGACGTCGGCCTTTGGCGGGGCGGGAGAATCTTCCGCCGTCTGTTCGAGCGCATTATTTTGCATAGCCCAGTTTTAACATTTTCCAAGCCCTTGGCAATGCCCGATAAAACACCCGTTACGGGTTAAATTCCTTGACAGGTGGAAGCCCCGCCGTAATATGGCACTGCTTTGACTTCATTTTTCGTAAAAGAGGGAACAAAACAATGTCTGAAGACAATAAAAATCATCAGCGCGCGGAGAAAGCGACGACATATCTTGCCGGTTTCGGCGCATTCGGCGTCCTGTCCTGGGGCGTCGTCTTGGCAACTACCGCGCCCATTATCTTCGTGCCGGCGGCTATCGTCGCGGGCGTCGTTGGCGCGCGCTATGCCAAGTCCGAAAATGGCCGCAATAATCTCAACAAGTTCGTCAACCAGCTCGTGAACCTTGGCAATGACCTCGTTTCGCATGCGTCCGACGATCTCAGCCGCCTGAAAAACTGGTGGACTGCGCGCAGCGAGCGCAAAGCAGCCGAAAAGAAACAGTCGATTGACAGCGCGGTTAGCACATTCAAAGCAGGCTCGTCGGAAAACGCTTTCAACAACTCGGCAAAGCCCGAAGTGGTCGTCACAGCACCCGCAAGCGAAGCGCCGAAGCCGGCGGTGGTGCCGCCTGCGCCGAAGCCCTGATCCGGACACGCCGAGAGAATCACACAATGCTGAAAGTGGGTCTTTTGCTCACTTTCAGCATTTGTGTTACTTAGATACCTCAACGTATAAATCCCTGAAAAATAAAGATAATATAGCTTAACACCCGTCACAAAATTGACATATCTGCCTTTCGCTCCTAGACTCGGGTGGCCTCTCAAAGGAGGGGTTTCAACAACGAAAGGCACGCACTGAATGGCATTTTCTCCCGAGAAACCTGAAACTGAAGAAGCGACTGGCGGCAGATTTGGCCGCTTCGGTTCATACGGCCTGCTCGCTGGCACCGCGGTCGCATCTTGGTATGTGATCCCCGTTCTTGCCGCGGTAATTTCCGCAGCTCCTGTCGTCGCGGCCGTGGCCGCGATTGGTGGCGCGGCAGTTATCGCCGCAAAGAAGGAGTGGCGCGAACCTGCGGTGAGCTTCTTCAAGAAGCTCGGCAGCGCTTTCGGTGGCGCATTGTCCCAGCTCGCCAGCGACTATCGCGGGCTGAAGGGCTGGGCGAAGGAAAAGGCAGAGGCGACGCAATCCCTGGCTGCACCGGCGAATGATGACACAGCGCCCTCGACACTCGGCGCGAAGGCATCCGCAGCGGATTTCAATGCCTCGGCGGATCCTGCTGCAAAGCCTGCGGCCACCGCCAAACCCGCGCCGAAGCCGGCGCAGGTGCAGCGCCTCGGCTAACACACCACGCTAATCCGAGAAAGCCTTGTCTCGAAAGAGACAAGGCTTTTTCATGCCCGAGACGAAGTGTCCTAGCGCGTCTTGAGGCAGTAATTCTTGAAATTGTCCATCAGGCGCCGCCAGCCGTCGCGGTGCTGTTCCACAAGTTCCTGGCGCATCGAGTCTTCGAAAATGTTCCAGCCGGAATGGCAAAGGTAAAGGTTGGTGCCGTCATTATATGACGAAAGCAGGAATTCGACCCGCGTCGGGCCCGGCCAGCCGTCATCGATCCAGTTCAGCTGCAGACGCGTGCCCGCTTCGATCGCGGTGACCGTGCCGCGCGTCGTGTGCTGGCGTCCTTCGGTGTCGGTCCAGGGTTCCGTCAGCTCGCCATCCGGCTTCGCGTGCAGCGACACGCCCTTGCCCCACCACTGCTGGATATGGTCGTGGCGGGTGAGAAACTCCCAGACCGCGTTGCGCGGCGCGCCGATGAAAATGTCGTATTCGATCATCCTTCAAGGTCCTTGAACGGAGGCAGGGAAAGGTAGCGCTCGGCCATGCTTGGCACGATGGCGACGATCATCTTTCCGGCCATGTCGGGGCGCTTCGCGACCTGGATCGCCGCGGTGATCGCTGCGCCAGACGATACACCGACAGGAATTCCTTCCGTCTTCGCGACGTGGCGCATCATCGCATAGGCGTCATCGTTGCTAACGGTAATGATTTCGTCGATTAGTTTCACGTCCAGCACGCCCGGGATAAACCCGGCGCCGATGCCCTGAATTTTATGCGCGCCGGGCGGTTTACCCGACAGGACCGCGCTATCGGCCGGTTCGACAGCGACGGTTTTAAAACCGGGCTTGTATTTTTTAAGCACTTCGGAAACGCCGCTGAGGGTGCCGCCGGTGCCCACGCCCGAGACGAGAACATCGGCCCTGCCATCCGTATCGCGCCAGATTTCTTCAGCTGTCGTACGACGGTGGATATCGGGATTGGCAGGGTTATCGAATTGCTGGGGAATAAAGCTGTTCTTCATCTCCTTCGCCAGTTCCTCAGCGCGGGCGACGGCGCCTTTCATGCCCTTCTCGGCCGGCGTCAGCTCGATCTGCGCGCCGAACAATCGGAGCATCTTGCGGCGCTCGTAGGACATGCTTTCCGGCATCGTCAGGATAAGCTTGTACCCTTTCGCGGCGCAGATAAAGGCGAGGCCGATGCCGGTGTTGCCCGAAGTCGGCTCGATAATCACGGTATCTTTAGTGATCGCGCCGGATTTTTCGCCGGCCTCGATCAGCGACAGCGCAAGGCGATCCTTAACGCTGGAGAGGGGATTGAAGAATTCCAGCTTCAGCAGTATATCCGCCTGGAGATTGTGTTCGGCGGTCAGTTTGGGGATACGCACGAGGGGCGTGTTGCCGATCGTCTCCCAGATATGGTCGTAGATTTTCATGATGCCTTCTTTGCCGCCGTTCCTGTCGAGCCGAAACCGCCTGTTCCGCGCGCGGTTTCATCGAGTTGCTCGACGAGTGTAAAGCTGACCCGCGCATATTGCGCTACTACCATCTGCGCGACACGCATGCCCCGTTCCACGGTGAAAGGCTCCGTGCCAAGGTTGGCAAGAATAACTTTAATCTCCCCCCGATAATCGGCGTCGATTGTGCCGGGGGAATTAAGAACGGTGACACCGTTCTTGAATGCGAGGCCGGAGCGGGGGCGGATCTGCGCTTCATAGCCTTCCGGCAGGGCAATCGCGAGCCCCGTGGGGATTAATTGGCGCTCGCCGGGTTTCAATGTAACCGTCGCGTCGACGGCCGCTTCAAGATCCACACCTGCGGACAACTCGGTGGCATATTTCGGCAGGTTGAGGCCTTGCGCGTTCGGCAGTTGGGTAATGGCAATAGCGACTGTTTTCGTCATGGCGGCTCCGGGGATTGTTTATCTATTTTTACTTTAACATGCGCGGGAATTAAAGCTTGTTTCCCACGTGGATCGCGGCAATGCCGCCAGACAGGTTTATGATGCTCACGCGTTCAAATCCTGCTTTTTCCATGCGGGATTTCAGTTCTTCTTGCTTCGGAAACTGGCGGATGCTCTCGACGAGGTATTGATAGCTGTCGCGGTCCTTCGCAACCAGCTCGCCGAGTTTGGGAATGACGCGGAACGAGTATTCATCATAAATCTTTCGGAGCGCGGCGTTGTTCACGTAGCTGAATTCTAGGCAGAAAAACTGCCCGCCGGCCTTGAGTACGCGATATGCCTCTGCCAGCGCATTGTCGATATGCGTGACATTGCGCAAGCCGAAGGCGATGGAATAGAGGTGAAACTCACGGTCGGCAAAGGGCAGGCTTTCGGCATTGCCTTCAACCCATTCAAACCCCTTCAGGAAGCCGCGATCAATCGCCCGGTCGCGGCCCACCTTTAGCATTTCCTTGTTGATGTCGCAGACCGTGATCTGGGCGTCCTCGCCGGCGTCCTTGCGATAGCGGAACGCAATATCGCCGGTGCCGCCCGCGACGTCGAGCAGCTTGCGGCTGGAGCGGGGATGCATCAGCCTTACCAAGCGGTTTTTCCAAAGCCGGTGAATGCCGCCCGACATGAAATCATTCATCACGTCATAGCGCGACGCGACATTGTCGAAAACGCCTTCGACAAGTTTTGTTTTCTCGGCTGGCTTCACTTTTTTGTAGCCAAACCAGTCTTTTTCCTTGTTCTGCATGCTATCCCCAGACTTTCCAGATGGTGCGAAGGCTCAGCGCGATCACGAGGACGCCGACGGTGATCATGAACGGCTTCACGGGGATGCGCTTCGTGAGATAGGCGGCGATGGGCGCGGCCATCACGCCGCCGATCGCAAGGCCGACGATCACCTCGGGATGCGAGAAGCCGACCGTCAGCAGGAAGGTGAGGGACGCCGCGAGCGTGACAAAAAATTCGGCCGCATTCACACTGCCGATTGTATTGCGGACATCGTTGCCGCGCGCGACGAGATTGGAGGCAACGATCGGCCCCCAGCCGCCTCCGCCAATCGTATCGATCAACGCGCCGAAGAATCCGAGAGGGGTGATGTGCTTGGACACCTCGCGCTGCGGAATTTTTTTGAAGGCCTTGAAGATAATAACGACGCCCATCAGGAGCAGGTAGCTCGCGATATACGGCTTGAGTATTTCGCCGTCGAGCTGCGTAAGTATATATGCGCCGATGACCGCGCCGCAAACGCCAGGAACCACGAGTTGCTTGAACAGCTTTTTGCGGACATTACCAAAAATATGGTGCGATGCCGCGGAAGCTCCTGTCGAGAAACACTCTGCCGCATGCACTGTCGAGCTGACAACGACCGGTGGCAGGCCCATGCCGAGAAGCAGGCTCGAGGCTGTGACGCCATAGGCCATGCCGAGCGAGCCGTCGATCAACTGCGCGACGAAGCCGGCGAAAATAAATAACGCGAGGTCTGAGGTCATCTTCCCAAAACTTTCGAGCCAATCCGGTGAATAAACTTTTTCAACCCGTCCTCCCCAAACATCAGCACTGCCGGCAGGGCGATCAGTCCAAAAGCGGCGCCGCCGAGCGCAATGTCGGCCAGCGCGACCCACTTCATCTCGACGCCGGGCATAGAGAAATAATGACCCCGCAGCCAGAGTGCGGTTAGTGCTGCGAGCACAGCGGGAACCGCAATGCCAAGGCTGCGCAGGAAGGCATCCACCTGCGGCATGAAAGGCGGAGCATCATGCAGCTTTCGCGCATAGCCGAGCGTTGCGACGGCATTGATCGTCATCGCCAGCACGCCAGCCATGGCAAGGCCATAGACGCCGAAATGCTGGGCCATCCATTTATACAGGGGGATCGCAAGTAAGGAGAGCAGGGTGCCCAGCTTCATCGGGCGCAGCGTATCGCCGCGCGCGTAGAACGCACGCGATATGATCTGCTGCACGATCCAGCCCGGTATGGCGAAGGCGAGCAGGGCGGTCAGGCCGGCGACGACGAGCGTATCCTCCGGCAGGAATTTGCCATGCTGATAGACGAGCGCGACGATCGGCTGTGCCAGCGCAAAAAATCCCGCACCCGCGAGAACGGAAAGCGCGATGCCGGTATTCAGGGTGGACAGCAGTGTCTTGTTCAGCTCAGCGGTCTTTCCCTCCGACCACAGTTTGGAGAGGGTCGGAAGGGCCGCCGCGCCAATGGCCTGGCCGATGACGGCGATCGGTACCTGCATGAGACGGCGGGCGTAAGAAATATGGGCGACGGTGCCAGTCGCAAGCAGCGCGCCGAACCAGCGGCCATACCATTCGTCGAGCGTCAGCAGCGTTGTGCCGAGCATCAGGGGCGCAGCGATGGCGAGATAGATAAGGAAATTCCTGTCCCGTGGCGCGATGCGGATTTTCAGCGGGATATGTCGGAAACTGAAGAGCACCGGCATGAGTAAAGGCCCGAGCGCCGCGCCAATCAGCGTGCCGATCGAAAACCCGGCAATGCCCATGCTGTCATACAGGAACACCCCGCCGAGAATGGTGCACAGGTTATAAACAAGCGGCGCGAGCGCGGCGGCATAGAAGTGCTTATGCGCCAGCAGTACTGCTTGGATGATGCCTCCAACGATGAAGAAAATCTGCGCGGGCAGGACAATGCGCGTAAGCGTCACGGTCATATCCGTCGTTTTGGCGTCGAAATTCGGAAACTGCATGCGGATGAGCGGGTCGGCGAAATACCAGAGCAACCCTGTCAGGATCAGGACAAGAACGCCCATATTGCCGAGCAGGGTCGCCATGAGCCGCTGCGCCGCGGCCTCGCCGTCCCGCGCGAAGATCTTGTGGTAGAGGGGGATAAAGGCGATCGAAAGCTCGCCGCCCGCCAGCATGTTGTTGAGGATGTCAGGGATCTGGAAGGCGGCATAAAAGGCATCCGTCGTGCCCGATGCACCGAACTTATAGGCGAGGAGCATCTCCCGGACGTAACCGAGGAGCCGGGAAGCGAGGATGCTGACCGCCAGGATCATGGCCGCAGTGGCGATGTTCTCGGTTTTTTTCATAAGCTAGCTTTGCGGCGGCCTTTATTATGGATGGCCGCATGATACAGAAAAACATGACGAAAAACAGCCTTTTAGTCTATTCCCAAAAAACCAAAAACAGGCGAGAATAAGCGACGAGATTCAGGGAGTTCAGGAATGAGAAAATTTATCGCCCTTGCCATGTTTGCTGTGTCGCTGTCGGCGCTTGCGCCGCAGCAGGCGAAAGCAGACACATTCGTTTGGAAGGACGTCGTTCACGATTACACCATTTCGTTTCCCGATGTCTGGCGCATCCAGACGCCGGATGACGCCTATACCCGCCTGCGCATCGCCGGACCTCTCGGTGAAGACCATGCCACCTGCCGCATGCAGGTCCATCATGACGGTCGCGCCCTGATTTACCCGAAACGCCTGGTTGACGAGGCTGTCAGGGAGAAACTGGACCGCAACTTCTGGGAAACCCGCGTGGCGGAGTACAACGACGCCCGCATTATCGATTTCTATGATCCCGCGAGCCTCGGCGGCAAGGGCGACGCCACCGCCGTCCAGATCGCGTTCGAGCAGGATACCGGCGAAGGCATGTCGAAGATGCGCGGCTTCATGATCGGCAGCCTCTACGGCCCGAACCGCTACGAGATCACCTGCGCCGCGAAGTCCGAAGTATACGAGCGCTGGGCGAACCTGTTCCTGAGCATCATTGACTCGGTCGAGCTGGAATCGAAATACCATCCGTTCCCGACCGGCTACTACCGCGGCTTCCTGCGCGATCCGAAACTGGTGCTGCCAACCTTCAAGCCCGGCACGCGCGACGAGAAAGCAGGGCAGCCCTATTTTGCCGGCCGCAGCGCGTACCACCATTAATCCGCTTTCGTATTGCGCGGAAACGGTCCGGAAACACGATCCGGACCGTTTCCTTTTAACGCTGCTGGCAAAGCCCGCCGCACGGGATGATCTGCTGGCGCTTTACGCCTTCAACTATGAAATCGCAAGGACACGCGAAACCGTCACTGAAACGCGCCTCGGCCTTATCCGCCTTCAGTGGTGGCGCGATGCGCTTGACGGCATTTTTGCAGGAAAGCCGCCGCTGCGACACGAAGTCGTCGAACCGCTGGCCGCGGTTATCCGCAAATACAACCTGCCAAGGGAAGACTTCGAAACGCTGATTTATGCGCGGGAATTCGACTTGGAAGACAAACTGCCCGCCACGCTGTCCGGTATGGTCAACTATGCGGATTTCACCTCGACCCCTCTTCTGAAGCTCGCCTGCCGGATCGAGGGTCGCGAGGTTGCGGAGAATGACGCGAGAGCGGCTGGCATTGCTTACGCCTTAAGCGGATTGCTGCGCGCCGTGGTGACCCATGCGCGCCAACGGCGTTGCTACCTGCCGGAGGACCTGCTGCGCGCGGCAGGAACCGATCAATACGCCCTATACGAAGGCAAGGAATTCGAGAAGCTGCCCCCGGTTGTGAAGGCCGTCATTGACGCAGCGAAGACAGACTCCAAACTGCTCCCCGCGCGTATGGCGACAATGTATCTTCGGCAGATTGAGCGGGCGGATTATAACCTGTTGTCGTCGCGGCTGGCACTTCCGCCGCCGCTCATGGCGCTACGCCTGTGGTGGGCCGCCTGACTTAGGCGGCCGCCTTCCAGTTCTTCAACCAGCTATCCAGATCGCCAAGCGCGCGCAGGGCATAGGCCTTTTTCCGCTCGCGGTTGTCGACCTTCTTTTTCCCTTCGGGAATCAGCCCTTCGTCGCTGATCGGCGGAAAAAGCCCGAAATTGATGTTCATGGGCTGGAAAGTCTCGGCGTTCGCGCCGGTCGTGATGTGGTTCAGAAGCGCGCCCATCGCGGTCGTGACCGGCGGCGTTTCGACCGGCTTGCCGAAATATTCCGCTGCGGCAAAACGTCCGGCCATCAGGCCGACTGCAGCGCTTTCGACATACCCTTCGCAGCCAGTCACTTGTCCGGCAAAGCGCAAGCGGGGCTGTGCCTTCAGACGCAGCGCGGCGTCGAGCAGTTTCGGGCTGTTGATGAAAGTATTGCGGTGAATCCCGCCAAGCCGGGCGAATTCGGCATTTTCGAGACCGGGGATCATGCGGAAGATGCGCGTCTGTTCGGCATATTTCAGCTTGGTCTGAAAGCCGACGATATTATATAGCGTGCCAAGGGCATTATCCTGCCGCAGCTGGACAACCGCCCAGGGGCGCCGCGGTTTGTTGGGGTCGGTCAGGCCGACGGGTTTCATGGGCCCGAAGCGCAGCGTATCGCGCCCGCGCTCCGCCATGACTTCGATGGGCAGGCAA
>DASPMW010000204.1:0-9481 GCA_035626855.1 Patescibacteria group bacterium
TCATCTGCACTTCGTCGGTATCGTAGAAAGGTGACAGGGCCTCGCCGACTTTCCCGGCGAGCGCGCGCAGGCTTGGGTCATGCCAGTTTATCGTCTTGTCCATGAGTTCCGGCACGACGACGCCGTAACGGCCGAGCGCGCCGGGTGCAACGATCGGCGCCGCGTTTTCAAGCATGAGCCCGCGGAAGCTGGTGTTGAGGATATGGCGCTCATGCAGGTCGAGTGAAAGGAAAACGCTTTTCAGCGTGTCCTCGTCGACGCCGCCCTGCACGCCGCCGATAATGCCGCCCATCGCGGTCAAGGCGCGGTCGATTGCCTCCTCGTTCTGCGACACAGCGCGTGCGATCTCGTTCAGCTTCGCGCCGTTTTCGTCGGTCATCTCGATCTTTGCGGCATGGGAAAGCGCGAGCCAGCTGTCGCATTCCTCGTCCACTTTCGTGTAGTTCATCAGCATGGCGCCACTGCCGCCATCCCAGGCTTTCGCCGAGATGAAGGCCGCGCGGCCCGTGCCATCGGTGTCGTTATAAGCGTGGAATTCACGCACCTCGCCCATGCGGCCGAGCACGTAATTGATGCCAGACGACCGAACCGCAGTTGCGAGCTCGACATCCGTCGCCGCCGCCGCAATCGCGCCCAGTTTTGACTGACCAGTCGCGGAATCGGTTGCGCGCAACGCGTCGATCATTTCCTGGCAGGCGGGGCCTGGCGAATGGGTTTCGAGCAGGGCAAGGTTATCATTGATTGAGGCAATCAGGTCGGCCTGCGATACGCCGAGGTAAGAGGGCATGAAAAGGGCTCCGTCATTCTGAAATTGTGTGAGCCGTTTTATAGCAATAGGGGTGTGTTACGTCAATCAACTGTCGTGAGCCAAAAGTCAGTCCTGCCGTCTTATGAGCCAGGATATATATGACGCGGACGCGCTTTTGGATGCCGGAACAAGTCCGGCATGGTAAGGCGCTGTTTTATGAAATTAGGCGATAATATCCGGCAGCAGCATGCTCTCGAGCTTTGAGATCGAATCTTTCAGGAACAGCTTGCGCTTCTTCAGGCGCTGCAGGCGGAGGAAATCGATGGGGGTGGCGTCGGTCAGCTGCTGGATGATGATGTCTAGATCACGGTGCTCAGTCTTGAGCTCGTGCATCATCTTTTGGATATCTTCTTCCTGTTCTTGCATCATGTCAGGTGGTACCCGTCCTTCAGTCCGGCTTCCTTTATAGTCGCAAATATATTATCAGGAAACCCTTGTTTTTTGTAGCTTTATTTGTTGCAATGCGCCAAAGCCCGACTCTCCCTGCAGAGGAAGGGGTCAAGGGCGCTCTATAAAAGATAAGGCATAATAGTTAAGGGAAAATAAATATGGGAAAGAAGCGCATCGGGATCCTCACCTCCGGCGGGGACTGCGCAGGGCTGAATGCGGTGATCCGCGCGGCCGTCCACGCGGCTGCGGAAAAGAATTGGGAAGTGATCGGGCTCGAGGACGGCACGGCCGGCCTGCTCGATCGTCCCTTGCGCTACAAGGTTCTCAACCGCGCGATGTTCGATACGACCGTGATGCGCCAGGGCGGCACGATCCTCGGCACCACGAACAAGGGCAACCCGTTTAAATTCCCGATGAACGACGGCAGCGAGAAAGACCGCTCCGGCGAAATCATCGAAGGCATCCAGCAGCTCGGGCTCGAGGCCGTGATCGGCATCGGCGGCGACGGCTCGATGGCGATCCTGCGCACGCTCGCGCAGCGCGGCAAGTTCGGCCTCGTCTGCGTGCCGAAAACGATCGACAACGATGTCGGCAAGACGGAAATGTCGGTCGGCTTTGAAACCGCGCTCTACGTTGCGACGGAAGCGCTCGACCGCCTGCAGCCGACAGCGGCCAGCCACGACCGGGTCATGGTGCTGGAGGTGATGGGCCGCGACGCCGGCAATATCGCCATCTCGACCGGCATCGCGGGCGGCGCGGATGTCATCCTCATTCCCGAAATTCCCTACGACATCAAAAAAGTCGCGCAGAAAATCATCAATGTGCGCGATACCGAGCAGCGCAACTTCGCGCTGGTCGTCGTCTCCGAGGCGGTGAAAACGATTGAGGGGGGCGCGAAGCAGATGGAATACAAGGACGGCGAAAAGCGCTTCGGCGGCATCGGCTACCATATTGGCGAGCAAATCGCCGAGCTGACCGGCTTCGAGACGCGCGTGACCGTGCTCGGCCATGTGCAGCGCGGCGCGCCGCCCATCCCCTCCGACCGCCTCGTCGCCGCCGCTTTCGGCGTGCGGGCGGTGGAGCTGGTCGCGGCCGGCAAGTTCGACCGCATGGTCGCCTGGTCGAACCGCGGCGTCATCGACGTGCCGATCGAGGAGGCCATCGCCTCCTACCAGCAGGTTGACGTAAAGGGCCCGCTTGTGCACACGGCCCGCATGCTGGGCATTTGCCTTGGCGATTAACCAATCGTCCATTAAGATATGAAATAACAAAGGCAGCCGCCTTCAGGAGATTTCATGCTTTACGTCCAGCAGTCACTCGGCCCCAAAGAAGAGATTTTAATGGGCGCGCGCTTCCACTGGATGTACACGCTGCAGGCGATCGGCTGGATCCTGTTCGGTCTCGCGCTCGGCATCGCCGTCGGCTATGTCGCGATCTGGTGGGGGGTGAACTCCACGATCCGCCACATCTATGGCGTGGAACTGCCAAAGGAAATGTATGACCAGGCCTGGAACCAGACCGTCATCCGCACGGGCGGCTATCTCAAGATCATCTGGAGCCTGCATCCGCTGATCCGTTTCAGCATCCTCGGAATGTTCCTGCTTGGCCTTTATTTCTTCGCGCATATGATGATCGTGAAGGCGACGACGGAAATCGCCGTTACCTCGGAGCGCCTCGTTTATAAAAAGGGCCTGATCGCCCGCAACGTCGGCGAGCTCAATATCGACCGGATCGAAGGCGTCTCTGTCCGCCAGGGGGTGCTTGGCCGTCTCTTCGGTTACGGCAACGTGGTTATCCGCGGCATGGGGGTGGGGGAGGTCGTCCTGCCGCCCATTGAAACCCCCATTGAATTCCGCCGGGCCATCATGGAATCGCAGGCGATGCAGCAGAAATCGCTGGCCCAGCAGGGCGCACGGGCGCAGGACGCGATTTTCCGTTGACCGATTTATCATAATATTATAGTCTAAAGCCTGTTTCAGCAATAAAGCATCAGGCGGGTCATGATCACCGATTACGCGCGCGAACCTGAAAGCGGCCAGAAACCCGAGTGCCTTGTCGTGTTTATGCACGGCTACGGCTCGAGCGGCGACCTGATGCGGCAATATGTCGGTGACCAGCTGGGGCCGATGCTGCCGAACGCAAAGCTGCATTTCCCCGACGCGCCCGTGCAGATGGGCTGGAACAACCACAGCTGGTTCGAGTTGCGCGACGTCATCAGCCGGCAGGACGATATCGGCCTATTGCGCCGCACCGCGCAGGAGCGCGCGCCCGCGACGGCAAATGAGCTGAACGAATACATCAGTCGGATCGCGGCGGAGAGCGGCGTCGCGGAAAACCGCATCGTCATCGCCGGGTTCTCGCAAGGCGGCACGATGGCGGTTTATACAGGCCTGATGCGTGAAACGCAGGTCGCCGGCGTCTTCGCGATATCCGGCGGCGCGCTCGATCTGGTGCCGGATATCCGGTCGAAGCCGCCGGTGAAGCTCGTCGCGGGCGAGCTGGAATACCAGCATTACTCCGGCGCGCCCCATGCGGTCTGGTTTCAAACCGTTCTGAAACAACAAGAATTCAGGGCGGAAGCCGAGATCATCACCGGGCAGGAACATGACGCCAGCCCGAAGGCGTTGGAATTGCTGCGCGATTTCGTAGTTTCGGTGGTGCCGGATACAGCGCCCAAAACCGACGCAAAGCCCGCGCAAAAACGCGCCGGCTTCAACCTCTGATTTCTCCTCGTTTCCATTGACATAATGACGCTGCGGGCGTAACTTTCCAACGCCCGCGCCGGTATTTCCCTGCGCGGCGTAGTGCCGGAGAAACCCGCCATGAAGCTGTCCCGTCTTTTCCAGTCGAAAGCGAGCGCGTTTCGCGAAGCGGTCGCAACCGATGACCTGCCGCGCATGGAAAAGCTCATGGAGAAAAAGGGGCTCGGCTTCCTGCTTGAAATCATGGGCGGCGAATTTGTCGCCGAAATTACGCCGCGGATGACGGCTCTGCTGGCAAAAAAGCTGGACGACAAGGTGCTGCAGAACTGGCGATTACCCACCGATTCACGCGACCTCGTTCTCAATACAATGTTCGTCTTCGCTCTCCATTATAAGCGCGTGGACGTCGCCGAGACGCTGCTCGAAAAAGGCGGCAAGACCTTCAACGTAAAGAGCGGGGCGTTTTACCTTTCCGCCGTGATCAACGCCGATCTGCCGTCCGATCTGCGGCTGGATTACTTGCGCAAAATCCTCTCCCACGGACACGACCTGATGACCGATAAAGACGCGGCGATCAAGTCCGCGGTGGAGAAGGGCGACCTGCCGGCGCTTGACCTCCTGGCGGCGGCGGGCTTTAACGTGCGGGAACAGGCCGGCGCGCTGTTGCCTGTCGCGGTTCGTGCGCGCTCAACCGAAACGGCGCTCCATCTTGCCGCAAAATACGGCGCTGACATCGATGCGGCCATCGCCGCAGGCAATGCCGTCGGCAACGCGGCGGAAACGGAATTCCTGGAAGGCGTCCGCGCGCGCCTGCCGAAAGCGGAAAAGCCGCGCAGCGTCGAAAGCCTGACTGCCGAAGTCGAGTCCTTGCGGGAAACCGTGCGCCTGCTGTCCGAGCGCCTTGGTGACAAACCGCTCGACAAGCCCGTGCTGAAAGGCCCCGCAAGATGAGCCTTTCCGCGCTGTTCGACAAAAAATCCTCCCGCCTGCGCGCGGCGCTGCGCAGCGGCGATTTGCTGGCGGCGGAGCCCTTGATCGCGCGGACGAAACGCGCGGATCTGGCGGCGCAGATCGACGAAGACCTGGCGCCCCTGCTGACCCCCGGCATGGCTGCCCTCATTTCCGGCCCGAACGGCGCGCTTGCGGCGCCCGTGGGCGAGATCGATATCCGCGAATATCCGCGCTCCAGCCTGTTTTTCCACCTGTTCTCGCACCTGCTTGCGGCCGGGAATGTCGCGGCGGCCGAGGTGCTGCTGCTCAAGGAAAAAGATCATCTCAACGGCCGGCATGGCACGCCCCTCCTGAAGCGTGTGGTTGAATCGGCGGCGGGGCCGGACGAAAAAGCACGGCTGGTCGCGCGCGTGCTGAAAGACGGGCATGACCGCATGGATCATCCCGGCACCGTCGCCCTCTCGGCGCAGCTCGGCAAGCTGAAGGACGTCGTCGAAATATTCGCGCAGCACGGTATCAAGCCCGAATGGATGCCGCCGCCCCCGCCGCCCTCCGCCTGGTTCTACGCATGAGATATGTCGGCGATCCATACGAATTCGTGCGGGCCGTGCGCGACAGCAATGTCGAGCGGCTGCGCGACTGGCTCGGCTACGAGGACACGCGCATCGCCAAACAGCTGGAGGATATGGACCGCCATAATTACCACCACGACCGCATGCGCCTCTCGCCCGAGGTCATCAAGTTCTTCGCGAAGGAAGCGGGCGACGAGGACTGGACGCGCTGGGGGTTTGACGGGCGCGCCGGCCGCGATGCCTTCCTCGAGAAATATTTCCGCGCCGCGATCAGCGACAAGCGCTATGACAGCTTCGACCTGTTCCTCGAGGCCGACATCGATTTCAACAAGGGCGACAGCTGGTCGCATATCATCCCGGCGGTCCTGCATTCCCCGATCGACGACGGGCGGAAGGCGATGCTGGTGGAAAAACTGCTGGAATCGGGCATCGATCAGGTCAAGGGCAGCGACCGCTTCGCGGAAACCGCGCTCCAGAGCGGCGCCATGCGCGCCTATACGCTGCTGCTGGCGGCGACGGGCGCGCAGCCGAAAAACCTGCAATGGGCGCTGCGCGAAGCCGCGTCGCGCGACAAAAAGGATGTGGTGCGCTACCTCGTCGAGCGCCACGGCGCCGATATCGACGCAGCGATCGAAGGGGCGCGCAAGGAAGGCTTCCGCGGTAACCGCGCGCTATTGGAACAGGTAAAAGAAGAAATGTTCGCAATTCGCGACCTGCAGGCCCGCGTGAAAATGCTCGAAGAAGAGCTCGACGCGCTTCGCAACCCCAAGCTCAACAAGCCGACCACCTACCTGCCGCCGAAGCCCTGAGCCTTAGAAACAATGAAGCCGGCAATCTTGCGACGGCCGGCTTTCATCTGTCAGCCAAATTTTACTTTATGCGCACGGGCGCGAGCTCGCCGGGCGGTTCAGGACATTTCGGCAGCATCAGGAGGAAATCGTTCCAGACGCCGTTGGCATGGGCGCGCAGGTGCACGCCGTAGCCTTGCAGGTAAATCGCGATTTCCGCCTTCATGTTGTCGATCATCGTGAAGTAGGTGTTCGATTTTTCATTGAGGTGGAAGATAACCTGTTCCTTCTTCCAGCGGCCGTCGGGGCCGCCGAGATGGGTAATGCCGGAATGATCGGAAAAGGTATCGTTCTTGTTGGTGCAGGTAATAAGTATTTCGGCCATGGGTGAGCAACTCCGCTGTCTGATTACAGTAGATGATCGGACATTCCTTTGCCAAGCTGCCCTAGCATTTGCGGGGGAACTTCAGTTTTAAGTAGGACCGGGCTGGTCCGGTGCAAGACCGTGTGTGAAAAAATCTCATATTATTTTTGGGCAAAAAAGGCACGTACATCAAGCGCGGTGTACCTGCGCAACAATCAAACAGTAATCGGATTATATGGCTAATTTTGTGCGATGCCGCAATAATATTGCGTATGGCAAGTAGATATCAGCCGTATAGTGCTAATATTATGTAACAACTTGAGATTTTTTCTTGATCCCCTAACTATTTTGGTATTCTCTACTGGGGAGTAGCGAAGTATTAACCATAGATGGGGTTTAAACTCATGAACCGTTTTATCGATCCGGCCGAACTCATGGCCAAAAACAGTTCGGCTGCGGACGCATTTGACGCAGACCGCCGCTCGTTCCTGAAGCTCGGCGCAACCGCTGCGGTCGCGCTCGGCTGCTGGATGCCCGATCTTTCGCTGGCATCCACGGGTCCGACGCTGAAAAATGCGGGTCGCGAGATTCAGATAACGAATGTCCACACGGGAGAGAAGTTCCGCGGCGAATACTGGATGGGCGGTCGCTACCTGCCCGACGCCTTCGGCGAAATCAAATCGGTCATGCGCGATCACCGCTCGGGCGAGAAATTCCCGATTGACCCGCGGCTTATGGATATTCTCTATGTGCTCCAGCATCGCCTGGGCAACCTCAACATGATCGACGTGTTTTCGGGCTATCGCTCGCCGACCACGAATGCGCGCCTGCGTTCCGCTAGCCACGGCGTCGCGCAGCGCAGCCTGCACATGTCTGGCCAGGCGATCGACATCAAGCTGCCCGGCACCCAGCTGAAAAACCTGCGCGCGGCGGCGATCAAGCTGAATTCGGGCGGCGTCGGTTATTATCCCGCTTCCAACTTCGTGCATGTCGATACCGGGCGCGTGCGCCACTGGTAATCTGACGGCCACCAATTCAAAAGCCGGATGCCGCGGAAAAGCGGCTCCGGCTTTTTGATTCTGCCCTGCTGTCATCCCGAGCGCAGCGAGCATCTCTGTTCCTTGCGGCGGGCAAGGAAGATCCTTCGCTGCGCTCAGGATGAGGGGGGCCTGTTATGAAAATGGCGTGCCCGAAGGGATTTGAACCCCCAACCTTCGCCTTCGGAGGGCGACGCTCTATCCAGTTGAGCTACGGGCACATGCTTTTATAAGCTTATCAGCGATTATCGGGGTTCTGTCAACTTTTGCCGCAGCAGCATGCGTTAACACATTCACATAAGGAATTTAAAACGTTGACTCCGCTTCCCGCGCGGCTTATACAGCTAACTCGGAATTTTATGTAGAGATTGGAGATTCTGCCGTGAAACGTACTTACCAACCCAGCAAGCTGGTCCGCAAGCGCCGCCATGGCTACCGCGCCCGCATGGCGACCAAAAACGGCCAGAAGGTCGTTGCCGCACGCCGCGCCAAAGGCCGCAAGAAACTAACCGCGTAACTTTCGCGGGAGTATTTTCTTTATGTGCGCCGCCGTGACGATGATCAAGGCGTCGCCGGATTTCCAGCGTATCGCGCGGCAGGGCCGGAGATGGTCCGGTTCCGCCTTCATCATGCAGCTTTTAAAGACAGACGACGGCAGCCCGTTCCGGCTCGGCCTCACGGCCAGCCGCAAGGTGGGCAACGCCGTTATTCGCAACCGCGCCAAGCGTCGCCTGCGCGAGCTGGTGCGCCTGCAGTTGAAGCTCCGCGCGCTCGCGGGCTTTGACCTGGTCATCGTCGCCAAGACGGCGGCGGCGAACCACGACTTCACCGCCATGAACACGGATTTCGAAACGGGGCTGCGCGCGCTCAAGGTGCTGGCGTGAGCGCGCCGTCAATTCCGGCGCGGCTGATGCTTGCGCTGATCCGGTTTTATCAATGCACGTTTTCGACCGTTATGGGAAAACAGTGCCGCTATCATCCCAGCTGCTCGAACTATACCGCCGGGGCGATCCGCAAATTCGGCGCGGGCAAGGGCGGCTGGCTTGGCCTCTTGCGCATCCTGCGCTGCCATCCCTGGCGCGCCGGCGGGCATGATCCGGTGCCCGATAAATTCTGTTATCTCCCCGCCACTTGTGATAAAACGCAACCCGATTAGCAGAAGACCACAGGACAATATAAATGGCATTCCAACCGAACGACCCGAACGCAGCCCGCGACCGCGCGAACATGATGTTCGCCGTCATCATTTCGCTGTTCATCCTGCTCGGGTTCCATTTCTTCGTCGAAATGCCCCGCCAGCAGAAACTGGCCGAAGAAGCCAAGGTCAAGGCGGCGGCCGAAAAAACGGAAGCCGCGGCGAAGGCCGACCCGGCTGGCGCGAAGCCGACCACGGAAGACACCCTGGCGGCCGGGACGGCGCCCGCGGCCGAAGCGAAGCGCATCACCATCCGCGGCGCGCGCCTTTCCGGCTCGATGCCGACCACCGGCGGCCGCATCGACGATCTGACGCTGAACGAGCATTTCACCACCGTTGAAAATAAAGAGCATGTCGCGCTCCTGAAAAAGCAGGACGCGCCGCAGACCGCCTATGTCGACAGCGGCTGGCTGGGCGACGGCCTGCGCCTGCCCGATGAAAAGACCGTCTGGAGCGTGGCGCCCGGCAGCCCCCCCGAAATCACCAGCGGCGGCGCGCCGGTCATCCTGACCTGGGACAACGGCCAGGGCCTGAAGTTCGAGCGCAGCATTTCGCTCGACGAGAATTTCCTGTTCACCATCCGCCAGACGGTGCGCAACACGGGCACGGCGGAGGTCAAGCTGCGCGCCTACCACGCCTTCGCGCGCCGCGGCGTGCCGCCCGATTTCACGGGG
>DASPMW010000205.1:0-9304 GCA_035626855.1 Patescibacteria group bacterium
TCGGGCTTCTGCATCAGCTCCAGGAACTGGCGGGCATCGGCGGAGAGGGATTCGACGTAGCGGCGCTGGCCTTCAGCATAGATCGTGTCGAAAGCGAGCGACGACTTGCCCGAGCCGGAAAGGCCGGTAATCACGACCAGCTGGTCGCGGGGGATTTCGACATCGATGTTCTTGAGGTTGTGCTCGCGCGCGCCCTTGATGCGAATAGACTTATTATATGCCTCGGCCATAAAAACCCTTCGTTATTTCCAATAACATAGTACGGCGAAATAGCGCCGCAAGGCCTCGGAACATATATAGAACATCCCCGCCTTCCTGTCAGCTTCTTTCGGGATTTATATAAAGCAAGAGGCCCGGTTGTCACGCCGGGCCTCAGCTATGGGAGTGTAATATTCGTCGTGTGAGCCCGATCCTTGAAACACCGTCCCGGGGGCGGGCGGGGTCTCTCGAAACGGAAGGTCTTTTGCGTCTGTGGCCGGTGCCTGCCCCTCCCGGTCGCGCCACCGCGGGTGGGCGGTGAACAGGTGGCCGGATGGCGCCGGCCTCCCCGGGTGCTTGGGTGTGTTGGCGGCAGAGAGATCAGGAGAAGCGGTCCGTCACCACATTCGCATGATTCAATCATCGCATATTCGCGTTTCCATCCCGTAAATTATGCGGTCCATTTTCCTAAAATTTTAGCGGAAGCACCACGAATTTCGCCATGTGAAAACCCCTCTCCGCAGGGCAACGGAGAGGGGCTTTCGGTCGTCAATCGTATCAAGAAGTGGCTTGGCAGAAATTAGTCCAGCTTGTCTTCCAGCTGGTTCACATGGTCCTTGTGCGCTTCGAGCGTGGGCAGCGTCGCGGAGGCAAAGGATTTCAGCGCTGCGTTGTCGCCGTCGTCAGCATAGTCCTTGAACAGGCTGACAGCCTTGCGATGCGCTTTTTGCTGGATGTTAAGGTAATCTTCATCGAAGTCTTCGGCATCGGCCTTCTGCAGCTTTTCGAGCTTCTTGGTGTGTTTTTCATCAAGAGCGGCTGGCGGCTGCACATCGGCTTTTGCGCCGGCGAGAGCTTCCTTCATTTTCGCGGAGGATGCCGTGTGGTCATCGATCATCTTCTGCGCGAAAGCTTTGACTTCCGCGTTCTGCGCGCGCTCGAGGGCAATTTTGCTGGAGGCGATTTCGAACATGTCGGACATCGCGGCCTTTTCAACGAAATCTTTCGTCGAAGTTGCGAAAGCCGGCGAAGCCGCAAGCATCGCGGTCAGGGCGATCGCTGCGGTGAGTGCAGTCTTTTTCATAGCGGAAGTCTCCTTGTTATGTTTTTCGTTGCCGCGAGGGACAGGCGGCATACGGCGGATAACACAAGCCGCGCGATTCCGGTTCCGCAAAGGATCAGATTTATTTACAAGTCGATTATGTGAATGTAAAAACTACGTATTATTAACGGCTTAGTCCTCTGACCATAAATACCTCTGTTATCTTCCCTTTGAGCATATATATTCTGGGTAATGGCAAAAAACGCAGTTCTACCGCGCACGCACGACCTGCCCAACGAGCACAAGCTCCAAGCCCAGTTCGCGCTTGCCGCGTTCAGCACGCTCAAGGCCGAAAATATCGCCTATATCAGCGTGCCTATTACCTCCGGCCCCCGGCTCTACGATTACATGGACGCGAAGGGCTTCAAGACCGCAGATGAAGCCAAGGCCGATCACGACGCCTTTTTTAGAAACGTCGTCGAACCCAACCTCGCGCAGGGCGTCGCCGGCGCGAATGAATGGGTCGCAAAACTGGACGGCGCCGTCATCGCCCCCGCCGAATTTGAAAAGCGCCTGCGCATCCAGAAAGCGATCAGCTGGGGACAGGACGCGTTCATGGGCATGTGGGTGCCGCTGATCGACGAGAAGGTCACGCATATGGTGATGCTCGACGGCTGGCAGTATTCGAACGGCTCGGGCGAGGAATACCTTCAGGCCGTGCTCATGCAGATGGGCCGCCGCCCGCGCAGCAATATCGAGATTGTGGACGGCAAAGGCAATGAAATATCGCTGAGCCAGGGCATCAAGCTGATCGCGGACGCCTTCGTTGAAATCACCGGCCGCGGCATGAAGCCGCGTAACATGGCGGAGACGATCGCGATCCTGCTCGAAGCCGAGCACCGCTTTGCCATCGAACAGAAAACGGGCAGCGTCGCGGAGCCGCCCGCCACCTCGCCGGGCGCGCTGTCAAAGCATACGGAATTCAACGTATCGCCCTATGATCGCGCGGTCATTGAAAAATGCGCGAAAGAGGTGCGCGACATCCTCGTGCGCGATTATCCCGATATCCTGCCGAAGCTGCAAAAGACCTCGAGCTTCGATTTTTCGCCCATCAACGCGCTGTTCCGCGAAGTGGCGAAACCGATCGTCGGCGCAATGCAGTTCCCGCGGCCGCCGCAGAAGAAGCCGCCGCTCGCACTCGTGAAATAAATCAGGGCGCCGGGGGCTTGGCGCCCTCTGGGTCGCGGCGGCGCGTCCAGTCGCGAAGGTCGATTGAGGATTTGCCCTCCATCTTCGCCTTGTTGTAAATCTCCATGAAGGCGGCACGCGGCATGTCGATGACCATTGTCGTCTCGCCGAAGGGTCCCTTGCCGATCAGCAGGGGCAGCTTCGTCGCCTTGCCGTTCTTGCCGTCAAAACCATCGACCTTCGCCCAATCGATCTCGCTGTCGGTGAAGATAGCCATCTTGAAGTTCTGCTGTTCCGACTGGCGCACGAAAACGGCAATCTTGAGCGGCTTGTCGACCATCGGCAGGTTTGATGGGGCGGCGGCGGCATCGGCGAACACCTGCGACAGCGCGGGCACTTCCTGCGGCGCGGCGGCGGGGCCTGTTTTGTCGCGGAGATCCAAAAGCGGTTCGCTTCGCAGGTCGGCAAAATAGATTTTTTCCTCGAGCGCGGCATAATCCATGGCAACGGCGAAGCGCAGCCCGTTCTTCAACGCGATGCCCGCCACGCCCGCCGATATCTCGGTCACGTAATCGATGCGCTCGCGCGTGAAGCTGAGCGGTGAATAGCCGCTGCCGTCTTCGCGCGGCACAAGCGCGCGGATGACTAGGTCTTCCGCTTCCGGCAACAGCTTCTTGGAAAATTTCGGCTGGTCGCTCATCCCATCTCCATCCCTTTAGGGTTGAGCGGACGCGTGCGCTCCGACAGGTCGAGCACAGTCTCGCCGGCGCGCAGCGCGTTGTTGAGGAATGCGGTAAAATGATCAAGCGGTATCGCCGCGTAGAAATTCGTCATGCCCTCGATCGTTACGCCCGCCTTCAACTGGAAGAAGGTCTCGGTTTCCTTGCGCGCCTTGTTGGGCTCGAAATAATTGATGTCGCGATGCGCGACGCGGATGCGGCGGAACTTACGGTCATTCTGGTCGGCATGGGTGAACATGACGATTTCAAGCTTGGATGTTTTTTCAGGCGCAGCCGCGACGGCCGCGGGATTAAAGGTTTTGGCGAGGCGGATGGCCTGCACCTCTCCCACCGCCTTGCCGGTCAGCAAGGTAAGGTCGATGCCGTTGCCGGTAGACATATCGGGCTCGTATATCGCGCGGCGCAGCGCATCGAAGCTCATCACGACCGGAATTGTGATGCCGTTTTTCAGCGTGATGCCGGAGAGCCGGTCGTCGATCTGGTAGAGAAAGTCGATCGAGACCGCCTTGAATGCCATTTGCCGCCAGGCATCGGCTGCGCCTTCGACGGGGGCATAGGCGGTAATGATCAGATCTTCGTCATTGCCGCCGAGGCGGAACACCTTTGTCTTGCTCGTCAGTGTCACGGCGCAAGG
This sequence comes from Patescibacteria group bacterium, assembly GCA_035626855.1. Classification (GTDB taxonomy): domain Bacteria; phylum Pseudomonadota; class Alphaproteobacteria; order Micavibrionales; family UBA2020; genus JAPWJZ01. Next base: position 3,803 of record DASPMW010000205.1, read on the forward strand.
CCCGCGGCGGCGCGTTTTTCCGGAGGCACGACCGTCCCTTTGCGCAGTGACAGGTCGCGCAGGTCAAGCTCCCGGAAACCCTTGCCTGTCGCTTCGGCGCAAAGGGCGCGGAATTCGGCGAGCGGAATCTCGACGATGATTTCGTTGGTGCTGAACCCGTGTTTCGCCGGATCGCGTAGCTCGAGCTTCGTGTAGCTGCCGCCCATGATGCTCGAGCCTTCCGACAGCTCGCCGGGCTTGACATCCAGGCCGGTGAAGGCGAATTCGCGGAAATCGGTTTTCTTGGCGGTGCGCACGAAAGCCTTGAACGACAATGCCTCGAACGCCGCGTGTTTTTCGCGCTCGGCTGCTTCCTTGAATTCCTCGCGCAGCTTCTTCATGAGCTTGTCCTTGGGCGTGATATTCGTCGCATCGCGCAGGTCAAGTACGCGGTCTTCCGCCTCGCGCAGTTTTGTGCGCAGCTCGCCATAGGAAATGTCGAAGATGATCTCGCGCCCGGTATCGAGCTTGATGCTGGCGTTTTTCTGGCCGAGGCTCTGCATTTCCTTGATCGCGGCCACGCGGAAGGTGATCACATCGGCGGGGGAAAGACCCTCCTGCCCCGGAATCAGCGCCTCGACCCACAGGTCCTCGCGGTCGAAATGAAAGCTTTTCGATTGGAACGGCTTGTCCACGGTGGCCCCGGTTTCATGTCGCAGAGGCCTCAACCTAACAAAGCCCTGCCCGTTATGTCAATTGAGGATTGCGGCTGTGTATTCAGGATGTTAGCGAGACACTTTCCGCTGTTCCGGCCAGCGGTTATGAATCCACAGCCATTGCTCGGGCCGCGCGCGAATCCAGATCTCCAGATGCCGGTTCACCTCCGTCATGATGCGGCGGTAATCGGCTTCGCGGTCGCCGGTATCCTCGACCGGAATGGATTTCTCGATCGTCAAGCGAAAGCGCGCGCCCTGCAGCCGCTCGATCCGCAAGGGGCAGAGGCCGCAGCCGACGCGTACCGCGAACTGCGCGACACCGGGCCCGGTCATGGCGTCATGCCCGAAAAAGGGAATGGCCATTCCCTCGTTCATTTTCTGGTCAACGAGAATGCCGAGCGATTCCTTTTTGCGCAGCACGGCCAATATCTCGAGCGCCCCTTCCGTCCCTTTGGGTATTTGCCCGACAGCGCCTGCCGCCCGCGCATGGCGTAGGAGCCCATCCACCCAGGGATTGTTCGGGCGGCGGTAAACGACATGCAGCGGCATGCCGATGCGGCGGGCGCAGACGGGCGGAATTTCCCAGTTGGCGAGATGGCCGCCGAAGAAGATCGCGGGCTTGCCGCTCTCCAGCACGTCGCGCGCGTTTTCCATGCCGGCAAGGTCGATGCGGTCGGCAATTTTTTTCAGGTGCGGATATTCGGCGATAACGCGGCCGAGATTTTCCCACATGCCTTCCACGATCTCGCGTTTTTCTGCGTCCGTTTTCTCGGGCAGTGCGAGCGCGAGATTGCGGTAGGCGGTGCGCGTGACGCCGAGGCGTGGGCCCAGCCGCCGCATGATCCAGCCGCCGAGGTCGGAGGCGGCGTCGAGCGTGAACAGGCTGAAAAAGCCGTAAATCAGGTAGGCCGCCGCCGTTTCGAACAGATAGCTGACGCGCTTGGCGAGTGGTATCTTGCGCGCGCGGATCATGTCCAGTTCTTGCCAAGCTGCATGCGGATGAAGGAAAGCACCGCAGCCGGGTCCTGCCAGTGCAGGTGTACAGTAAATTTCTGCACGCGGGCCTTCAGCGCCGGGGGCAGGCGCACATGGTCCTTGGCGGTCGTGACGATGATCGCGTTCTTGGCGTCGGCGGCGGCGATCAGCTCGCGCAGGTCTTCCTCGACATAGGCGAAATGGTCGGGGTAGCTGCCCCAGCCCTCCAGCATCGCGCCGGCCGCGATCAGGCTGTCCTTGAATTTTTCAGGGCGGCCGATGCCGGCGAAGGCGAAAACGGGCTTGCCGAATAAGTCGGGATTTTCGGCATCGGGGCGCAGCTGCGCGTAGAACAGCGGGGTATCCCCGTGCTTTCGCACCGTATCTGCGACGCCGGCCTTGTCCTCGCCGACAATCACGACCGCATGGGCGCGGGCGAGGCTGCGGCCGATATCTTCCCGCAAGGGGCCGGCCGGTATGACGCGGCCATTGCCGAAGCCGCTGGTGCCGTCGACCACGACAAAGGCGACGTCCTTGTGGATGCCGGGGTTCTGGAACCCGTCATCCATGATAATCACCGTTGCGCCTGTATCGATCGCCGCCTGCGCGCCGAGCGGACGGCTGGTCGCGACCCAGGTCGGCGCCTTTTCGACGAGCAGCAGCGCCTCGTCGCCGACATCGGCGGCGGTATCGCGGCCGGGGCTGACCTGCAGCGGCCCCTCCTCTTCCCCGCCATAGCCGCGGGTAAGGATATGGGGGTTGTATCCTGCTTCCGCCATCATCGACACAAGCGACATGACGACGGGCGTTTTGCCTGCGCCCCCGGTCGTGATATTGCCGACGCAGATGACCGGCTTCGCCAGGGGCACGGGATAGTAAAAATCAAAGCGCTTCTCGACGACCCAGCCATAGACCAGGCCCGCCGGACCAAGGAGGCGCGCCGCCCATTTGTGCTTTTCTGTCGTCTGGTCATACCAGAAAGGCGGAGTGCGCATCATGCTGCGGCTGCGCCTTTCGCTGCGATCTTGTCGAGCCAGGGATCGAGCAGGGATGCCAGTTCTCTAGCCGCGCGGGCCTTGTCAGCGGTCAGCGCCTGCGCGGCAGCTGCGTAGCTTTCATATTGTGCGGGAGATTGCAGCGCGTCGCGCAGTTTCTCGGCCAGCGCCTGTTTATCGGCGACCTGCACCGCCGCGCCTGCGGCCAGAAAGTCATCATTAATGGTGATAAAATTATACATCACGGGACCATAGAAGATCACGCAGCCGAGCTGCCCCGCCTCGATCGGGTTATGGCCGCCGATATCGGCGAAGGAGCCGCCGATAACCGCGTTCCTGCAAAGCCTATAGAAAAGTCCCAGCTCGCCCATCGTATCCGCGATATAGACCTGTCGCATGGCCTCCCCGCGCGACCGCAGGCCGACGGTCAGCCCGCGCGCCTGTGCGAGAGCCAGCACCTCGGGCCCGCGCGCAGCATGGCGCGGCACGATAATTGTCAGCAGGTCGGGAAAACCCGCTTGCAGCGCGGCATGGGTCTCCAGCGCGATTTCCTCTTCGCCGGGATGCGTGCTCGCCCAGAGCAGCGTCTTGCGAGCTCCCGCTTCTGCCTGCGCCTGCGCAAGCGCGCCTGGATCGACCGGCAGCGGCTGCGCGGCATATTTCACATTGGCAGAAACGCGCACATCGCGCGCGCCCAGCACGCGCAAGCGCTGCGCCTCTGCGTCATTCTGCGCGAGGCAGAGACTGAATGCCGACAGCACCTCGGAAATCGCCCCCCTCGCCCATTTCCAGCGCCGGAAGCTGCGCGCCGACATGCGCGCGTTCAGGAGGACCGCCGGAATTCCGCGCGCCTTGATGCCCGCCAGCATGTTCGGCCAGAATTCGGATTCCGACCAGACGACGAGGTTAGGCCGCCAGTGGTCGAGGAAGCGGGCGACCCAGTCCGGCTGATCCACCGGAATATATTGGTGAAAGGCGCCAATGGGCAGGCGCTCGGCCATCAGTTTGGCAGAAGTGACGGTGCCGGTGGTTACCAGCACCTGCAACCCCGGCCTGTCGGCGAGAACGCTCGAGATGATGGACAGGAGCGCGAGGGATTCGCCGACGCTGGCCGCATGGAACCAGGCAAGTGCGCCCGGTTTGCGCGGTAGTTGCGCCGCGCCGCGCCGTTCGCCCGCGCGCGCGGGGTCTTCCTTGCCGCGCGCTGCACGGCGCCGCAAATAGCGCTCCAAGAGCGGCGTTGCGGCGCGCATCATCGTTTTATAGGCGGTCAACAACATGCCCTTCCAGAATCCCTCACGCCCCCAAGATTGTGGTTTTCCCCCATGATTGCAAGCATTTCTTGATTAAAAGGGGAACGCCGCTGTAAAATTAAGCGTTGAGAAACAGAGGTTTACATGAACACCCGCGACAAGGCGCTCGAGCTTCTCAAGCAGCAGATGGCGCTTCAGAAAGAGCGGCTCGACCCCAAGCTTCTCGAGACCGCGCAGAAGGCTGCCGCCATCCGGCAGGAAGGTCGCGCCAAGGAAAACCTCGTGCCCTATGACCGGGAGGCGGCGGCGCGCGCGGTGCAGCTGTTCTTGCAGAACCACGACGACCCCAAAGAATTCGAGCAGCGCCTGCTGGCGCTGCTCAAATCCAAAGACCATTGATATTCCTTACATTCCGCCGATGATCGCGGTCAGCGCGGATTGCACCGTCGCAGAAGCAGGCGGCGCGTTGCTGAAGGCGGCGGCGGGGATCTGCTGCCAGATCACCCCGGGTGCAGGCGCCTTCGGCGCATTAAGAATACCGCCGGCACCGAGATCGTTTAGCGCCGCCTGGAGAAGCGGCTGGTTCAGCGTGTTGGAAAGCTCGTCCGTCAGGTCGAGCGCCTTGGTCACGTCGATCGCGGCGCTCATCGGATCCTGCAGCGTGCCGCTGACGAGGCTGTTGAAGTCGAAATAAGGCGCCCCCTGCTCGATGCCGCCGCCCTCGATGGCGCGGAAGAAGGTCGCACCCATAGCGAAGATGCCGGAGAAGATGTTGCCGCCGAAACCGGAGGGGTTCCAGAGGCGCTTGGTGCGGGAGCAAGGGTCATCACCCGGGGAGGACAGGCCCTGCAGCAAGCTGCCGAGAATACCCTGCACCGCGCTGACCAGCGCGTTCACCGCGGCGTTGATGGATGACTGTATCGCATTGATGGTACTCGAGATAAAGCTCTGGATGGTGCTCCACAGCGCCTGGACGGCCGCCACCAGCGCCAGCACGGCCGAGGGCAGCGCGGCGCCCAGCTGGTCGAGGATGTTCTGGATCGTGTTGAGGTAGCCCATGAAAGTATTGAAGGCTGCGTTGATGCTCGAGACAAAGCCCGTGATCGCGCTGAAAACGCCGCTGAGGCCGGACAGGAACGAGTTCAGGTAATTCAACGCCGTCGCGCCGAGCCAGAACGAGAGTGAATCCACGAAGTCGTCGGCATAGTTGGTCATTTCACCGCCCATGACGACGCCGTATTGCGCGGAGAGAGCCTTGTTCTGCCCGGTCGCCGGGTTTTCGCCCACGCCGGCCGAGGGGTCATAGACCTGCTTGCTGAGCGCGCCGGTCGGGTCCCAGATATCAAGGTTGGCGGGCGGGAATGTCGGGCCGGGCGAGGTATCGGAGAAAACCTGACCAAGGCGCGAGGACAGGACAAGCGCGTGGTCGAAGCAGTTCATGCCGACGCTGTTGTCCGGCTGCTTGACGGTCTGGCGGTGGTAGGCCTTGTCGCGCACGCGCACGGCGTTCGCATGGTTCTCGGCCGCGTTCAGGAAGTTGCAGGAGCAGCCCGGGCGCGGCGTGCAGGGTGTCACCGCATTCGC
>DASPMW010000206.1:0-2246 GCA_035626855.1 Patescibacteria group bacterium
CGAGGCTGTCCTGTCAAAGCAGCCGGACTTGGCGGCGGCGAACAAGTATCAGCTGGAGGGATATAATACATTCCAGCGGTTATACCCGGGCATCTGGCCGAAGGATCAGGAGAAGCCCCCTTTCGCGATGCCGGACGAAACGCGCATCGCGATGCTGCGCATGATGGAGGTCGTTACCCAGACCGCCGTAAAAGAACGCGGCCAGAAAAAGGACCTGATCGAAGCCGCCCTTCACCAGTTCATATTATACGACAGCCTGAAAAAGAGCTTTGCCTCGGCTTGGGCCCCGGGCGAGGAAAAACCTGATCCCGGGAAAATCACGCGGTTTTGGAATGATGTGATGGCCGCGAAACGCAGGGGCCGACTTGTGGATGGCTGGAACGAAGATGTGCCCGACCCGAACCATGTCAAAGGCGACAAGGTCGTGAACGCGGCGCGGGAGTACGCGGCAATCGCCGCCCATATTGGTAAAAAAGCGGTTACTCTTCCCCGTATCGTCAAACCCTATGAGCGAATTCGAGACCATTAATCAAAGGCTTACGGGCTAGTTTTCCATAAAATTAAAAAACTGTTAAAATAGAGAATAGCTGGTCGTCTTTCGGAGTCGGGGTTTCGAAACGGTAATGGACAGCACCGCAGAACAAAAACAGCCGGAGCAGACCGCACCCGAAATTCCCGGGATGAAGGAAGCGCTTGCGCGCATGGATCCCGACTACTGGAAAGACAAAAGTCATTTTGCCAAGCGCGAGCCCTCGGTTTTCGAAAAAAAGATAATATTCCCGACGATCGCGGCCATCCGCAACATGACTTGTGCGCTTGAGACGCCCTCTGTGCTGGTGACCGCGCTGCCGCTCGTCCAGAACCTGCGGTTGAAACGTGCGCTCGCGGATATCGGCTCCGTGCCAGAGGGGCAGGAACTGGTGGCGGCGGCGGCGAATGTGCCCAAGATCAACCTCAATCCCGATCCGCGCGTCAGCGGCGGCTACATTGCGACGTCAACGGATATCAACGGCACCGATATCAAGCAGTTGTCGCTGGAAATTAATATTGCCGGCATCGCCACGAGTGGCACGGTCGTCGGGGCTTTGATTCATGAGCTACAGCACCAGCGGCAGGTCGAGAACAAGGTTCTGCGCGCCTATGGGGAAAAGAACATCAGCCCCGTCGAGCACCTTTGGTACAACCGGATGACCGAGGCGGATGCCCAGGCGACAGCGACAGATATTCTCTGGAGGATGAAGGAAGCCGGCAAACCTGGTCACTGGTACGAAGCGAAGCACAGCGGCTCCTGGGTTGCCGATGTCGCGGCCGCCTACGAGAAGAAAGTGGCGGAAGATCCGCATGCTGTTGAAAACGGCACAGCGAAGCGGGCGGCGTTCGACGCCTGGTTCACGGCGGCCGGCGGCGCCGTGCAACAGCATTACAACACGCAAGGCATGCTGACGACGCCGAACTTCCCAAAGGCAGAAGAGATGCACAAGGCCGGCAAGCCCTTCGGCCACCTGACGGTCGAGGACATCGAAAAAATCGGTGATCTCAGCCCTGTCAACTACCTGAAAATCCCCGGCGGTGCGCCGCTCGACAGCGAGAAATACCGCGGCGCCGATTTTGACCGTAACCAAGCCGCCTTTCTTCATCATGCGCATACGCGTTACGCCAAAATTGAAAAAGGCGAGTATGAGGACCTGCCGAAGATCGAAGCGGCCAAGTCAGGTGTCAGCGCGTTCATGTCACCGCCCGCAGCGCAGACGAGACTGGCGAGCGTCAAGCCCGCGCAGGTCAGCCTGCAGCGTGCTCCCAAAATCAGGATGTGACCATGGCCGACACTTCGCTGACATTGCCAACCACGGAAATTCCCGGCATGCCGGAGGCGCTTGAGCGCATGAAGCCGGAAAATTGGCCCGGTGAGCCCGGCGTAATGAAGTCCGTGCTAAATGAACTGGCAGGTCAGATCCAGCGCGTGGTGCTGCCGACGCAGGAAGTGCTCCGCAACTCAAAAGCGGTGATCCAGTCCCCGATCGCCCTCGCGACCGCCGTGCCGCTCGTCCAGAATCTTCGCATCAACCGCGCGATGGAGGAGCTTTCCTCGATTCCGGAAGGGAAAACGCTTGTCGAAGCGGCGGTGGGAACCAAGGTATCGCTTGATTCAGATCCGCGCCGCTCGGGCGGGTCGAATTGCTTCTTCACCAGGTACACAGGCGGAAAGGTCCGGATGGATTCGAACGGAATCTCCGTCAATGGCTATA
>DASPMW010000207.1:0-3435 GCA_035626855.1 Patescibacteria group bacterium
ACGCAGGTCCCATGTTTTGGCTGTCTTCCACAGCGAGATAAAAGCCAGGTATTTTACCAGGCATTTTAATATCCACGAGTCGCTCGATGTCTATGTACGGATCAATCAAATCGAACTCTTCGCGGAAACGCGTTGCCACTTCCCGCAATTCCTGCCTATAACGCGCCCTGACGGTTACACCTTGGCTCATACCTCGTCCTTTTCTTGCGATAGGATCTTACGCAATCTCTCGAAATCTTCGTGCGTAAGCTTGACGAAGCTTTTCGCGAACAGTGCCGCAACCTCTCGGCCACCCGCTGGGGTGTTTACGGGGACAGATATTTTATAGCTCGGCCTCGAAAGTTCAGCTGCTTGCCGTAGTCTGGTAACCTCCGGTTCATTCAGCTCAAGTATCTGAGCGATTTGCTCGATAAGTTCAGGGGGAACGGGTTTACGTCCCGTTTCTATCGCCGTTAAAAACGTCGGCGATTTTTTCAATTTTTCAGCCATTTGACCGAGCGTCATATCACGATCAATCCTTTGTTTTCTCGCTTCTTTGCCGAAAGGGGTCAACATTGTGGGTCTCCTACTCTGGGGGTTCACAACTTCGCTTCGTTGATATCCCTATTTTTAATATCCCACACCTATTTAACACCGTCAAGTGTTCCCTTTTTAGGTAAGTGCTCACTGAAAAGGCACAAGAAAAAACAGATTGCCTGCATTTTCCTTAAACTTGTTAATACGATATTAATACGCATTGATCACCTGTGATCGGTCTTTAAAAACCATCTATTATGGGTATTACATAAGTAACTATATTCCCCCTTTTTTCCTCCCCCCCACACCTATAATATGTCCGCAAGAATTCCCGCGCGCCCGTTCAGGCGCGCGCTTCCGTGAAGGTTGAAAATTATGGCAAACGTTGAACGTCCGCTATCGCCGCATCTGCAGGTTTATAAACCGCAGCTGACCTCCATGCTGTCGATCCTGCACCGCGCGACGGGGGCGGGGCTGGCGGCGGGGGCATTTGTGGTCACCTGGTGGCTGCTGGCGGCGGTGGATGGCGAAGACAGCTACAACACTTTCCAGTCCTTCGCGCACAGCATCATCGGGCAGCTGATGCTGTTCGGCTGGGTATGGGCCTTCGTCTATCATTTCCTGAACGGCATCCGCCACATGGTCTGGGACACGGGCCGCTGGCTGGAGCTGCGCGAGGCCTATGCGAGCGGCTGGGCGGTGTTTTTCGGCTCGATCATTCTTGCGGGCATCATCTGGTTCGCGGCGGGTTAAGGGGAATTATTCATGGCGCATGACGATAAAAATTCGATCCGCTCCCCGCTTGGCCGCGCGCGCGGGCTTGGCTCGGCCAAGGACGGCGTGCATCACTGGTGGATGCAGCGCGTGACCTCGATCGCGCTCATTCCGCTGTCGCTGTTTTTCCTGTGGCACCTCGACAACCTGGCCGAGCCTTCTTATGCCGCGGTCATCCATTTCTTCAAGCATCCGACGGTTGCGATCGCGGGCATCTTGTTTATCGCCGTGTCGTTCTATCACGCCATGCTCGGCGTGCAGGTGATCATCGAGGATTACCAGCACAGCGAAAGCTACAAGCTCATCTGCATTCTCCTGAACAAGATGGTCTTCACCTTCCTCGGCTTCGCCTGCATCTTCGCCATCTGCTATATCAACTTCGCGCTGCAAGGATAATTTCCCATGCCTGCCTCCTATCCCATCATCGAGCATGAATATGACGTCGTGGTTGTCGGCGCGGGCGGCGCCGGCTTGCGCGCGACCTTCGGCATGGCGGAGAAGGGATTGAAGACGGCCTGCATCACGAAAGTTTTCCCGACGCGCAGCCATACCGTCGCGGCGCAGGGCGGCATTTCCGCCGCGCTCGGCAATAACGGCGAAGACGACTGGCGCTGGCATATGTATGACACGGTCAAGGGCTCTGACTGGCTCGGCGACCAGGACGCGATCGAGTATATGTGCCGCGAGGCGATCCCTGCGGTCATCGAGCTCGAGCATTACGGCATGCCGTTTTCGCGCACGGCGGAGGGCAAAATTTACCAGCGCGCCTTCGGCGGCATGACGACGCATATGGGACAGGGCACGGCGCGCCGCACCTGCGCCGCCGCCGACCGCACGGGCCATGCGATGCTGCACACGCTTTACCAGCAATCATTGAAGCACAAGGCCGAATTTTTCATCGAGTATTTCGCGCTCGATCTCATTATGGACGACGAAGGCGCCTGCCGCGGCGTGATGGCCTGGAATTTGGCGGACGGCACGATCCACCGCTTCCGCGCGCATCGCGTGGTGCTCGCGACGGGCGGCTATGGACGCGCTTATTTCTCCTGCACTTCCGCGCATACCTGCACGGGCGACGGCAATGCGATGGTCTTGCGCGCTGGGCTGCCGCTGCAGGACATGGAATTCATCCAGTTCCACCCGACCGGCATTTACGGCGCGGGCTGCCTGATTACCGAAGGCGCGCGCGGCGAGGGCGGCTACCTTACCAATTCGCAGGGCGAGCGCTTCATGGAGCGCTATGCGCCGAACGCGAAAGATCTCGCGAGCCGCGATGTCGTCTCGCGCTCGATGACGATCGAAATCCGCGAGGGCCGCGGCGTGGGCGAGCACAAGGACCATATCTTCCTGCATCTCGAGCATCTCGACCCCGCGATTTTGAAGGAGCGTTTGCCCGGCATCTCGGAAACCGCGCGCATTTTCTCGGACGTCGATGTGACGAAGGAACCGATCCCCGTGCTGCCGACCGTGCATTACAATATGGGCGGGATTCCCACGAACGTGCATACCGAAGTTGTGAATCCGGTCGCGGGCGATCCCGACCGCATCGTGCCCGGCCTGATGGCGGTCGGCGAAGCGGCCTGCGTTTCCGTTCACGGCGCGAACCGTCTTGGCTCGAACTCGCTTTTGGATCTGGTCGTGTTCGGCCGCGCCGCCGCGATCCAGGCCGCGAAAACAGTGACGCCGGGCGCGGCGCATAAACGTTTGCCGGCGGATGCCGGCTCTATCGCCTTGGACAGGCTCGACAAATTACGTCACGCAAGCGGCGGCACGCCCACGGCGGCGCTGCGGCTGCAGATGCAGAAAACCATGCAGGAACATTGCGCCGTTTTCCGCACCACCAAACTGCTGCAGGAAGGCTGTGCGAAAATGCAGCAGATTCAAACCGGCCGCGCCGACCTCAACATCGCCGACCGCTCCATGCTGTGGAATTCGGATCTCGTAGAAACCATCGAACTTGATAACCTGATGCTGCAGGCGGTCGCGTCGATTGAATCGGCGCAGAACCGCAAAGAGTCGCGCGGCGCGCATGCGCAGGAAGATTTCCCCGAGCGCGACGACAAGGAATGGATGAAGCATTCGGTCATCTATGTGAACGACAATGCCGAGCACAAAATCACCTATCGCCCGGTCCATATGAAGACC
>DASPMW010000208.1:0-2475 GCA_035626855.1 Patescibacteria group bacterium
CTCGAGGATGCAGACGGAAAGGTCGGGATTGAGCTGCTTGAGGCGGATGGCGGCGGAGAGGCCCGACGGGCCGGCGCCGACGATCACCACATCATAGCTCATGACTTCGCGCGGAGGAGTATCCATAACATTCATCCCTGTTGTACAACCGCAAAAATATTACAACCGGGCGGGCAAAGCGATAGCGAAAAACAGGCGCTATTTTGCTAAAGTCCGGGGCATGACTTTCGATGATGACCACCCCAGCCTGGGCGCGCTGCTGCAGTTATATATAGACAGCGGCGCGGATGAGGCGATCGGCAACGAGCCCGTGGACCGCACGCTGCTCGCCGAGAAGGTCATGGCCTTTCCAGTGGCCGAGGCGCTGGAGCCGGAGGAGGCGGGTCATACGCCCGGCAACCGCCCGCTGCCGGCAATGCCGGCCACGCTCGCCGTGCCGAAACCTCCGCCGCCCATGGAAATCGGCACGATCGAGGCGATGGGCGATGCCAGGCTGCTGGCAGCCGGCGCCAAAACCATCGAGGAGCTGAAAACCGCCCTGCAAAGCTTCAAGGGGCTCGCGCTGCAGCGAACCGCGACGCAGATCGTCTTTTCCGACGGCAACCCCGCCTCCAAAATCATGCTGGTGGGCGAGGCGCCGGGCGCGGACGAGGACCGGGTCGGCCGCCCCTTCGTCGGGCTGTCGGGCCAGCTGCTCGACCGGATGCTGGCCGCCATCGGCCTCAGCCGGGACGAGAACGTATATATAAGTAACATCATCAACTGGCGCCCGCCCGGCAACCGGGCCCCGACCGATGCCGAGGTCGCCTTGAGCCTGCCCTTCATCCTGCGCCATATCGAGCTGGTGAACCCGGCGGTCGTCGTCTTCCTGGGCGGCGTTTCCGCCAAGGCGCTTACCGGCGCCGCGACCGGCATCACCCGCCTGCGCGGCAAGTGGCTGGAGCATTCTTCCGAAGGGCTGGCCAAACCCATCCCCGCGCTGCCGATGTTCCACCCCGCTTACCTGCTTCGCTCCCCCAACGAGAAGCGCCATGCCTGGGCCGACCTTTTGAAATTGAAGGCGAAGCTGACCGAACTGGGGGTTCTTTCCTGATCTTCCCGCCGCTCCCGCCGCAACGCGGGCGGCGCAGGTGGCGAGGAGGGAGAGGAGTTTCCGCCAGAGCCATCCGGCGATCCTTCTTCCCTGTTTTTCCTTGGTTCTTTTCCTTTTTTCCGCTGCCATCCTTCTCGTCCTCCAGTTTTTATGCTGCCATATAGTTAACAAAAAGTCAAGAAATATCGTTGCGCTATAAGCAACGATTTGGGGGGCAAGGATTTTTGGGCAGGGAAACTATTTACCGATCTCGTGCATTCACGCACGGCTCGAGGCGAATCCCGGGAAGGTTGAAAACCCCGGTTTCGACGATTGTTTACATAATTGCTGCGGACGGTGCTGGGGATAACATCCTGAAAACCCCCGTTCAATTACTGAAATTATGTAAAAATTTGCAAAGAATTTGCACTTGGGCTACGAATCATTGGCTTTGACTGAACGGCAACGGACAAGAATTTTGGAAAGCGGACACCGCAAATATCTGCTCGGCATCCTCGGCTGCGCGCTGGTTATCAGCTGCGCGGGCACGGCGATCGCGCTTGATATCCCGCTGCCGGCCCGCAAGCCGGCCCAAGCGGCGGAAGGCAGCAGCTTTGCCTTCATCACCAAAATCCGTCCCGAGCGTTCGCCCGTTCCGGCCGCCGCGCCCGACCTTTCGGCCATGCGCCCGGAAGCCGTCGCGCTCGCCGCTATCGTCCCCGCGGCCGGCGACGCGCAGGCGGATGCCAGCGGCGCGCGCCTGTCCCCCGCCGTTTTCGCGAAACAGCCCTCGCTGCTCGACCGCATGTTCAGCCATCTCGGCGTCGATCGCCTGTCGGATGGCGATGCCGAGCGCTACCAGAAGATTTTCGTCCTGCAGGAAGACGCCAATTTCGGCTCCGCGAATGCCGAGATCGAGCAGCTGTCCGACCATCGCCTCATGGGCCACGTGCTCTACCAGCGCTACACGCGGGCGGAGTACAACCCGACCTACAAGGAACTGACCGACTGGATGAAGCGCTATGCCGACCATCCGGGGGCGCAGAAGATTTACGACCTCGCTGTCAAAAAGAAACCGAAGAAGGATGCCGAGCGGCTCGTCAATCCGCGCGTCGGCAAGGGCGTTTACAGCCTGCATGATTTCGATGTCGGCCAGCTGGCCCAGCCCTATATCCGCGGACGCAGCCATTCCCCGGCGCAGCGCGACCTGATCCGCGCCGTCGGCAGCAATCTCGGCGAGGCGCCCTCCGCCGCGCTGACGAAACTGGAAAAAAACAGGTCCGCCATCGACACGACCGAATATGATGGGCTGCAGGGCGATATCGCCGCTTCATATTTCTACAACGGCAAGATTGAAAAGGCTTACGAGCTTGCAAGCGCCGCCGCGAAACGCTCGGGCGCCG
>DASPMW010000209.1:0-11479 GCA_035626855.1 Patescibacteria group bacterium
CGAAATGTCTCCGCCCATGATTTCGACGAGACGCTTGGAAATGGCAAGGCCGAGTCCGGTGCCGCCATATTTCCGCGTGATTGAATTATCGGCCTGCACGAATTTCTGGAAGATCGTTTTGATCTGGTCGGCAGTCACCCCGATGCCGGTGTCGCTCACCGAGAAGACGATGGAATGGAGGCCGCGTTTCCCGGGCGCATCATCGGCGGTAATCGTGATCGTGCCCTTTTCCGTGAACTTGACGGCGTTGCTGCAAAGATTAGTGAAGACCTGTCGCAGCCGCGTCGGGTCGCCCAGGAATACCGCTGCCGGGTCAAGATTGCCGCCCACCACGACCGCGAGGTCCTTGAGCCGCGCCTGCACTGCGATCATGCTTGTCACATCCTGCACGAGGCGGTGCAGGTTAAACGGAATGCGCTCCAGCTCGACCGAGCTCGCCTCGATCTTCGAGATATCCAAAAGGTCGTTGATCAATGATAACAGCGATTCCGCGCTTGTCTGCAGGGTCGTGATGTACTGCTCCTGCTTCGCGGTAAGCGGGCGCGACAGGGCGAGGATTTGCGACAACCCGTAAATCGCGTTCATCGGCGTGCGGATTTCATGGCTCATATTGGCGAGAAATTCCGACTTGGCGCGGTTGGCTTCCTCCGCGCGGTCGCGCTCCCGCCGCAGTTCGTCCGCCTGCCTGTCGCGGTCGGCAAGGTAATCGCGCACCTCGTACTGGCGCGCGCGGTCGCGCAGGGCCGAGCGTATCGCGCTCAGCAGTTCCACCACCTGAACCGGCCTGCGGATCAGCGTCATGTGCTGGAGGCCCTCGATGCGCTTGCGTGCTTCCACTGTGGGTTCCCGCGCGGCGGTCAGCAGCAGAAGCGGGAAATCCGACCAGTTGGGTTGTTGCGCCAGCAGTCGCGCGAGCTGGTGCTCCCGATCGGCGAAAAGGTATTCCTCGGTGATGATCGCCGCGCCCGCGCCCCGCGCGATCTCCGCGCAGACTTCCGGTATGGAAGCGCAGACATGGCAGGCGATTGCATTGTCGCGCAGCACGGAGGCGGTGATCTGCGCGTCCTTGGCTGTCGACGCAAGGATCAGGACGCGAAGATCATTTTCGGGCGGCGCTGAGGTATTCATAAGGGGCGCCGCCGTCCTAATTTTGTTTTACGGGGGTGCCCGTCAGGACGCCATGGTAGTTGGAGAGGGGCTCGCCGACCGTGATGCCATTCGGGCCGATCTTGAATTCACGGATGGTTTTCTCGTGGCTGCCGCTGCGTTTCTTCAGGACGGAAATCGCCTGCCGGACATGTCCATCCACCTCGAAATAACGGAACAGTATCACGGAATCGGCGAGATAGCTGGTATCGAGCGGCGTCTGCATCGAATGGCCGAGCAGCCCGTGCTGCGCGACGACCAGGAACGTCACCACCCCGTGATGCCCGAGATAGGTGAGAAGCTCGTGCATCTGGGATAGCAGGAAACGCTCCTCGGGCATTGCGTTCAGGTAGCCGTTCAGGCTGTCGATGACAACCACCTTCGCCGCGACGCCGCCGTTTTCACCGCCGACGGTGTCACGCACGCAATGCGCGAATTCCCCGGGCGACATTTCCGTCGGGTCAATGGGCTGGCAGTGGATGAGACCCGCATCGATATATTTCTTGAGCGGCATGCCGATGCCCTCGGCCCGGTGAAGCATGGTGCTGATGCTTTCATCGAACGTAAATATCACGGCATGTTTGCCCTGCGCGGCCGCGTTGACGGCATATTGCAGGCCCAGCGTCGATTTGCCGACGCCGGCGGGTCCGAGCAGCAAAACGCTGGTTCCTTCCTCGACGCCGCCGCCGACGAGCTTGTCGATTTCTGGAATGCCGCTGCCGACCTGGCTTTTTTCTTGCTCACGCAGATGTTCCGCCGGGACGAGGCGGGGGAACAGGTACACCCCGCCGGTCAGGATCGAGAAATCGTGGAAGCCGCCGCGATATTTCCTTCCGCGGAATTTCTTGACGCGCAGGCGGCGGCGGTCCGCGCCATATTCGGGGGACAGCTGCTCGAGATCGATGACGCCGTGCACAATGCTTTCGAGCTGGAACGTCTCCGCGCCGGTCGCGGTTTTATCGTCGAGGAAAAGCACCGTGCAGTCGCGCGCGCCGAAGAATTTCTTGAGCGCGAGGATCTGGCGGCGGAAGCGCAAGGGGCTCTGCGCCAGCAGCTTCAGCTCAGACAGGGAATCCAGCACGACACGGCGCGGCTTCAGCCGCCCGACCTCGCCGATAATCGTCTCAGTCGTGACGCCCAATTCGACCTCGGCCGGCTGGTACATCGTGTACTGATTTTCCGCCTGAAGGGCTTCCTCGGTGGTCAGCAGTTCGCAGATATTGATGTTGTCGAGCGACCAGTTATGCGACGCGGCGACGGCCTTCAATTCGGTCTCGCTCTCCGAAAGGGTCAGGTAGAGCACCGTTTCGCCTTTCTCGGCGCCCGCGATCAGGAATTGCAGGGCGAGGGTGGTTTTGCCGGCGCCGGGCGAACCCTGCAAAAGGTAGACACGGTCATGGGTGAGCCCGCCGCCCAGAATATCGTCGAGTTCCGCGTTTCCGGTGTTAACGGTCGTCTTGTCGTCAGCCTGCTTCTTCATGATCTAAGCCCTGGTGTAGTTCGTGCCTCGGCGGTCCTTGACATTCCCTTTTCAACAGCCCGCTGTCGTATTTTGTAGCCAGTATTTTTGTTTATCGAGTGAAATATTTCAGGGAACAATTTTAATTTTCCCGTTATCGCCCCAGCAGCCGCGCAATGTCCCGCGCCGCGTAGGTCAAAACCCCGTCCGCGCCGGCCCGCTTGAAGCAGACCATCATTTCCATGACCGCTTTGTCGTAGTCCAGCCAACCGTTCTGGGCGGCGGCCTTGAGCATCGCGTATTCGCCCGAGACGTTATACGCGAAGGTCGGCATGCGGAACTGGTCCTTCACGCGGCGGATGACGTCCAGATAGGGCAGGCCGGGCTTGACCATGACCATATCCGCCCCCTCGTCGATATCGAGGGAGGTTTCGAGGATGGCTTCCTCTCCGTTCGCGGGGTCCATCTGGTAGGTCTTCTTGTCGCCCTTTAGATAGCCGCCGGAATTGACTGCATCGCGGAACGGCCCGTAAAAGGCTGAGGCATATTTGGCGGCGTAGGAAAGGATCGAGGTATTGGTAAAGCCGTGCTCGTCCAAAACATCGCGGATCGCGCCGACGCGGCCATCCATCATGTCGGAGGGGGCGACGATATCGACGCCCGCTTCCGCCTGCACCAGCGCCTGGCGGCACAGCACTTCCACCGTTTCATCGTTCGCCACATAGCCGTCGCCATCCAGCAGCCCGTCATGGCCGTGGCTGGTATAGGGATCGAGCGCGACGTCGCAGATAATGCCGATATCGGGGATCTCGCTTTTGATCGCGCGGATGGTGCGGCAGATCAGGTTGTTTGGCTCCCAGGCCTCGTGGCCGTCGGGCGATTTTTTCGACGCGTCCACGACGGGGAACAGGGCGATCGCGGGGATGCCCATGGTCGCGGCGGCCTCCACCTCGCGCAGCAGCACATCCAGCGACCAGCGGGTGACGCCCGGCATCGACTTGATCGGGTCTTCCACCTTCTGGCCCTCCATCACGAAGACAGGCCAGATCAGGTCGCTCACGGTGACAGTGTTTTCGGCGACGAGCTTGCGCGTCCATTCATGGCGGCGATTGCGGCGCGGGCGTGCGCGGCCCGGGTCATGCAGCGGCGGGCTATCGGGCTCGCGGCGCGGGGAGGGTTTTTTGAATGACCGGATGTTTTTCATAATTCCATAATCCTTTGTTATGGAGTTTATACATCAGAATCCGGGCAGCGGGGAAGAACAGTTTCGCCGGAGGCTCAGGGGCGCAGGGCTGTTTTGTGGGCGTGAACGGATGCCCCATTTTGCGTTGCATTTGCGCCGTCGTTGGCGGCCGCGAATTTCTCCGCCAGTCCCTTGATCAGCCGCGCGCGTTCCTGTGGCGGGGCGCTTTCGATGATGGCGGCAAGCGCGTTCAGCCGCTCGTCGGACTTCGCGTCGGGCAGGCCTTCCGGTTTTTTCGTGCGGGCCGCTTTGATGAGGCGGATCGCCTCCTTGTTGTTTTCCTTTTCGGCCGCGAACAGCGCGGGTTCATAGCCTTTCGCGCCGGCATCCAGCAGTTGTGCCACGAGCGGCAGGTATTTCTTTTCCTTCGCCGCAATCGCCAGCGCGGCATCAAGGTTCGGCTGCGCGACGCCCGCCTCGATCAGGATTTTCAGGGATTCCGGCTGGCCGTTCAGCGCCGCGAATTCCGCGAGCGACTGGCGCCGCACCGTGCCGTTCGTCGTATGCGTCGCAACGAAATCCCTGTCTGCGCCGCGTGACAGAAGGGCGGAAAGCGCCCCCGTATTGTTTTGCTCGAGCGCGAGCATGGCGAGAGAAATCTTGTGCTCAAAGTGATAAATGCCGGCATTGCCGCGATGATGCCAGGCGCTCTCGAGCGGCTGGTTGATATCGGCGCCTGCGTCGATTGCGGCCAGCGCCGTCTTCCAGTAACCGCTTTCGGCCGCGGCGCGGGCGCGCTGGTTGAGCCTTTCTTTAGACGGCGTGCCAAGTTCCGCGTCCCGCTCCTGATGCGCCGCAAGGCGCTTTTCGTCGTTCCTGTCATGCCAGTTATGGATGAATTTTTTCAGCATGGCTGCTCCGGTCAATGGGTCGGAAAGCAGTCTAGAGCGCGGCTGAACTTATGTCAATTTATCAGGCGGAGTCTGAGGATTTTCAGCCGCTTGCTGGCGCTCGGCCAGCTTGGTTTTCGCCGCTTTGTAGCCCGCCTTGCCGGCCTCGATCCCGGCATCGAGGATCATCTCCTGGATCATGTCCATTACGATCAGTTGTGCCGCAATGAAACCAACGGCACCGCCCGCCACGATGCCCAGCAGCGTGCAGGCCCACCGCAGCCAGGAGGCAAGATCGAAATGATCGGCACCCCACCAGCCGCTGATGCCGCCGCCGACAAGCCCGAGCAAAGTTGCTATCGCGTAAATGACGAAAGCCTTGAACGCGAACCCCGCGCCGCGCTTGCCGTAGAGTTGCGCCTGTTCGCGGAGCTGTGCCTTGTCGAGTTTTATCTTCATGCCATTTGCCTCACATGCCAGCAGACGCCGGCGGGATCGGTCAGGTGGATCTCGCGGCCCCAGGGGAAGTCCTTCGGCGGATTGACGCGCACACCCGCGAATTTTACGGGCAGGTCGAGCGCAAGCAGCTGCGCGTAATAAGCCTCGAGGTCGCTGACTTCATAGACGACCATTTGGTTTTCCGCCCATTCGCGGGAGACGTATTCCTGCAAAATGAAGAACGCGGCGCCGAACTGCAGTCCGGCATAACCCGCGCTTTCCCATTTGGGCGTAAAGCCGAGCGCCGCGAAAAAATTCATCGCCAGCCGGAAATCGGGGCCGGAGGGAACGAAGGGGTAAAGCGCGCCGCCCGTGACTGTCATGGTGCGGGCGGTTGCGGCGGGGCGGGTTGCGGCGCGGGGGCGGGCGCCGCGACCGGCGCGGTCGTTGCCGGTTTCCATTCCGCCGCGCGTTTTTCGATGTCGGCGCGTTGTTCCGGCGTCAGCTGCGCCCCGGCCGCGGCACGGTAGTCGGTCTGGCCCGGCGCATGGCCGCGCAACTGCGCGCGGCTCAGCCAGAAATAGGCGCGGCCGTGGTCGATCGCATAGCCCTTCCCCTCGAAATAGAGCAGGCCAAGATTATATTGCGCCGGCGCGTAATCCTGCAGCGCCGATTTTTCCAGCCATTTCGCCGCGGCCGCATAATCGGGCGTCGCCGTGTTCTGGCCGCTCATGAAGGTGAAGGCGTAATCATACTGCGCCGACGCGTCCCCATTTTCCGCGCGCGTCTTCAGGTCATCGGCCGCTTTCTGCTTCAACTCTTCCGCCAGCCTGGCGGCTTCGATCGGCGCGGCCAGGGCTGCCATCTGTTTTGCGGCGCGTTCCTTCGCCATCGGCGCAATAACCGTATAAGCGTTATATCCCGCCGCGACCGCGACAAGGAACAGGGTGCCGACAACCATCAGCGCCTGCGCAGGAAAAGGCGCGACATCGCCGCGCACAGGGCCGTACTGGTTTTCGATCGGGTCGCCCGCGAAAAAGAACAGCTTGATCATATACCACAGCGCGACGATGACCCAGGCGCCGAGAGTGACCATCGCCGCGATCTTCCACGTCATCAGCATGAAAAGGACCATCAGCAGGATCACGGGAATGGGAAAATAGAACACGACACAGTGCCAGCCCGACATGCCAAGGTCATGGAACCGTTTGATCGTCGCCATGAGCAGCGAGACATAGGTGAAGATGAACCACGCTGTCGAAACAGCGCCGGCGACTTTTCCCTCGCTCACGCCTTCCGTGGGCACCACGTTAAGGTTCGCATCGAACTCCATCATGCCGTTTTGCAGCGCCCAGGTCAGGTAGAAGATACTCGCGGCGATGTTGATGAATCCATACGACCAGCCAAGCAGGTGCCAGTCGGTGCGGCGGAAGCGGCCGGCCGGGCTGAGGAGATAGCTGAGGATATAGGTCAACATGTCATGCCCTGCGCAAAGCGGTGAGATACGAGATTATGATAGGTGGATTTGAAAGGCTTGAACAGGCAGATCAGTCGGTCGCGCGGTTGGTGGTCGAAGACCACATGGCCTCGTCGCGCTCGGCGGCGGAGGCGGTGGAGCGCACTTCGCGGGCGGCGGCCTCGGCTTTGGCGCGCGCTTCGGCTGCCTTTTGCGCCGCCTGGTTGGCGCGGGCGCGTTCGGTCTGCGCTTCTTTCAATGCCTTTTCAGCCCAGGTTTTCCAGGCGGCGGCATCCTTTGTCGCGGCCTTGGCTTTTGCCGTCTCTGCCGCCTCCGCGTATTTCGCCTCGGCCTCGTGGGCTTTTTCGTCGGCCTGGTCAGCCCAGGCTGACATCGCCTGCGCTTCCTTTTGCGCTTTGTCGGCGCGCGCCCTGGCTTCCAGTTCCTCGGCCGTCGATTTGCGCGCGGCGGGGGTGGCCGCGCCCGGGTCTTTCTGCCGGATCCAGGCATCGTGCTGTGCCTTTTTCTGCGGATCGCTCAGCGTTTCGCCAGCAGCCGTGATATTGGCCGCGTCATGCGGAAACTTCGCAGCCATCGCTTTTGCCGCGGCTTGTATCGCCTCGATCGGCGCGTCGCGCGTGATTTTCAGAGTGTCGTAAAGCGTGACAAGCTGCCCGTCCTTGCTGGCCACCGCGTGCTTGGCGGCCTCCGTCGCTGCCATCCGCGCGGTGTTATGCGCTTCGGTCGCCTTCTGCTCCGCCGCCTTTGCATCGGCATCCGCCTTGTCCGACCACGCCTTCCACTTTTCACGCTCGGCGGGCGGGCAACTGGCGCATTGCTGCGCGGCTCTCTCCGCCTTTTCGCGCAGGGATCTCGCGTCGCCTTCGGTCATCGCCGCATATTTGGCCCATTTTTCGGCGGAGTCGGCATAGGTGCGGTATTTTTCCTCAGCCGCTTTTTCGGCGGGGGACAGGGTGCGCTTTGGCGCCGGCGGAATCTGCTGGGTGATCCACGCGTCGTGTTCCGCGCGCTTCGCGTCATCGGCGAGCACTTTGTATGATGCGATCACCATCTGCATCATGCGGACGGCTTCCGGGTTGTTCAGGTTTTTGTCGGGATGGTATTTCTGCGCCAGCGCCTTGTATACCGCCTGAATGACTTCGGGCGGCGCGTCGCGGGTGACTTTCAGGGTATCGTAGTGGGTGACGACCGGCATAATTCCCTAACGCGGCAGGATGGCTTTTGCTTCCGCGAGCAACTGTATCTTCTGCGCGCGACCCAAGGATTTTATGACAGCTTCGCGCTTCAGGGCAAAGCCTTTCGTCCGGTGGTTTTCTGTATAGCGCAGCATAAAAGGCCCGCGCCCGCGCGTGTATTTCGCGCCGCGCCCTGTTTCATGCGCAGCCAGGCGTTTTTCAAGGTCGTTGGTAATTCCCGTATATAGCGTGCGGTCGGCGCATTCGAGGATGTAGAGCGTCCAGGGCAGTTGAAATCTCCCGTATTTATTCTTGAACGGCATCGCTATATGGTATTATGCACCATCAACGGGCGAATGGAAACATGACGCAGGAACAGCAGGACGTTTTATTCGAGGTCAGGGGACAGCTGGGGCTGATCACGCTCAATCGCCCGCAGGCGCTGAACGCGCTCAACCTGCCGATGATCCGCGCCATCGACGCGAAGCTGGTCGAATGGGCGAAGGACAAAAGCATCGAGGCGGTCGCCATCACCGGCGCCGGCGATCGCGCCTTCTGCTCGGGCGGCGACGTCAAGCTGGTGGCGATCGACGCCAAGGCCGCGCGCGAAGGGCAGGGCGGCGGGCAGCTCATGCAGGATTTCTTCCGCGAGGAATATATCCTCAATCACCGCATCCACAGTTTTCCGAAGCCTTATATTTCGCTCATAAACGGCATCGTCATGGGCGGCGGCAAGGGCGTTTCCGCGCATGGCTCGCACCGCGTGGTGACAGAAAACACCCTGTTCGCCATGCCGGAAACCAATATCGGCTTTTTCCCTGATGTCGGCGGGGGTTACTTTCTGCCGCGCTGCCCGGGACAGACGGGCACGTATCTTGCGCTGACGTCGAAGCGCATCAAGGCGATCGACACCGTCTATATCGGCTTTGCCACCCATTTCGTCCCGGCTGCCGATATGGGCGCGCTCGTCGACGCGCTCGCCGAGATCAGCTGGGACCCGCGCAAGAAACCGCGCGCGCATATGACAGATGCGATCGAGCAGTTCGCCGCATCCGCGCCCGGCGATTCCGAAATCGCGCCGCACCGCGCGATGATCGACCACGCCTTCGGCCATAACCGCGTCGAGGATATCGTGAACGAGCTGAGCCGCGTCGCCTCCGACTGGACGCGCGAGACGCTGGCCGCGATGTATGCGATGTCGCCGACGAGCCTGAAGGTCGCGCTGCGCCAGATCCGCCTCGGCGCGCATATGCCCTTCGCGCAGGTGATGACGATGGAATACCGCCTGAGCCAGGCCGTTGCCGCGAACCATGACTTTTACGAAGGCATCCGCGCAGCCCTGATCGACAAGGACCGCCAGCCGAAATGGAAGCCGGAGCGGCTGAGCGACGTGCCGGATGCGGAGATCGAGAAGTATTTCGCCCCGCTGGGCGCGCGGGACCTGACGTTCTGAAAATTGCGTGCGGCCTTTCTTTCTTTGCACAAGGCCTTGATATGGCCTAGAATAACTCCAGATGATATCGGGGAGTAACCAATTTGAGTTCGCCTTATTACGACGCCATCAACCTCATCGAACGCCTGCACCGCCAGTTTCTCGACGTGCTGAAGGTGGAGCTTGAGCGCGCGAATATCCTCGACATCAACAACGTGCAAAGCATGATCTTGCACAATATCGGCACGGATGAACTCACCGTCGGGGAGTTGACGGTGCGTGGGTATTACCTCGGCTCCAACGTCTCCTACAACGTCAAGAAGATGGTCGAAAACGGCTATCTGGTGCAGGAGCGTTCGATCCACGACAAGCGCTCCGTGCGCGTCAAGCTCTCCGAAAAAGGCCGCAAGCTTTCGGACGCCATCACCCGGCTTTACAAAAAGCACGAAGAAAAACTCGCCGGCGCCGGCCTCCCCAACGCCCGCTTCGACAGCCTTAACCAGGTGCTGCGCGATATCGAGACCTTCTGGGCTGAACAGATGGGCTCGGGTGGCCTGAACGTCAGCTAGACGCGCCGCCCCTGCCGCATATAAAATTCCATGAATATGACCACTCGCGCGTTATGGCTATACGCGCCTGATGTTTCTTCTTTTTCCGGATTTACGCGGCATCTTTACGGTGCTAATTTTTCCCATCATTCATTTCGAATTTTCGTTACGGGAGAAGCAGAAATGGCAAGCTCTTATGGCCGCAAGAAAACCTTCAAGGAAAAAGCGAACGCGTTCGGCTCGAAGCTGAAGCGCGCCTTCATCATGGCGACGATCGGCGGGGCGGCGATCGGCGGCCCGGCCTATTATCACTACGGCACGATCCACGAGCAGGAAGTGAATATCAAGGAAGTGAAATCGGAATACGTGCGCTATGACGAAGACAAAGGCGCGATCTACACTTACAAGATCATCACCGACAAGGGCACCGTGCTCGCGAACGAAAACACGCTGCTGCACCTGAAATTCAATTCCAAAGACATTCAGGACATGCTGTCGGAGGGCCGCGACAACGGCTATTACTACAGC
Source organism: Patescibacteria group bacterium (assembly GCA_035626855.1). Classification (GTDB taxonomy): domain Bacteria; phylum Pseudomonadota; class Alphaproteobacteria; order Micavibrionales; family UBA2020; genus JAPWJZ01. The sequence goes on from DASPMW010000209.1 coordinate 10,277, forward strand.
GAAACGCCGGAGGAAAAAAAGGCGCGCGAGGCGGCCAGCCCCGCGAACAAGGTTTACAAGATCCGCTATTACGGCTCGCGCATCGACGTGCCCTTCGTCCATACCTTCCCGAACCTGCTGAGCGTGCGCGAAGTGCCGCAGGAGGAGCTGCAGGCGCGTGCGAAGGCGCAGGCCGAGGCGCGCCGCGCGCAGCAGCAGGCGCAAAACCCGAACGGCCAGCAGGTCCAGCCGGTCGTCCAGCCGGGCGCGCAGAACAATCCGCAAGGGGGCGGCCAGCAGGTCGCAACAGGCGCGCTGTCGGGCACCATGATCACTTATGAAACGGTGGTGAACGGCCAGAAAATCTCGATGACCGTGCCGATCGAGGCGGCGGACAAGATCATCGTCAACAAAGTCACGCCGCTCGTCCCCGGCGCCGCGCCGCGCGGGCCTGGCATGTAGGCTTCGCGCTTCAACACAAAAGAAAAGCCGCCATGACCTGGCGGCTTTTTTTTTTGCGCTAAAGCATCGCAACGCAGTGTCGTCAGCGTCTCAGGAAAGCTCGGCGGCGCCCAGCTGGTCGGAAAGTTTCTCGCGCAGGTCCTCGAGGCGGAACGGCTTGGCGAGGAAGTCGTCCATGCCAGCGGCAAAGCATTTATCGCGGTCAGCAAAGGTTGCATGGGCGGTCAGGCCGATGATGCGCAGGCGCGGGCGGCCGGCCTGCGCTTCTTCCCGCCGGATGGTGCGCGTGGTTTCGAAGCCGTCCATGCCGGGCATCTGGATATCCATCAGCACGGCGTCGAACTTGCCCTGCAGCAGCTTCTCGATCGCCTGCGCGCCGCTGCCCGCTGTGTCGTAACGGTAGCCAAGCTGCTCGAGGAAGGCGGTCGCGACGAGCGCATTCGGCGCGTAATCCTCGACGAGCAGGATGCTGTGGCGCTGGCGGTCGTTGGGTGCGCTGCGCGCGGGCGCGGGCTGCTCCTCCGCCGCGCCCGTGGCATGGAGCGGCAGCGGCAGGGTGACGGTGAAGGTCGACCCTGCGCCCGGCTTGCTCTGCACCGTGATCGCGCCCTGCATCATCTCCGCAAATGCTTTCGCGATCGCGAGGCCGAGCCCGGAGCCGCCGTAATGGCGGCTGACGGATGAATCGGCCTGCGTGAACTTGTCGAAGATTTTGTCGATTTTGTCAGGCGGAATGCCGACGCCCGTATCGGTCACTTCGAT
>DASPMW010000210.1:0-2618 GCA_035626855.1 Patescibacteria group bacterium
CCCGGTACAGGCGCGTTTCGGCGTCGTAGCCATAGCAGGACAGCGTCGTATGCGCGCCCTGATCCGCGCGGGCTGTATCCACGCCAAAAAGAAAGAAGCCGCCCGGAAAGAACTGGTATGAGGCCTCGCCCTCGATCTTCGTGTCCGCATCGGCCGGCGCCGCGCCGAGGTTGCGGCCCGACATGCGCCACTTGCCCGCGAATGCGGCGAGGCTGAGGTGCTCCCGCCCGGGTGCCGCACTGAGCGGAGCGTCCACCTGAAGTGTCGCGACAATGTCCTGAAAATGTTCCATGAATGCTCCCCCTGCTCTCCCAACTCCGGGACGATTCGCGTTGTTCCTGTCGAACGTCCGCCATTATTGACCGCTGCACGTTTCTGCCGTATAATCATTATGTTAACGGGCATCAGGGTATTCATGCGCAACCAGGATTTTTGTGTCATCGATGCGGGACCGCTTATCACGCTGACGACAGGCGGAGCCTTGCCCGAGCTCACCGCGGCCGGCGACTATTTCCAATTCAAGGTGCTTGATATCGTCGCGATCGAAGCGGGCCGGCGTGACCGTCCGGGCGGCGGCGCGATCGCCGACTGGCTCGAAAAAATGCAGGCGGAAGGCAAGCTCGACATCATCGAAACCGAAGTCGGCCGCACCACACGGGAAAATCGCAAGACCGATCCCACCTTCCGCATCAAGAACGCGGGCGAACAGGCGATCGCCGACTGGATCGTCGGCGGCGGGCTCGATGCGGCCAACAGCGCCGTGGTCGTGTATGAAGATAAGGACACGCGCCGCCTGCTGGAAGCCATGCAGCCTAATGCAGATGTGGTCGCCGTCTCCACGCGCGCGTTCCTGATTGCGGGCGAAGGCATCGGTTTCGTTTCGGATGCGACCGCCCTGTGGGACAAAATTCATGCCAATGCGCCGACGCGCACCGAGGTGAACAGCCGCTTCACAGTCAGCACGAGGACGCCCGCGCCATGAGCAAGCCCCCCTCGCAGCCCGACGCGAAATTCTACCCGATCCTCAAGCAGTATGCGGATGGCGATATCTCGGCCAGCAAAGCGGCTGATGAAATCTATGACCTGAAACTCCCCGGCTACGAAGACCCCGCGCCCGGCGATGTCGTCGCCTGGGCGAAACTAGCTGGCTTCGGCATTCCCGCGCCGGGCGAGGATGAGGCGAAGGCCGAAGCGCAGAGGCTGCTTAAAAAGCGCTCGGAAACCTGAGGCACACCTGCATTGCTTATCTTCCGTGCCGCAGTGCGCCATGCGCGCCGGGGTGTTGCGGGCCATTGCCACGCTTGAAATGGGCGATTTGCTGCTTGAGCTTTTCAGGAATGCCGCGGCGGAACACTTCACGCGCTTTTTCCATGGCAATGCAATGCGCCTTTTTTTCGGAGGCTATTTTCGCGTCCTGATCCGCGCGGAATTTGCGCAGCGCTTCCGCCGTCTCAACATGGCCGTGTTTCAGCGCCTTGCCGAGTGCGTCGAGGCCGTCATCATTTCTGCGGCGGTCGTCCGCGCCGCGCCTGAGCAGCTCGAGCACGAGTTCGGTGCGCCCCATCCAGGCTGCGATGATTAAGGGCGTCTCTCCGTGCATATCGGGACGCTCAAGGCTTGAGCCCTGATCGAGCATGAAGCTGACGCCCGCCACATTGCCGTCCTTGGCTGCCCACATCAGCGCGGTATAGCCGATCGGCTCGCCGCGTACGGCATCAAGGTGCTGCGCGCCGTACTTGTCGATGTATTTCTGGATGCTGGGGATATCGCCCTTGGTTGCCGCGGTCATGAGCGCGCTGATATCGTTGATCTCGATACCTTCGGTCACGGCGTTGTTGAAAGCATTGCTCAGCATGAGGGGAGACTAGCAAGTAGATTTATTTATGTCAAAGGAACATTCACCCTGACTAATCAGGTGCTTGGAGCGCCGCCCACGCGATATTTTCGCCGCGCGGCAATCTTTCGTCCCGCCCCTGCAGGTAGCGCGCGGCCATATCGGCGGCGGTCACGTTGCGTCGCAGGGTGAATCCCCGTGCCTGCAGGAACGGCCCCAGCGCTTCAATCTCGATGCCCCACCTGAACGGCTCTTTCTTCATCGCCAGCCACCAATGGGAAATCGCGGTCATGTTATCAAAGCCCAGCGTACCGAGCGGGGAGCGGGCAAAATAGGTGAAGATGATGCTCGTGCCGGCAACCGGTGCAGCTGCCCTGACCTCGGCCAGGAAGCTGTCGATCTGGCGCGTGTCGAGATACATGGTGATGCCTTCCGCGATAAACAGCGTCGGCAGATCCGGCGAAAAGCCTGTCCCTTTTAATGCCGCGTCGACCGGGACCTTCGTCAGGTCTGAGGAAATGAGGCGGAGATTGGGCGGCGGGTCATGCAGGGCCGCTCTCTTTAGCTTTTGCGTTGCCGGATGGTCAAGCTCGAAAAACTGCAGTTCGGGATGGGAGGGCGCCAGCAGCGCGGCAAGCGGGTCAAAACCCGCGGCGATCACCACGACCTGCCGCACCACGCCGCGCTCCAGTTGCTCACGCGCAATCGCTTCGATCACCTGTTTGCGCAGCGCGTAATGGAGGTACATGCCGGGTATGCTGAAACGCTCGACCAGGGACAACCA
>DASPMW010000211.1:0-53242 GCA_035626855.1 Patescibacteria group bacterium
AACCAGCTTTCCTTCGGCGATGAGTTTGCGCAAGCCAGCCGGTGTCGCGGCTTGGGTTTTAATCTCCTGCCTTTCCGCAGCGGTGACGGGACCCGGGGTGAACAGGACATGGATGCCGTAGAGCATAGCATCGTCGATGCAGCGGATTTTGTCGAAGAAGCGGCGTTGCGTCAGCGGCGGCGCGTCCGGCGACACCCAATGCGTGCTCCCCGGCTTCTTCTGGGAGAACTGGTCGCCGGGATGCAAGGTGATGACGCCGTTCAGCTTGTGGTTTTTCAGGAAGCCCTCGCGGTCTTCGACAATGACGGCGAGATCTTCGCAGTCTTCCAGGGGCGTGATTGCGATGCGCGTTTCCTTGGGGAAAAGGCTGGCGATCGCGCCCCGCGGCGTTTCGCTGGCATGCACGACGCCCTTATACGGCTGGATCGCCTGTCCCTTTTTCATGAATGGCTCGGCATGGAACAGGATCGGCGGATAGGACGGCAAGGAGAGGTTTTTTAACGTGTCGCGCACGGCTTTTTGCTCGGCCTCGATCGTGGCCATGCTGTCCTTGTCGGACATAAGGAAGGTGATGCCGAAATGGGCAGGGTCTGGCCAGTCGTTCAGGCTGTTGACCCATTTGAAGCCTTCGTTTTCGTGGTCCAGATCCGGCGCAAATTCATGATCGACGACGGCAAGGTAATTGTTGTAGGTGAAACCGTTCTGCCTGAACTCGACAAGGGGGATGAGGTCGAAGTCCTTGCCTTGATAATTTGTCTCCTCGCGGAATTCGCGCGCGGCGCCATGCGCGGGCGCTTCACCCGGATCGAGCAGGCCGCCGGCGAGAGCCCAGGTGCGCCCTTGCTTCACATGATCGGAGCGTTTGAGTGCAAGCAGCCGCCCGGTGTCGCGTGCGAGCACGAGGATCCCGGCGCCCTCAGTCGCCTGGAATTTTTGCGGTGCTTTTGGTGTCTCGCTCATGCTAAACCTTTGTAGTACGGTTTTAGAGGAGCGTCGCGGTGCTGGCCAGTTGTATTTCTCCAAATTATTCTCGAGAAAGATCAGGTGGTTAGGGGTTATTGAGGAGCCAAAAATTTCTTGGCTTATGTAAAGGTCTATGGCATGATCCGCCAAACAACTGGAGATTCCAATTCCATGGCCAATGGCATTACCACAATCACGCGCGATATCGCAGCGGGCGAAAAATTCAAGCATACGGGCTCGGTCAAGCTGCAGGGCAATGTCGGGGCCGGCGCCACGGTTGAAATTTCGGATGGTGGCCTGCATGTAACAGGTTCGGTCGGCGACGACGCCAAAATTTCGGCGAATGGCGGTGGCGCCAGCTCCATCTCCATCTCCGGCAACAACAACGTCGTGATTGGCGGCGATATTGTCGGCGGGCGCGTGGTTATAAATGGCCGCGTAATTTCGGGCGGCGGCGCATCCACGCAGGGCCTCTCGGGCATAACGATTGATGGCGACGCTGGCGCACGCATGACACTGCAGACGGATGGCGCGGCGGAGATCAAGGGTGCGGCCGGGGAAGCGCTCAATCTGCGCGCGGATGGCAGCATTACGCTTGACGACGCTGGAGGCGGCCTCGTCGCGCGCTCCGGCGGCAGCTTTCATGCGGAGAATATCGGCACGGATGCCCGCGTCACCTCGGGCGGATCGCTGCATGTCGAGGGACTGGGCGACGGATCCACGGCGACCTCTGGCGGGTCGGCGCATATCGAGAAAATCGGCGCGAATGCCCGCGTCAACTCCGGCGGCTCTGCGCATATCGGCACTGTGGGCGCAGGCTCCGTGGTCAGCTCCGGCGGCTCGCTGAAGGTGCAGCTCGCGCATGCGACTGCGACGCTGTCCTCGGGCGGATCGAAAAAAATCGGGCGCGTGAGCGCCGATGCCGGTGAATTCAAGCTCGCCGGTTCCTTTGCGGCGGCCGTTGCGCCGAAGGAAAATCCCGCGCCCGCAATTCAGGACGATGCGCCGAAAAAGCCCGGGAAGCCCGGTTTTACGCTGTAATTACGGCTCGCCGGTCAGGCCTTGGGATTGCTGCTGGTATTGCTCGAGCGCCTTCGCCTGCCCGTCCACCTGCTTTTTCAGCGCTTCTTTGTCATTCGCGTTCACGCCTGCATTTTGAAGCGCCTTTTTCTGCTCCTGGACCGTTGCGTTTGAATCGACCGCCTTGTCCACCTTGCTGTCCTTGCCGAGGATGGAAACCATCATATAGGCGACGATCGCGAGCGTTGCGCAAAGACTGACGGCGCGAAGGAACATGTTATTTCTCCCGTAAATATGCGGCGGCGGCGGTGATGAATTCTTCTATATTCGCAACCTGCTTGACGCCATAGCGGCGACAGACGATATCAACATTGCCCTTGCGCCAGAAGCCGGGCGGGCAGCACACGACCAGCTTGTCCGCATGCTTTCCTGCCTGCAGGCCGAGCTCGAGCAGCGTGATCGGCGATTTCGTGTTGGGAACAAAATACATGAAGACCATGTCGGATGCGTCGATCGCGTCCAGCTCCCAGTCAACCTGCTGCTTGAACATGGGATTGTCGATGCTCTGCTCCCAGCTCGCATCCCAGTTTTCGCGGCGGGGGTTGAGGATGAGGCAGTCGATATCCTTCAGACCGCTTGCGACCTTCGCCTGCCAGTCTTCGGCCTTCCCCATCTCAATCGACCCTGCGAGGAAGATCGATTTCCTGCCCAGATGGGCCGCATAGTCTTCTGGTGCCTTGATTTCTATCATCTTTCAATTGTACCCGAACTGCTGGAACAAACAAGCCGCGGGGCGCGTAGGATAGAGCGGGAAACGAAGACATTTAACGGTGTTCAATCACAGATATCTTTCTTCGTTTCCTATCAGTTTCCGGCCCTTGAATCTTTTGTTCCCGGTCAAATCCTGCGGAACTGTGTACTGGAGACCAAGCGGTCGGTTGAATGGGAGAGGCAAGATACGTTTTTCGTATTTTGCCTCTCCTTCATTCTACGGAACAATTTTGGGCCGCAAACATTAGACTGCCGGGAAACGAATACATTCAGACGGTCTTCACGATCGCATTTGTCTATATTCGTTTCCGCCGCGATTTTTCCGGCCCCGTGACTCCCGATGACCACCGGCAAAACCTGTGGAACTGACTTGGGACTGGCGGGGTTGGCAAAGCGGGAGAGGCAAGGTTTTTAATCCGGTTTTAAGGATCGGTTCATCACCTTGCCTCTCCTACTTACACACAGATCACGGAGATTTCCCGGCCAGTACTCCGGCCGTGGAAGAGAGAGGCAAGGCTCACGCTTTGCCTCTCTTTTTATGCCGCTTTTGGCGACCGCGGCTTTGGCTGCTTGTCCTTGCGCCGGATATAGAGCGTCTTGCTGACTTCGGCGACGACATCGCCCTTTTCGTCCTTGATCTCGACGATAAAGGTCGGCTCCACCTTGGGGTTTTTGTCGGCGAAGTCGCGTATTTCCTGCAGCTTCTCCGCCGATATGTTGAAGTGCGCGGAAATCTTTCCGACCCCCGGCTTCTTGAACTTGATCGAGGATTCCTTATCCCAAACGATGTAGTCGCGTCCGAGATTTTTGGTCGCAATCAGTGCGAAGAAGGGGTCGGTCATCGAAAACATCGACCCGCCGTAATGCGTGCCGAAGTAATTGCTGTTCCAGCTCCGCAGCTTCATTTCGACGGTGATGTCGTTGAAGTCCTTGCCGATCTTCGTCACCTTGATGCCGCCGCCCAGGAAGGGCGGCCAGAGGTTTATGAAACGGCGGAACGCCTCGGGCCCTATTTTGTCTTTAAGGCTCATGCCGCCTCAAGCTGTTGCAGCGCCTGGGCGAGCTTCGCCTTCACGCTTTCCGCTTCCTTACGCGCCTCTGTCTGCTCCTGCACCACTTCTTCCGGCGCTTTCGCGAGGAAGGCCTGGTTATTCAGCATCTTGTTGATGCGTTCGATATTCGCATTCGCCTTTTCGATTTCTTTTTTCAGTCGCGCGCTTTCCAGCTTGATGTCCACAACGTCAGCAAGCGGAAGAATAATGTTTGCTTCCTCGATGACCATCTGGATCGACCCCTTGGGTGCGGCATCGTCCGAGGGCTCTGCGGACGACAGGCGCGCGAGACGCTGAATGATATCGTTGTAGGTCGAAAGACGTTTTTTATTGGTGTCGTTCAGCCCCTTCAGCAGCATGGTAATCTGCGCGGCAGCCGGGACGTTCATGTCGGAGCGCACGGAGCGGATTTCCGATATCAGGCGCACGACCCAGTTCACTTCGGCTTGCGCTGCGCTGTCGATGACCTGTTTGTCGAATTCCGGCCAGAGCTTGGTCTGGAGCCAGTCTTCCTTCTCGAGCTTGTCCTTGCCGAGCAGATGCGCGTGAAGCTCTTCCGTCAGGTAAGGCATGAAGGGGTTCAGGAGCAGCAGGATCTGGTCGAGCACCCAGCCGGTCGTGTCCTGCGTTTCCTGCTTCAGAGCCGCATCCTCACCGTTAATGAGCGGCTTGGTAAATTCGATATACCAGTCGCAGAAGGTGCCCCAGGTGAACTGATAGAGCGCCGAAGCCGCTTCGTTATACTTGAAGGCCTTGAGCGCTTCGGACGCCTTGACACTCGCGGCCGCCAATTCGGTCACGATCCAGCGGTTGAGTGTATGTTTGTTGTTTTCGGGCTTGAAGTCGAGTTTCAACTGGCAGCCGTTCATCTCGCAGAAGCGGGAGGCGTTCCATAATTTGGTCGCGAAATTGCGATAGCCTTCCGCGCGGCTGTTCGACCACTTGACGTCGCGCCCCTGAGCCGCCAACGCCGCCATCGTAAAGCGCAGCGCGTCAGCGCCGTACTGGTCGATGACGTCGAGGGGGTCAACGACGTTGCCCTTGGTCTTCGACATCTTCTGGCCTTTTTCATCGCGCACGAGCGCGTGAATATAGACCTTGCGGAACGGCACATCCCCCATGAAATGGATGCCCATCATCATCATGCGGGCGACCCAGAAGAAGATGATGTCAAAGCCGGTGATGAGCGTTTCGGCGGGGTAATACCGCTTCACCTCCTCCGTCTTTTCCGGCCAGCCGAGTGTCGAGAACGGCCACAGAGCGGACGAGAACCAGGTGTCGAGCACATCGGGATCGCGCGTCAGCTTCACGCCCGCGCCCGCCTGCTTCTGCGCTTCTTCTTCTGTTTCGGCGACATAGACTTTGCCGTCATTGTCGTACCAGGCCGGAATCTGGTGGCCCCACCAGAGCTGGCGGCTGATGCACCAGGGCTGGATATTGTGCATCCATTCGAAATAGGTCTTTTCCCAGTTCTTCGGGATGAACTCGGTCTTCCCTTCTTCGACCGCCTTGATCGCCGGTTTGGCGAGCGTCACGGCGTCGCAATACCATTGGTCAGTCAGAAAGGGTTCAAGCACTACGGATTTTGATTTTTCGTCATGCGGCACGGCGTGTACTTGCGGCTCGATCTTATCGAGCAATCCAAGCGCCTCGATCTCCGCGACGATTTTTTTGCGCGCTTCGAAGCGGTCGAGCCCAATATATTCCGCTGGTATACTCGCGCCCTCGGCCGCAGCGATCTTCGCATCTTTGTCCATGATCGAGAGCATGGGGAGCTTGTGCCGCTTGCCGACTTCGAAGTCGTTGAAGTCGTGTGCCGGCGTGATCTTCACCGCGCCCGAACCTTTTTCCGGATCGGCGTAATCATCGGCGATAATCGGGATTTCGCGGCCGGTGATCGGCAGAACCACCATTTTACCCACGAGGTCTTTATATCGCTCGTCGGAGGGATGGACCGCAACGGCCGTATCGCCCAGCATGGTTTCCGGACGCGTTGTGGCGATAGTGATGAAAGTGTCAGCCATACCCTTGATCGGGTATTTGAAGTGCCACATATTGCCCTTGATTTCCACCTGCTCGACCTCGAGGTCCGAAACGGCGGTGTGCATCTTCGGGTCCCAGTTGACGAGACGCTTGTCCTTGTAGATCAGCTTTTCATTGAAGAGCTGCACAAAGACCTTGTTCACGGCCTTGTTAAGACCGGGATCCATCGTGAAACGCTCGCGCTCCCAATCGGGCGTCGCGCCGAGGCGGCGGAGCTGCGACGTGATGGTATTGCCGGACTGCTCCTTCCATTCCCAGACGCGTTTCAGAAAATCTTCGCGGCCAAGCTTGTGGCGCGATGTGCCTTCCTTTTCCAGCAGCCGCTCGACAACCAACTGCGTCGCGATGCCGGCATGGTCGGTGCCTGGCTGCCAGAGCACGTCCCTGCCCTGCATGCGCTCGAAACGGCTGAGGATATCCTGCAGCGTCATCGTCAACGCATGGCCCATATGCAGGCTGCCCGTGACGTTGGGCGGCGGCATCGGGATGCAATATGGCGCCTTGTTGCTTTTTACATCGGCGGCAAAGACACCCGACTGTTCCCATTGCTGGTAATGTTTCTTTTCGACGTCTTTGCTTTCGAAGGTTTTATCGAGCATGTTTTCCTCTAAAATTGGATACATAATATACGCGTAAAACCGTTGATTTGTGAAGGGTTTTTGGCGAAGATTGAAGCTCCGAACGCAAGCCACAAAGGCCGCTGAAATGACTTCCCCTGCCCCTCTATCTGCTGAGGAATTGCTGGCGACCGGGCGCGCCCTACTGCAGGCAGGTGACCTCGATGGCGCGCAGGCGAGCTTCGAGGGGGCACTGAAGATAGCGCCAAGCGCTGCGGGCTGGCGCGGTCTTGGCAACATACACTTTATGCGCCGCAACTACCGCGCCAGCGTCCCCCTGTTTGAAAAGGCCTTAGACGTCGATGCGCAGGATCACCCCGCGCTCGCAATGCTCGCTGAGGCGTATTTTGAGCTAGGACAGCGCAATGAGGCGGTGGGCTATTCGACCCTGGCAGTCTCCGCCAACCCTGCAGAAATTCGCTACAAGGAGCGTTTCCTTGTCGTCGCGCAGGAAGCCGTGTTTTTGCAGCATAACATTGTTATTGAAAATACTCTTCTTACCTGCCTGGAAACACCCGGGCTTGATTGCGCCGGTGCTCAGGGGCTTTGGTACAACCTCTTCACGCTGAATCCGGTCTACCGGGCATTTTTTGCGGTTAAACGCAGCACGGAAAAATCCGGTGGCCTGTTCGGCAGGATACGTGACAAAATGTCGGCCACCCTTCCTGCGCGAGACGATGCGAGCGTCCATTTCGATCCCACGCCCCTGGACGCTGCTACAGATTTTTCCCCGTTAACATCACCCTTCTTCCTGCTGGGCCTGGAAAAGATCGTGGTCTACACAGCGGCGTTCGAGGAATTTCTCACGCATCTGCGCAAAGCGCTACTGCTTCAACCCTCGCGCTTCACACCGGCGCAGTTGATCGCGATAGCGGCTAGGCTTGCTCAGTACGCCTACAACACAGATTACATTCTGAACGTAACGCCGGAAGAAACCGCTGCACTTGGTAAGCTCGGAGACGGCGCGGCCGACCTCGCGCGTCGTGCCTGTTATGCGCCATTGCATTTTCCGGCGGTATCCCCTGAACTGGAGGGGGTCGCTGTATTTTCAACACTGGTGCAACAGCAAATCTCCGAACCGCGCGACAGAGAAAAAGCTGCGGCTGGTATCACTGCCATTACGCCCATCGACGATGTCGTTTCAGTCAAAGTCCGGGAGCAGTATGAAGAATCGCCCTATCCACGCTGGAAAAGCGTGCCGCGCAACCTGACGATCGAAGCGGTCGCGAACGACCTGCGCAAGCCGGGCGCCAAGATACTGATCGCAGGCTGCGGGACGGGACAGGAAGCGGCGCAGATCGCGACCGTGCTGCCCGAAGCGGAAATCCTGGCGGTCGATCTCAGCCTCGCCAGTCTTTCCTACGCGAAAGTGCAGACGGAGAAACTGGGATTTAAGAATATAACTTTCCGCCAGGCGGATATTCTGCAGCTTGGCGCGCTGCAGGAGCGGTTCGACGGTATCGTTTCGGGCGGCGTGCTGCACCACCTCCGCGATCCGCTTAAAGGGTGGGAAATACTGACGGGGTTGTTGAAACCAAATGGCTTAATGCGGATCGCGCTCTACAGTAAAACCGCGCGGCGGCATCTTGTCGTGGCGCAGCAGGTCATCAAGGAAAAGGCCTTTCCTCCGACGCCGGAAGGTATGCGCGATTTCCGCCGACAGAGCGCGTCGCTGCTCGACAAGGAAGTGCTGAACGCAATCTCGGCCGTCAGCGACTATTACCATATTTCAATGTATCGCGACATGCTGTTCCACGTGCAGGAGCATTGTTTCGACATTCCCGGTATCGAATCCGCGTTAAAGCAGTTGCATCTGAAATTCCTGAAATTTATCCTGCCACAGGCGGTCACGGCGCAGTACGTTGCCGCTTTTCCCGGTGATCCGGAGGCAGTGTCTCTCGCCAACTGGGATAAATTCGAGCAGGCGCATCCGCAGCTGTTTATCGGCATGTACCAGTTCTGGTGCCAGAAACAATAAGGAAGAACAAAATGGCCAAAACCACCCCCGTAAAAAACGGCGCGACCACGAAGGACACGGCAACGCGCATTGAAACGGATTCGATGGGCCAGGTCGAAGTGCCCGCGCGCAAATACTGGGGCGCGCAGACGCAGCGATCGGTGCAGAACTTCCGCATCGGAACGGAGCGCATGCCGCTACCGCTCGTGCGCGCGCTCGGGGTCCAGAAAAAAGCCGCCGCGCTTGCCAATATGGAGCTGAAGATCCTCGACGAAAAAATAGGCGACGCCATCGTCAGCGCCGCGGAAGAAGTGATGGACGGCACGCTGAACGAGCATTTCCCGCTCGTCGTCTGGCAGACCGGCTCCGGCACGCAGACCAACATGAACATCAACGAAGTCGTATCCAACCGCGCGATTGAAATACTCGGAGGCGAGATCGGGTCGAAAAAGCCCGTCCATCCGAACGACCACGTCAATATGGGCCAGTCGTCAAACGACACGTTCCCGACGGTTATGCACATCGCCGCTGTCGAGCAGATCAATCACGAGCTGCTGCCTGCGATGGAAAAGCTGATGAAGGCGCTTGCGAAGAAGTCCAAGGAATTCACCAAGATCATCAAGATCGGCCGCACGCATCTGCAGGACGCGACGCCGGTGACGCTCGGGCAGGAATTCTCCGGCTATGCGACGCAGGTGAAATACGGCATAGAGCGCGTTAATGCCTGCCTGCCGCGGCTCTCGCAACTGGCGCAGGGCGGCACGGCTGTCGGGACGGGCCTCAACTGCAAGCGCGGCTTCGCCCCCTTGTTCGCAAAGAAAGTATCGGAAATCACCGGGCTAGCCTTTACCTCTGCCGAAAACAAGTTCGAGGCGATGGCGGCGCATGACGCAATCGTGGAGGCGTCCGGCGCGCTTAACACCCTCGCCTGCTCGCTGATGAAGATCGCGAACGATATCCGCCTGCTTGGCTCGGGCCCGCGCTGCGGCATCGGCGAGATCCACCTGCCGGAAAACGAGCCGGGATCGTCGATCATGCCAGGCAAGGTAAATCCGACCCAGTCCGAGGCCATGACAATGGTCTGCGCGCAAGTGATGGGCAACCACACCACGATCTCCATCGCAGGCTCGAACGGCCATTTCGAGCTGAACGTGTTCAAGCCGGTTATGATTTACAACCTTTTGCAATCCGTCCGCCTGCTTGCCGATGCCTGCAACAGCTTTACGGATAATTGCGTCGTGGGCATCGAACCTAATACCGACCGCATCAAAAAACTGCTGGATGAAAGCCTCATGCTGGTAACGGCGCTCAATCCCGTCATCGGATATGACAATGCGGCCAAGATCGCCAAAAAGGCCCTGCGCGAAGACAAGACGTTGAAACAGGCCGCAATTGCGCTTAAACTTTTAACATCGGAGGCTTTTGATGAAGCCGTCCGGCCCGAGAACATGATTGGCCCGAAGGATTAAGCAGTGCCCCGTCGTTTATCGCAGAAGCATTCCGTCACGGTAGCTGGACACCGCACGAGCATTACGCTTGAGGTCGCTTTCTGGGAGTCACTGAAGGAAATCGCCACCGCGAAAAACAAATCGGTGAACTGCCTGATCGCGGAAATCGATGTGGCGCAGCCGGAGAACCTCTCGAGCGCGCTTCGCGTTTACATCCTAGACTTTTACAAGCATCCGGAACTGCATACCGGCCCGCTTTAGGTCCTAATCCAGAATTTCCTCTTTTTCGTCCCCTGCCGGCGTAGCTGGAACAGGGCTGTCCGGCTTCTGCACATCGCGCAGGCCTTCCGGCTGCTCCGGCTCGGGCGGCAGTGCGTTGAGACGGTCGAGCAGCCCCTTCATTTTGTCGTCAACCGGTGGCGTGGTTCCAGCCGGCGTCGTCTCGGCGGGCGGCGTCGCATCGTTCAATTCTTCTGTCTCGATCGGGGTGTTGTTAATAAGCGCCCCGTTGTCATCGGCTGGAGGAGTGGCGTCAACATCTTCAGGCGCCGGGATTCGCGGACCAGCCGGCTGAAGATCAATGGGAGGTTCGGGCGTATTGCCGGGTTCGGGGTTGCCACCTTCATCTGCAACGTTCTCCTCAAGCGGCAGTGCGTCTTCTCCAGGTGCCATCACGAGTGGCTCCGGCGTCGTGTTCCGGACGAACCAGTTGCCAAGCGCCGTACCATCTACTGTAAACGGAGGAGCTTTTTCCATCGGGCCCATACGCGTTACCGTAAACGAAGGGAAGGCTGGAACATTTTTCAGCTGCACATCCGCCGAGACGCGGAAGTTCTCGGGCTGCAGGTCGAAATAGCCGTTGATGCTGGACGCAGCGTCAATATCCTGCAGGCGGAGCTTGCCGATGGTTACCTTCCCGTCACCTAGTTTCAGGGCCGCCTCTACATTGCGGTACGTCGTATCTTCGGACCTCAACGCATCCGCGAATTCGGCGGGAAGGTCAAGGGGCACGGTTCCCTTTGCTTCAAGGGCGAAGCGCGCAGCCGCCCGCGGACTGAAATTCTGGACGGTCAGGCGCGGCGTATTGACCGTAAGGTCGCCATCGATACCGGTAAACCAGTTTTTATCCTGCGCGGCAGAATTTTCGGCCAGATCGATATCGAGATCCCCCTGCCCCAGGGTGAAACCCTTTAGTTCGAGGAGCGTCACGAGGCGCTGTAGGTCAGCATTGCGCATGGACGCTTTGACAGAGCCCTTCCATGCGCCGTTGCTGCGATGCGCTGCTGCCTCCGCCGTGATGCTCCCGTCCCATATCTCCCCTTTCAATTCGGATACCTTGATCTCGTCGGGCTTCGCGTCGACGGTGAGCTGGGCGTTTGCGATGTCGGTGCCGCGCCAGGTCAACTTTTTTGCGTTAAGCGTCAGCGCCAGCGGCTGGGCAAGTTTCCAGTCGCTCCAAACCCAGCGGTCGATGTCCGCTTCCGGCACCGTCAGATCACCGATATATTTGCCCTCGCGGCGACCGAGCGTTCCCGTGACCGCGCCCGCTTCGATATTTTCGAACTGGTAGGTATTGCGTGTCCCGTTCAATTTCGCCTTGAAGGAGAAACTGCCGCCGTCCGAGAACAGCTTGTCGACCGGCATGCCGATGCCGGTCCATGAGGCGTTTTTCAGCACGACATCATTTTGGTAGGAATAGGTCCCTTGATTTCCGGCGGTGGCGGTTCCGGATATCGCTATCTCGCCGCCTTCGGCCGAAAATGTGTATTGCTTCGCGTCGCCCTTGATATGCCCTTTGACGTCTGCCGGGGAAGAGCCCCAAAGCGGCGGCGGGATTTCTATGCCAAACGCGCCAAGATTGCCGAGCGAAGCAAGCTTTAAGGAATAATCGATATCCATACCTGCCAGCGGATTAAGACCCGCGACCTGTCCGGAAAGAGCGAAGCTCCCGGAGCCGATATTGCCCGTCATGCTCTCGATACCCAGCACGCCGTCGTTTATTTTTGCCTTGAGCGCCAGATCGGAGGCCGAGACATCGCCCTTACCAAAATCCTTCACGTTAAGAGTCAGCGCCGCTTTGGATTTCATCAGGGCGCCTACCAGCGATGCATAGGCGTCGTTAAACAGCGCTGTAGCGTCCGCCTTATCGAGGTTCAGGATAACGTCGAAATCAGGCAGGTTTTTCGCGCCGCGGCGCATATTGATCACACCTGAGACGGTAGTGACACCGTTCATCTTTCCGTTAATGTCAAACAGACTGATGCTGTCCTGCTTAACGTCGAGACTTCCGGAGAGATCGACCTTCTGCACAAGGCCCGATGCACCGATGATTTTGAATACGTTTCCTTCCGAAAACGCGCTGTTGCCGACAAGTTTTTGCGCATCATCACTTACGACCTGAATCGAATAGGCGCTGTACTGGGTGCGCGGCGTGATGACTCCCGAAAGCTTGATTTTGGTTTTGCCCGGAAGATCGATCCGCGCCTCGCGCACCGCCCAATCCTTGTCTGTTCCGTCTATTGTGGCTGTGATACCGGGCAGGTACGCGCCACCAAGGGTGATCCCACGCCCCTTCAATTTGAAGTGCGGCGTAAAATCCTGGGGCATTTCCAGTACTCCAGGTTTACCCGTGATTCTAAGCTCGCTTCCATCCAGGTCGGCGGTAACCTCCGGTTTTTTACCCGGAGCGAAACTGAAAACCACATTGCCCTTGATGTCTCCCTTTTTACCGACCTTGCCTTTAAAACCGGTAAAGGCTGCCTCGCCAGCCTTGAGACTGAGCATGCCCGTGATATCGGCGGGGTCTGACAAAAACTCTATATTTTTCAGGAGCACATTGTCAGTGGCGGCAGCCAGGCTACCGTTAATATTCAGCTCGCCCTGAAGCGCGAGGCTTTGGGAAAGGTCAGCCACGCCATTATAGGCAACTTCGGGCAGGTCAGCTGCAGGTTTGAAGGAGAGGCTCAACGCGACGGGGGTGCCTGCGACATATTTTCCTGTGCTGCCTTCAATGATCACGCTGGTGCCGCGATAAACCATGTCGCCTTTCAGGACGTAGGGCCCTGCAAGAGTCTCGGCTGTCGTGGCAAGGTTCAGGTTCTCGATCTGCACAACTGTGCCGGCTGACGCATGCTGATAGTAGACTGTTCCATTGGTCATACTGACCTGCGAAAGGCGTATCGCATCGGCGGGGGCATTCAGCTGGGCATCGGACGTCAAAACGCCGTTCCAGTTGCCTGTGCCGTCGGAAAGCGTTTCAAAATTCAGAACTGGCGAATCCAGGTTGATCGTCTCGACTTCGTAGCGCCCCTGTAACAGTGGCCCAAGCTTTACGCGCGCTTCCAGCTGTTTCAGGGTCATGAACTGCGGCGATTTGAACCCCGGGGGGTTCGCGATCGTTACGTCCTCGAGCACAAGTTCGGGATTGGGCAATATACGAAAAGATACCTTTCCACCGACATCGATCTTGCGCGCGACATAGGGCTGGAGCTGCGCGATGATTTTGTCCTTATGCGCGCTCCAGTCAATGAAGCCGGGCGCGATCAGCGCTACCACCAGCAGGAATAAGGACAGGAAAAACAGGCCCGCGACAATTTTTTTCATCATGCGACCGCTCTCCGTTTTTCGATCACGCCGAGAACTGCGGCGGCAGCTTTTTGGCCCGGCGTTTCGGGGTCGCCTAGACCGATCTTGACAAGTGCCTCGCGAAAATCCATCAGCTGCGCGACGCGCGCATCCTTGTCGCCCATCAGCCGCAGCAGCTCTTTTGACATCGGGCCCGGCTCGCATTGTTCCAGGAGCAGCTCGGGCACAACGGGTCTTTTCAGCAAAATGTTGACGAGGTTCACGTAAGGGGTTTTCACGAGCTTCTTTGCCATCCACGCCGAGACCGGACTCAGCTTATAGGCAATGATGTGGGGCGTGTCAGAAACCGCAAGTTCGAGCGATACGGTGCCTGACGCCGCAATTGCAATGACGCTTGCTGCAAAGGCATCAAACTTTTCGTCTTCGTTATAGACGAGGATCGGGTTAATCCCCTTCCCGACGAAAAATTTATCGATCGTCTCGCGGAGGTTGGGAAGCGTCGGAATGACAATGACGGCGTTGTGCTTGTTCCTGAGGACGATGTCCGCCGTGTCGGAAAATTTGTCGAGAAGGCGTGACAGCTCGCTCATGCGGCTGCCTGGCAGCATGCAGAGGATTGGCTGCTCGGGCTTCAGCCCGTGTTTCTGGCGGAAACGGTCACCGTCGCCGCGGTTCTCGCGCTCGATTACCGGATGCCCGACGAAAGTTGCTGACAGGCCGTGCTTTTCGAAATACGGCGGCTCGAAAGGCAACAAGGTCAGCAGGTGGTCAAGAAACTTCGAGACCTTTTCCGCCCTGCCCGGCCGCCATGCCCAGACGCTGGGCGCGACATAGTGAATGAAGGGAGTTCCAACCGTCCTGGGCCTGGCTTTCCTGACGACGCGAAAACAGAAATCCGGCGAATCTATTGTGATAACAGCGTCCGGCTTCGTCTTCACGATTTCGCTCGCGGTCTGGCGAATACGCTTCATGATGCCGATTGCGCGGGGCAGCACTTCAGCGAGCCCCATCACGGACAATTCTTCCATCGGAAACAGGGTCGTTAATCCTTCTGCCGCCATACGCTTGCCCCCGACGCCATAGAACACTGTGTCAGGACGCGCGAGATGGAGCGCACGCATCAGGTTGGCGCCAAGCAGGTCGCCGGAAGCCTCGCCGGCAACAATGAATATACGAAGCGGCCCGGTCATGCGCGAAATCCTAAAATGAATAGTCCCAGTTTATTGGCGGACTCCACCACTTCCTCACGGTCCAGCAGTAGCGAAGCCCCTGCTTCTACGGCGATGCCCTGCAAACCTGCCTCGAATGCGCGACGGACTGTCCGCAAGCCGATCGCGGGCAGATCGAGGCGTTTGTCCTGCTGCGGCTTGCACGACTTAACCAGAACTCCGGGACGGCCCTTGCGTTTCACTTTCCGGCATCGCTCGAGCAGCGCATCAGTGCCTTCAACCGCTTCAATACCGATCGCGACGCCCTCTTGTATGACAGCCGCCTGACCGACATCGAGACGGCCCAGCGTTTTCGTGACGATAATACCAAATTCGACATCAAGCCGCGCTTCATTGCTCATGAGCACTTTTCCAAGCACGCCCTCCGGCGTAATCAGGGCAGGCTCTACCTCATGGGCGCCGATCACGGTAAAACCGTCTTTCTCGAGTTCCCCGGTGACGGCCTTTAGCAGCCGGTCGTCCCCGAGCGCCTTCAGGCCAAGCCGGGCGAATACCTGCATGGTGCGGATGTCGGGGCGCATTTCCCCAAGGCTGGGGCGGCGAATGTTGCCGGCCATGACCAGCGTGTCGACCTCATTTGATTTCAGAATGGAGATGGCTTCGTTGGTCGCGCCTAATTTCGACCATGCATGGTCAGTCCCCGCCAGCGTCGCATGATCGGTTTGACCTTTGAAGCCGAGCACGAAAAAGGGACGCTGGTCGCGCCTGCATGCATCGATCAGTTTTCTCGGGAGTGCCCCGCCGCCCGCAATAATACCGAGCCGCGACATTGCTTATCCATTCGTGCCCGTGCGGGGCTGAAGGACGGAGCGGCCTTCTTTTGCGCGGATAAAATCGATGACGCGCATGACCGTCTGGTCCGCCTGAAAATCATTCGCGACGCGTGCGGTACGCTCGGCCAGGGTGCCTTGGTTGTCAAACAGCTCCTTGAAGGCCTTCATGAGCGCCTGGATCTGGTCTTTCGTGTACCCGCGCCGCTCGAGACCGACATAGTTCAGGCCCGCAAGATGTGCGCGTTCCCCTTTGACGAGACCGAACGGGATTACATCGTATTCAACGCCCGACATGCCGCCAATCATCGCGTATGGACCGATGCGGACGAACTGATGGATGGCGGACAGCCCGCCGATGATGGCGAAATCGCCAACTTCGACATGCCCGGCCAGCGTCGCATTGTTCGCGAGAATTACGTTCGAGCCGACCGTGCAGTCATGTGCGACATGGGAAGACATCATGAACAGGCAATTGTCGCCAACGACCGTTTTCATTTTGTCGCCCGAGGTCCCCGGGTTCATGGTGACGTGCTCGCGGATCTTGTTGTTCTTGCCGATGATGAGTTCGGATTTTTCGCCCTTGAACTTCAGGTCCTGCGGCGCGGTGCCGAGCGAGGCGAAGGGGTAAACAACAGTGCCCTCCCCGATTGTCGTGTAGCCATCGACGACCACATGCGACTTCAGCTCGACACGATCGCCGAGGGTCACGTTCGACCCGATAACACAGTAGGGGCCGATTTTTAAGTCGGCGCCAAGCTTTGCGCCTTCTTCAATTACGGCTGTCGGGTGGATGCTGGACACGTTTCTCTCCATCGGCTTAAAACTGCCACAATTTGTAGCAACCCTTTGAATTCAGGGCAAATCACGCTCTATGACACAGTATTTCAGAAAAACAATCAGGCCTTATCCATAATCATGGCGGTTACCACCGCTTCCGCGCATAAAATGCCGTCAACCTTGGCCTCGCCCTGGAATTTCCAGACGTTGCGGCGGTTCTGCTGCTTGGTCACATGAATATGCAGCTGATCGCCGGGCACGACCGGCCTGCGGAATTTGGCTTCATCGATCGCCATGAAATAGACAAGTTTTCCCTCAAGCTCCTTGCCTGCCGAGTGGACGACGAGCGCGGCTGCGGTCTGCGCCATGGCTTCAATGATAAGGACGCCAGGCATGACGGGCGCACCGGGAAAGTGACCCTGAAAGAAGTTCTCGTTCATCGTGACATTCTTGAGCGCGACGGCGCTTTCATTCGGCACGACTTCGAGCACTCGGTCGATCAGCAGGAACGGATAGCGGTGCGGAATCATCTCCATGATGCGGCGCGCGTCTGCCACGATATTCGTCGTCATTCCTCATTTCCTTTTTTCGTCGTCGCCATGCGGGAAACGATGGCGGTCTGGCGCATGAACTGGCGGATCGGCACGGCCGGGCTGCCCATGACTTCCTCCTGCGCGGGTACGTCGCGCATGATACCGGACTGGGCCGCTATCTTTGCGCCCGAACCGATCTGCAGATGGCCGGCGAAACCCGACTGGCCCCCTGTCATCACGTAATCCCCCAGCTGTGTGGAGCCGGAGATTCCCGTCTGCGAGACAATCACGCAGAACTTTCCGATTTTGACGTTGTGGCCGATTTGCACGAGGTTATCGATACGCGTCCCACGACCGATCACCGTATCAGGCCCCGAGCCGCGATCCACCGTTGAATTCGCGCCGATTTCGACGTCATCCTCAAGAATGACACGCCCGAGCTGCGGCACAGGGATGTAACCGCCCGGATCGATGGCGAAGCCAAACCCCTGCCGGCCGATAACGGCGCCGGGATGGATTTTGGCTTTCTTGCCGATGAGGGAATGGCTGATATAGACGTTCGGGCCGATATCGCTGTCGTCGCCGATTTCAACCCCCTCGCGGATCACGGCCTGCGGCTGAATGCGGCAATTCGCGCCGATCTTTACATTTTTGCCGATAACCACGCCGTGGTCTATGTGGCAGTTCGGACCGATGACTGCAGATGGGTCAATTACAGCAGATGGCGCGCGGAATTCTTCCCGCACCTTTGTGGGATAAAAGGCCTGAGCGGCAATCGCGTAAGCTTTGTAGGGGTTTTTGTTCGTGAGGACGACCGTGCCCTCCGGCGCTTCCGCCGCTAGTTCCGGCTTCACAAAGCACGCACCGGCCTTCGTTGCGCGGAAATAGTCGAGGTATTTCCGGTTATCGAGAAAGGTCAGGTGGTTTTCCCGCGCGCTTTGCAGCGGCGCGACGTCGTCCACCACCTTCTCCGCCGCTGACGGATCGGAAAGCTCGGAGCCTGTCATCTCGGCTAGTTCGCCGATAAAAAATGGCCCCGCGACCGTGAAGAAACGCTTATCGGCCATTACTGCTTCACGGGCGCTTTGGCAGGCGCCCAGTCGATCGCCACCTTTTTAATCGTCTCGTTCATGCGGGTAACGACGTGGTCTGTGATGTCCAGACTTGGGTCGGCCAGCAGCACGGCTTCCTGCGTGAAAACGGTCGAAAAATTCTTCTCTTTTGCAATATCCGCGATGACCTTCGTCGCTTCCGTCAGGAGGCGGCTGCGCGAGGAGTTGCTCGCAAAATCGAGCGTTTTGCGACGCTCCTGCAACAGGCGCTCGGCGTTATCGGATTTTTCCTGAAAAGCCTTCAGCTTCTTTTCGAAATCCGCCGGGGGCAGGCTGTCCTTCGCTTTAACAAGGCCTTCCTTGTCAGCGCGCAGGTCCTTGTCGAGTTTTTCGAGTTCGAGGTGGAATTGCTTGCTCTTGGCCGTCAGTTCACTGCGGACGCCCTCAGCCGCGGTCGCTTCGCGCATCACGCGGTTCATGTCGACAATCGCGTAGGTAATGGGTTTCACATCCGCCATAGCCGCGCTGGAAAGCGCGACGACGCATGCGGCGACGGCGAAAAAGAACTTAACTGGCTTCATGGATAACTCCTGGATTTAGAACCTGGTGCCGAAGGCAAATTGGAAAATTTCCGTTTCATCATAGTCTTCCTTCGCAATCGCGGTCGCAAGATCTGCGCGCACGGGACCAAGCGGCGATTTCCAGGAAACACCTGCGCCGGCGGAAACCCGGAGACTGTCCTGATCGACGATGCCGGGGCCTGTTACGTCAAGGCCGCCCAGCGAGCCGAAATCACTGAATACGTGAACGCGGACTCCAAGGTCTTCCGGCAGGCCAGAGGGGAATTCCAGTTCAAGGGAACCGCGATAGAAGTGGTTGCCTCCGAGCGCGTCATTTGTCGTGATATCCCTGGGCCCCACGCCAGCGCTGGCAAAGCCGCGCAGGTTGTTACCGCCGAGATAGAAACGTTCATTGATGCGAACCGTATCGCCGCCCCAAGCCTTGATATATCCGGTTTCTCCCAGCAAGCTGAGGACCCACTTGTCAACGACGGGGTAATAATAGCTGCCGCCAAGCTTTACCTTGCCGTACTGCGCGGAGCCGCCCAGACCGGCGACTTCGGTGTCAAAACGAGCGATCAGTCCTTCGGTCGGATCGAGCTTACTGTCGGTGCCATCGTAGGTGATGCGCTGCGTCACGGCAGAAGTCGAGCGCTTGCCCTCCTGCTGTTGAATATAGATCGAGGCGGTTGTCGGGACGTTGGTGATCTCATTCGCGGCAAAATAGTAGCTGAGATTCTGGCGCCATTTATCTGCCAGCGGGTAGCCCAGGCGCAACGCACCGCCGCTACGCTTGCTGTCATACGAACTCTCGTCCTGGTAGTCGCGCGTCGTGTGGAACAGGTCAAACCCTGCGGACAGGTCTCGCTTCATGAAGTACGGCTCGGTAAAGCTGATATCGAACTCCGTGCGCTTTGCAGCGAGCGTGGTAGAGAAGGAAAGGTCCTGCCCTTTGCCGAGGAAGTTTTTCTCGCGGACACTGAAGTTTCCGAGTGCGCCGTCCGTGGTCGAGAAACCGGCGCCGAGGGACAATTCGCCAGTCGATTTTTCTTCGACCGTCACGTCGATGTTTGTTTTGTCGGGCGAGCTTCCGGGCACGGGTTTTGCGGTCGCGGTTTCAAAGAACGCCAGTTCCTTTAGATTTTGCTCGGACTTTTTCAGCTTTGCGAGGTTGAAGGGGTCGCCTTCGGAAAGGGCAAGCTCGCGGCGGATCACTTCGTCAATCGTGCGTACGTTGCCGGTGATGTTAATATTCTCGACGAATACTTTCGCCGCTTCATTAAAGGTAAAGGTAACGTCGATCGTATGTTTTTCACGGTTGCGCTCAACGGAGGGGCGAATGTCAATAAAGGAGAACTGATGTGCCTCGAGCGCGGTCGTTAGTTTGGAAATTGTCTTGTCGAGCTCGCTCGCCTTGTACCAGTCTTCTTCCTTGAAAGTGACGTATTCCTTGTA
This sequence comes from Patescibacteria group bacterium, assembly GCA_035626855.1. Lineage (GTDB taxonomy): Bacteria > Pseudomonadota > Alphaproteobacteria > Micavibrionales > UBA2020 > JAPWJZ01. The sequence goes on from DASPMW010000211.1 coordinate 19,836, forward strand.
GCCCTTCGTCTCCAGCGACGGCACGTTGCTGACAAGATTGATCTTGCCGACGCGATAACGTTCGCCTTCGTCCAGCGTATATGTGACGAAGAAATTCCGGCGGTCCGGGGACAGCTCTGCAATGGCGCTATCCACACGGAAATCCGCATAGCCGTGATCGAGATAGAATTTGCGCAGCAGTTCGCGGTCGTAAGCGAGACGGTCCGGGTCATACTTGTCGTCGCCCGACCAGAACCGCCACCAGCGGTCTTCCTTGCTGCGGACCACTTTCTGCAGCTTGCTGTCGTCATAGCGTTTGTTGCCGATAAAGCTCATCCGTGAGATAAGCGTTTGGGGACCCTCGTTGATTTCGTAAACGAGATCAACGCGGTTCTGGTCCCGCTTGATAATCTTCGGCTGGACGTCGGCGGAAAAGCGGCCGCCGATACGGTAGACCTCCTGCAGGCGCTCGACATCCTGTTGTATTTTGGTGCGGGTCAGGACTTCACGTGGGTGCAGCGAAATCTCGTTCTGCAGATCGGCGTCCTTGACCTTCTTGTTCCCCTCGAAGGCGATCTCGTTGATGATCGGGTTTTCGACCACAACAACGACCAGATCACTCCCCTCCTGGAAAAATGACACGTCGGCGAAAAGGCCGGTGCCGAACAGGTTTTTGAGGGAAGTATCGAGGCGGTCGGAATCAAATTCGTCGCCCGCCTGCAAATTCATATAGGTGAGGATCGTTGCAGGCTCGATACGCTGGGCACCCTCCACGCGGATCTGCGTGATGCGCTCGGCATGGGCCTTCGCGGCGTACATCGCCACCGAAAAGAAAATGGCGATGCAGAACACCGCCATAAGACGTTGTGAGGAGCTTAGCCTTGTGATCATCAACTGTGCGCTTCGGGTCTTGGTATGTTCTTGTTATTTTTATGAGATTAGTTTGACAACATAATCGACGACCTTGAGCTGCACAAGATCATTCCACGTTGCCAGGAACATAATACCAAGTAAGAAAACTAAACCAACCCTTAATGCATATTCCTGCACCTGCATGCTCAGCGGCTTGCCACGCACCATTTCCATAGCGTACATAGCGAGGTGGCCACCGTCGAGCAACGGGATCGGCAGCAGGTTAATGAGGCCGAGATTAATCGACAGCAGAGCGGCAAAGGTGATGAAAGCGATAATGCCCTGCGACGCAAAGTCGCCGGCATAGGCACCGATGCGGAGGATGCCGCCGAGTTCGTCGGTCGAGCGCGTGCCGATGATCATTTGGCCCAGTGCCTTCAGCGTCATCGTGGTGATGCGCCACGTTTCGCCGAGCGCCGCAAAGATGCTCGAGAAGAATCCGTGCTTTTGCATTTCAAACGCGGATTCCGGGCTGACGATGCCCATCATGCCGACCTCATGCCGGAAACCGAAGCGGTCTTCCTTGACGATCTTGCGCGGGGTTATCTTAAGCATTACAGGATTGGCGTCGTCCCAGCCCTTCTCCGGCCCAAGGGAATGAACGATTTTCACTTCCATTTCCTTACCGATATTCATATCCGTAATCGGGCGGAGGTCCTGGAAGCGAGTGATTTCCTCGCCATTGATGCTGACGATCTTGTCATCGGGGCGAATGCCTGCGTCAAACGCGGCCGAGGGCTCCACAACCTTTGCCGCAACGGGGGGCATATAAGGCTGGCCCTGCGTCATAAACAGCGCCGAAAGCACGAAGATGGCAAAGATGTAATTGATCGCTGGTCCTGCGAATACAATCGCGGCGCGCTTCCAAAGCGGCTGGGTGTAAAACGCGACTTTCTTTTCCTGTTCGGTGTAGGAGCGGACGGTATCGCCCTCCTTCACGCCTTCGGCATGGCCCGCGCTCGAGGGATCACTATCGCCGAACATCTGTACATAGCCGCCCAACGGGATCATGCAAATTTTCCAGCGGGTCCCGTGCTTATCGTTGCGGCCCCAGATTTCGCGGCCGAAACCGATCGAAAATTTCTCGATCTTCACGCCGCAGAGGCGGGCGATAATATAATGTCCCCATTCATGAATGAAGACCAGCACAGCCAGCACGAAAATAAACGGTCCGCCGTAATCCTTGATGAAGTCAAAAGGAGTCGACAACAATTTATTTAACATTTCCATGGATATCCCCCATCTGCCGTTGGCTTTGACGCCTTTTCTTTCTATTTTACCGCCTGAATCACGGCGGCTGCAATAGCGCGCGCTTCGGCATCGAGGGAAAAGATGTCGGTAATCCCTGATATGGCTTTAATTTTAATGGTTTGCAAGACCTTATCGGAAACATTTTCAATCGCGGTAAACCTGATTACCCCGCGCAGAAAAGCGTCCACGGCGACCTCATTTGCCGCATTGAGCACGGTGGGATAACCTATACCGGCCTTCAAAGCGTTACGCGCGATATTTACGGCATAAAAGCGTTCGGTGTCAATTGGTTCGAATTCGAAGCTCATTTTCTGCGTTAAATCCAGACGGTCCCCCATCGTGCGCAGACGCGCCGGCCACGCCAGGGTATGCGCAATGGGGGTGCGCATGTCGGGCGCGCCCATTTGAGACAATATACTTCCATCAATGTACTCAACCATTGAATGAACCAGCGACTGGGGGTGGATCATCACGTCGATTTGTTCTGATGGCAGATTAAAAAGATAGGACGCCTCGATAATTTCCAAAGACTTATTCATCATCGTCGCACTATCGACGGATATTTTGGCCCCCATCGACCAGTTGGGGTGTCTTATGGCTTCTGCGGGTGTCACATCGTGAAGGCTCTCACGGCTTCTGCGCAGGAAAGGGCCGCCCGAAGCCGTCAGGATGATGCGCCGGATCCCCTCCCGCCTGACGGGATCGAAGACCTGAAAGACAGCATTATGTTCACTATCGACCGGCAGAAGGGTCGCCCCGGACTTCGCGACGGCGTCCATCATGAACGGCCCCGCGCAGACAAGCGCTTCCTTGTTCGCAAGCGCGACAGTCCTGCCCTGCCTTATGGCCGCCAAAGTCGCTTCCACGCCGGCTGACCCGACGATCGCCGCCATCACCCAGTCCGCGGGGTGGCTTGCAGCTTCCAGGACCGCTTCGGAACCGGCAGCCACGCGAATGCCTGTTCCGGAAAGCGCGGCTTTAAGTGCAAGATAAGAAGCTTCGTCGGCGACGACTGCAACCTCAGACTGGAGGGCTCGCGCCTGCTCCGCGAGAAGTGCGACATTCTTATTGGCAGTCAGCGCGCGAACGCGGAATTTTTCGCGGTGCCCCATCAAAAGGTCGATCGTACTCTTCCCGATTGAACCGGTGGAGCCGAGGATGCTGACGCTGCGCGGCTGGGGCTGTGGGTTAATATCCGCAGCCTGCTCCATAATCAGGCACCGACGATGCCGGCGAGGACGCCGAATAGAAGCGCCACCAGCAACAGGGCGTCGATACGATCGAGGATACCGCCGTGTCCCGGAATGAGCGTGCCTGTATCCTTGATGCCGAAGCGGCGCTTATAAATTGAAATAAACAGGTCACCTGCCTGGCCGAACATGGCCAGCACGAAACCCAGGGCAAAATATCCGGCATAGCCCCACTGGCCGAGCGTATGTACGCCAAACTTGTCGAGCAGTGCCGGGCAAGCGACCAGTGCTGCAACCACGCCAGCGCCTACGCTAGAGCCGAAGAAACCCGACCAGGTTTTCTTCGGACTGATTTTCGGCGCAAGTTTAGGTCCGCCCAGGGTTCGTCCGGTAAAATACGCGAAGCAATCGCTCGCCCAGACGATGAAAAGCAGCGTGAGCATATGATAGAGGCCCTGGGCATTGCCATGCGCATTGCGCAGCCAGATCATAAGGATCATCGAAAAGCCCACATAAACGAGGCCGAAAAACATAAGGCCCGGTTTGGGGCCTTTCTTCGCGACGTCATAGGCAAGTACGAGGACGCAGAGCGAAATCAGGAAGCAAAAGGCCGGAAACGGGCTTGCAAAGACTCCCGCGCTTGCCGTTCCAATGCCTGTCAAGGCGGCTGCAACATGCGCAAGGCGGCGGGGTGGATGCTGACCCGTAGTGACCATACGCGTCCACTCCCAAGCGCCGACCCCGGCCCCTGCCGCCATCATCACCGCGAAAGCAGGTCCGCCGATATATATCACCAGCAGGACCAACGGCGCGAAGATCAGCGCCGAGCGGATGCGTGTCTTGAGAGAGCTGTCGATCTTCACGGCTGACGTCATCATTCCCCCGCTTTGCGCGACAAGCCACCATAGCGGCGGTCGCGACCATTGAAAAACGCCACAGCTTCTTCCATGTCCTTGCGGCTGAAATCCGGCCAGAGCGTGTTAGTGAAGAAAAGTTCCGCATAGGCAAGCTGCCACATGAGGAAGTTGCTGATACGCGACTCGCCGCTGGTGCGGATCATCAGGTCGGGATCAGGTATGCCGCGCGTCATCAGGTAACGCGAGAAAAAATCCTCGTCAATTTTTTCAATATCAACAACGTCGGCCTTCGCTTGACGCGCGAGTTCGCGGGCGGCGAAAACAATGTCCTGGCGGCCGCCATAGGAAAGAGCAATGACAACCGTTATCCGCGTATTCGCTTTGGTGTCGTCTTCGATGTTGCGGATGAGATCGACGATATCGGCTGGCAGGCGCGTCCGGTCGCCAATGACCATCAGCCGCGCGCCGTTTTTCTTCATCTCCGACATTTCCTTCGTGAGGTAATAACGAAGGAGGTTCATGAGGTCCTCGATCTCGGCGGGAGGACGGTTCCAGTTTTCGGAGGAAAAACTGAATAGCGTAATGTACGGGATACCGATCTCCCGGGCTGCGTCAACGGCGCGCTGCGCAGCCTCTGCGCCCTTTTTATGCCCTTCAGTGCGGCTTAAACCCCGTGCCGTGGCCCATCTGCCGTTGCCATCCATGATGATGGCAACATGCTGTGGCAGCGGCGAAAGCTGGGGGACGGCCTGTGTCATCGTTTCGGGATCAGACCTGCTTGATCTCGGTTTCCTTGTGGGCGAGGCTTTCATCGATCTTCTTGATCCAGGTATCCGTCATCTTCTGGATTTTTTCTTCGTTCGTTTTCAGCGCGTCTTCAGATAGCTTGCCTTCCGTCTTCATCTTCTTGGCTGTGTCCATGCCTTCGCGGCGAATGTTGCGGACGGCGACGCGAGCCGCTTCAGCATATTTGGCGGCAACCTTTGCAAGCTCAGCGCGGCGCTCTTCCGTGAGGCCCGGCAGAGGCACGCGAATAAGAGAACCCGAAGGCTGGGGGTTGAGGCCAAGGCCAGCGCTGGCGATAGCCTTTTCAACGGCCTTGGTGTTATTGGCATCCCAGACCTGAACGTTCAACAGGCGGGCTTCGCCGACCGAGACGCTGGCAACCTGGTTCAGCGGCATTTTCGCGCCGTAAACCTCAACCTGAACGGAATCCAGGAGGTTTGCGGAAGCGCGGCCCGTGCGCAGGCTGCCAAGTTCCTTGGAATAATTTTCATGTGCGGCGCCCATGCGGCGCTCGAGATCAGCCAGATTGATGTCAGCCATTGACGACTTCCTTTTCGGTTACGATGGTGCATGCGCCCTTGCCCTGCATGAGCTGCGCGAACGCGCCGGGCTGCTTGATAGAGAACACGATGACGGGAATGTTGCTTTCCCGCGCGAGCGAAATCGCGGAAGCGTCCATGACGCCGAGGTCCTTCGAAAGCACTTCAAGGTATGTGAGGGTATCAAACTTCGTTGCGGTGCGGTCTTTCGCGGGATCGGCAGTGTAAACCCCATCCACTTTCGTGCCTTTGAGCAGCGCATCGCAACCCATTTCGGACGCGCGCAGCGCAGCAGCGGTGTCTGTCGTGAAGAACGGATTGCCGGTGCCCGCGCCGAAAATCACAACACGGCCTTTTTCGATATGGCGGATCGCGCGGCGGCGGATGTAGGGTTCACAAACTGTATCCATGGGGATCGCCGACTGCACACGTGTATCCACGCCGAGTTTTTCGAGCGCGTTCTGCATGGCGAGGGAATTGATCACCGTGGCGAGCATGCCCATGTAATCGGCCGACGCCCGGTCCATGCCGACAGCGGCGCCTGAAACACCGCGGAAAATATTGCCGCCGCCGATGACAAGGCAAACCTGCACACCCAGCTTCAGCGCATCCTTGACGTCCTGCGCAACCCGGTTGACGGTGTCGGTGTCAATGCCGTATTCGCCGCCCCCCATCAGGGCTTCGCCTGATATCTTGAGAAGAACGCGCTTGAATCGCGGCTTGAACATTTGACTGACCCCTGAAATCTGATCGACGGTGTGGAAAAGCAGATAGTGAAGCTCCCGCCCCGTCCCCGCCCCCAGGGGACAGGGGCAGGGCGGGAGCTCGTATTCTTTAGCCAGCTGCCATTTTGGCAACTTCTTCCGCGAAGTCGTCGACTTTTTTCTCGACGCCTTCACCCAGTTCGTAGCGGACAAAGCCGGAAAGCTTCACGGGCGCGCCTGCTTCTTTTTCGGCATTTTGCAGTACGCCGGAAATTTTGGTCTGGCCATCAATGATAAAGGTCTGCTCCATCAGAACAACCTGTTCATAGTATTTACGCATCGATCCATCGACCATTTTCTCGACGATCTCCGCGGGCTTACCGCTTTTCGATGCCTTATCCGCATGGATAGCGCGCTCGCGGGCGACTGTGTCTTTATCCATCGCATCCAAGGTCAGCGCTTCAGGGCGCGATGCAGCGATGTGCATTGCAAGCTGGCGGCCGAGAGCAGACAGTTTTTCCTTGCTGCCGGTCGATTCCAGGGCAACGAGCACGCCGATCTTGCCGCGGCCGGGGATGATCTGGTTGTGCACGTAGCTTGCAACGACGCCGTCCTTCACGGAGAGTGCCTGCATGCGGCGCAGGTTCATGTTCTCGCCGATGCTCGCGATAAGGTCGGTGACAGTTGCTTCTACTGTTTTATCGCCCAGCTTCGCAGCTTTCAGCGCATCGATCGTCTCGATCTTGTTTTTAAGGGCAAGGTCGGTCACATCGTTCAGGAGTTTCTGGAACTGCTCGTTGCGGGCAACGAAGTCTGTTTCGGCGTTGAGTTCGATTGCGACGGCGAAGGTGCCATCTGCGGCGACGGAAACGAGGCCTTCAGATGCCGCTCGGCCGGATTTTTTGGCGGCGGAGGCGAGGCCTTTTTTGCGCAGGAAATCCATTGCCGCTTCAACGTCACCTTTGGTTTCGACGAGCGCTTTTTTGCAGTCCATCATGCCGGCGCCGCTTTTCTCACGGAGCTCCTGCACGAGCTTGGCGGTAATTTCGGTCATTCAAATTCCCCTTGATCGGTTTTTTTATTATTTGATTAGGATCGGAATCCTCCGCCCTCCTCCATTAAGGAGGAGGGCGGAAGGTATCGGATTAGCCGGCAGCTGCGGCTTTGACTTCGGCGACGTCGTTCGAGCCGAGATCTTCCTGGGCCGGGTTCGCAGAGGCGCCGGTATCGACGCCCGAAGCGGTCACTTCAGCCTGCAGACCATCGAGAACGGCTTCAGCAAAGAGGTCGCAGTACAAGTTGATGGCGCGGGTCGCGTCATCGTTGCCGGGGATGAGGAAATCCACGTTGTCGGGATCGCAGTTCGTATCGACCACGCCGAACACAGGAATGCCGAGGCGTTTTGCTTCGGTGATCGCGTTCGCTTCCTTCATCACATCGATGACGACCATTGCATCAGGCAGGCCGCCCATGTCCTTGATGCCGCCAAGCGCCTTTTCGAGTTTTTCTTTTTCGCGCGCGAGGTTCAGCTGTTCTTTCTTGGTGAGGCCGTGCTTCACTTCAGGGTTGTTCAGCATCTCGTCGACGGTGCGCAGGCGCTTGATCGAGTTGGAGATGGTGTTCCAGTTGGTGAGCATGCCGCCGAGCCAGCGGTAGTTGACGTAGTACTGGCCGCAACGCTTTGCGGTTTCGGCGATTTTATCAGACGCCTGGCGCTTAGTGCCGACGAACAGGACGCGGCCGCGGTTTGCGACGATGTCGCGCACGCTTTTCAGCGCGGTATGCAGCATCGGAACGGTCAGTTCGAGGTTGATGATATGAACCTTGTTACGATCGCCATAAATATACGGCTTCATTTTAGGGTTCCAGCGGCGGGTGTTGTGGCCGAAGTGGACGCCTGCTTCGAGAAGCTGGCGCATAGTGAAAGAGGGCATCGTCATTGGGTTTTATCCTTTCCCGGTTATGCCTCTGCGGATGCAAGCCCCTACTCGGGGCACCGAAGCGGTTGCCGAAACAACCTCAAAGATCCGCATGTGATTTTAGTCTCAGCCGCAGGACCATCCTTTGGCTGTCTCAAGTAGTGGCGTTTTTACAGGCATTTCCATGCCATTGCAAGCAAATAGCGGGGTTTGCACCAGTTCATCCCACATGGATTGGTATCCCCACCCGTTACCGCTTCAAAGAGATAAGGGATTCCCGCCAATTTTCAATATGTTAAAGGAAAGCAGAGCCGTTTTACCCCAAAATCAAGTTAGGGAGCAGATCGGTGAAAAGGCTTCTGTGCCGCCGCCGCATGACCGGTTAGGATAGGCTATGTTCAGGGTTATAAAAGACAAATATCGGAAAATGAAGGATACAAGCGGTCTTACCCCGGCCCAGCTTGATACCCGCGTAAAGTGGGCCAGCCGCGGCGCTCTTATTGCGGGAGTGTGCTGCGTCGCTGCTCTCGGCGTTGCGGCCGCCGGCGTTTCAGCGGCCGCGCTTCTTGGCACCGGCGCGAGCGCCAAGCTGGGCTTGTCGGCTGCCTTTATGGGAGCAAGTTCCGCCGTGAAATCTTTCCTCAGTAACCGGATCTGCACAGCCCTGAAGGGTCATTACGAGAAAGAACAGGTCCGGCGCGGGGAGACGACGATGGCGCCACCTGAGCAGGATTTTGCCAAGAAGAAACTCTCTCGCATCAAGGGCGCGCTTGGTACCGCCTTTAATCAGGGCATGACTGTCGCAAAACGGGGCTTTGGAACCAGACCGACGTCAGACTTTATAGGCCCGACTTTTTAGCGCCGGTTTGGTCGCCTGAAGCTTCTGTATCAAGGGGAGGAAAGACTCCTGCCCTTCTTTTAACTCCTGAAGAAGGTGAAGAGCTTCGCCATCTGTCATCGCAAACACGCTGTTGCCGTGCCCGTTCAAGGCAAGGTCAAAGGCGGCTATTGCTTCGTTGGGCTCGATATCCACACGGTCCTTCGCCGCGGATCGGGAAAACGCAACGGCCAGCGCCGGCAAGCGACCTGTATTACGCGCAACGTCATTGAAGGGCGCACCGAGCTCGAACACAGGATTACCATTAGCGACTTGTTGTGCGATTGGCGCGTGGCGGTCGCCCTGCACCATCAGCACATCCCCGCCGTTGTGCTTCAGAAAGGTCAGGAGGTTTGCAATCGTCGTGCCCTGCTCGATGGTATTATCGACGATCACGAAAAATTCTCCGTCGGGTAAAGATGACGGTTTTGCATTGCTGTAGAGATCATATTGCTGCCTTGCCGTTAGCGCGTAGAAGCTGCTTTGATTTTCAGAGCGTCCGAGACGATGACGCTCGACGATATGATCCGCCAGAACCCAATGGACGTCCGGCGCCTTCTCTTGCAAACGCTCCTGGAATGCAACTGCGCGCTCGAACGCGCTGTTACGATGCTTGGGAAAAAGTCCGGGATGTTTTTGTGGATAAACGATATTGATGCGCTCGACATCTTTCAGCGTGAGAGAGCGCTTTTCCAGTTGCTGCTCGATCAGTTTTTTCGCGGCATCCGCGCTGTAGGGGGAAATGCTGCCAGGGAAATCCGCAGAAATCTCGGCTCGCGTCTCGGGATTGGACACAGCGGGGTTGGGCGGAAATTTGAGGCGGGCCCAGGCGCTCTGTATAGCGCCAAGAGATTTCAGGTTTCGTAAGCTGCGCATGAATTCCTCCGGCTCAGAGCCGGTTTGAATACTTAATCTAGACGCCTTAACGGATTATGTCAATGCCTTAAAGTTCGCGGACATCGCTGACGCCGCCAATGGCGCGCAATTGACGGGGAATATCCTCGCGGACGTTCCAGCTACCCGGCACTTCCAGCGTTGCCTCGCGACCGCTGCCGGCGTCCATAATGAGATGCACCTTTACTTTGCCCTGCCCTGCCTGCGACAGGACGTTTCGTATGCTGGCGAGAGCGGCAGGCCGGTCGACCTGAATATGAATTTGAGATGTTACGTTTTGCACAGCGACGGTCAATGGCTCAATCGTCTGCGCAAGGTATCGCAGCTCATCGGAATCCGGCTTTTTGTCCACATCCACCGATAACAGGATTGGCGTGCCGGCCTCGAGTAACTCCCGGCTCGCGTTCAGCGTATCCGAGAAAACCATCATCTCAAAGACGCCATACGGGTCAGAAACAGAAACAAAGGCGAAGCGGTTGCCTTTCTGGGATGTGCGCTCTTGTTTACGCACGACGATGCCAGCCATACGCAGACGGTTACTGGGGCTCGCATTGAGGGCTTCCTGAACCCGCACTGAAGGTATGACACGCAGCCGTTCCAACTGCGTGGTCATGTTGTCGAGCGGGTGCGCGGAGAGGTAAAAGCCAACAGCGTCAAATTCATGGCGCAGTTTTTCCAGCGGTTCCCACTTATCCGCCTTGGCAAGTGGCGGCTCCGGCAACTCGTTCCCCGCGCCGCCGAACAGGCTCACCTGCCCGCTCGATTTCTCTTCAGCACAGGCGGCGGCATACCGCAGCAAGGTTTCGCACGAACCCAGCATCTCGGCGCGGTTATCATGCATGGCATCGAAGGCGCCGGATGCCGCGAGGGATTCCATCTGGCGCTTGTTAATGATTTTCGCATCCAGCCGGCGCGCGAAGTCATACACGTTTTTAAAGGGACCGTTTTCATTGCGCTCCGCGACAACGCGCTTCATGGCCTCTTCGCCGACGCCTTTGAGCGCGGCAAGCGCGTAACGGATCGCCTTTTTTCCGTCCGGCAACAGCTCGACCGAGAAGCGCGGAAGCGACTTGTTCACGTCCGGCGGCAGCAGCGTGATTTTCATGCGATTAAGCTCTTGCCGCAGTACGGCAAGCTTGTCCGTCAGGCTCATATCCTGGGTCATGGTAGCTGCCATGAACTCAACAGGGTAATGCGCCTTGAGGTAAGCGGTCTGGAACGCGATATGGGCATAGACGGCGGAGTGGGCTTTATTGAAGCCATAGTCCGCGAATTTCGCAATCTGGTCGAAAATGCCGCTGGCCATGTCGTTCGGAATGTTATGCGCCTTCGCGCATCCGTCTACGAAAATCGCGCGCTGCGCGTCCATCTCCGCCTTGATCTTTTTACCCATTGCGCGACGCAGCAGGTCAGCGCCGCCCAGCGTGTAACCCGCCAATACCTGCGCCGCCGCCATGACCTGTTCCTGGTAGATCATGACGCCATATGTGTCCTTGAGTACCGGCTCCAGCAGCGGGTGCATGTACTCAATCTCTTCCTTGCCCGAAAGGTTGGCGATGTATTTCGGGATGTTCTCCATCGGGCCCGGGCGGAACAGCGCCACGATAGCGATGATCTCGTCAAAGTTCTTGACGTTCATCTGCTTGCAAAGATCGCGCATGCCGGCGCTTTCAAGCTGGAAGACCGCGGAACAATCGCCCTTGGCCAGCAGCTTGTATGTATCTTTATCATCCAGGGGGAATTTAAGCGGGTCCAGTTCAATCCCCGTCGTTTCGCGGATCATACGGATCGCATCTTTGACGACGGTGAGGGTCTTGAGGCCGAGGAAGTCGAACTTGACCAGTCCAGCCTTCTCCACATCCTTCATGTTGAACTGCGTTGCGGCGATCGTGGCTCCCGGATCGCGATAAAGCGGCACGATCTGGTCCAGCGGTTTGTCCCCAATTACGACGCCGGCGGCATGGGTCGAGGCGTGACGATAAAGGCCCTCCAGCTTCAGTGCGACATCGATCAGCTTGCGTACCTGGTCATCGGTATCGCGCGCCTCCCGAAGTAGCGGCTCGGATTCCAGGGCATCTTCGAGGCTGATGGGATTGGCAGGATTTTGCGGCACCAGCTTTGCGACTTTATCGACCTGGCCATAAGGCATCTGAAGCACGCGCCCTACATCACGCACCACCGCGCGTGCCTGGAGCTTACCAAAGGTGATGATCTGCGCGACACTATCATGACCGTATTTATCGCGGACGTAATTTATGACTTCTTCACGCCGTTCCTGACAGAAATCCACGTCGAAATCCGGCATCGAGACACGCTCGGGATTCAGGAAGCGTTCGAACAGCAGTGCCATTTCAATGGGATCCAAGTCGGTGATCTTGGTCGCCCAGGCGACGACCGAACCCGCTCCTGACCCGCGCCCCGGTCCTACCGGAATATCATGATCTTTTGCCCACTGGATGAAATCCGAGACGATGAGAAAGTAACCTGCGAAGCCCATCTTGATCAGGACGTCGAGTTCATAATTCATGCGCGCGACATATTGTTCGCGCACGTCCTTGCGCTTCTCATCGTCCCAGGTTTCGCGAAAGACATAGTTATTGAGGCGCCACTCTAGTCCGGCTGCGGTGCGTTCGCGCAGCTCCTGTTCTTCGGTCTTACCGGGGTCTGTAGCAAATCGCGGCAGCATCGGCTTGACTTCCTTCAACATGAAGGCGCAGCGCTTGGCGATCACAACCGTATTTTCCACCGCCTCCGGCAGATCCTTGAACAATTCGACCATCTGTTCACCGGACTTGAAATAATGCTCGGTGGTCGCCTTGCGCCGGTTTCCATCCTGCACATAGGCGCTCTCGGCAATGCAGAGGAGCGCGTCATGCGCTTCGTACATATCCGGATCGGCGAAAAAACAGTTATTTGTAGCAACGATGGGGAGATTGTATTTATAAGCAAAGTCCAACAAGCCGTCCTCGATGCCGACCTCATCGGCCGTGCCATGCCGCTCCAGTTCGACATAGAGTCTGTCGCCGTAAATGGCCCGCAATTGGCTGAGGATTTTTTCCGCCTCCGAGGGACGTCCCTCGATCAGCATACGGCCGACCGCGCCTTTAACGCCCGCAGTGAGACAAATGAGCCCTTCGCTATAGGTTTCCAGGTCTGCCCAGCTGACAGCCGGTTTCTCGGTATGAGGTAGCGGGTTCAGGAAGCTGTTGGAAGTCAGCTTCATCAAGTTCATATATCCCTGCTCGTTCATGACAAGCAGAACCAATTGGTCTGGCATTTCCGGCTTTTTGTTTTTCTGGTCCAGTTGGTCAGGACGCTCGACCCACAATTGGCAGCCGATGATAGGCTGAACGCCTTCTTTGGAGGCCGTCAGTGAGAATTCCAGGGCGCCAAAAAGATTACCGGTGTCTGTTACAGCGACCGCAGGCATGCCGAGACGCTTTGTCAGCGGCACAAGATCCTTGAGCTTGATTGCACCCTCCGCCAGCGAATAGGCGGAATGAACGCGAAGATGGATGAACTGAACTTTGTTGTCGGACATTGCTATACTTCTTGAAGACTAAGATTTGCGCCCAAAGCCTTTGAAATTCAAGCGCATTTTATGACGAATCCTTACTTGACATAACGTGGTCCGCTCGCATAAACTCTGCTCCTGACCTAAATAGTGCGGTTAAGAAAAAATCATAAGGTTGCAGCATGGCAGACGGCGCAGTGACGAATGAGACACCACCGGCAGACGAAACCGTTTTACAGGATAGCTCAGCCGCGAGCCTTTCCAAAACATTCAGGGCACTTGCTGCTAATGCACGTGAAGCGCTTCTCCCCTTTAAGCCGGCACTCGCGAAGCTGAACGAGCTTGTGACGAAATTTCAAGGCGCGGGTATGGATCAGGTCGGGTTCGAGCTTGCTAGCTTCGACAAGTTGCGTGAGTACAAGCTCATGAACCGGGCCGGGTCAGATAATAACGCGCTATATGGCGTATTAAGCATTTACGATGCGCGATTTCTTGTCTGGGTGCAGGAAGAAAGCAAGATCGTAACTTACACAGAAAACCTCAACAAGCCGCAGGCCGTCATCCAATTCCTCGACAGCGATGAATTCTGGTACCGCACCGAGCGCTCTTCCGGCGGCACGCTTAAAATCCTGCGGGACGACCCGAAATACAATAGCTATGACCTCAGCCAGGACGGCGACGTTGTGAAATTTATGACAGCTATTGCCGAGACCACGGCAGCCCTTTCGGCGAAAGACGCCTTGCGCGAATACGACGCACCGGCGACCGCTGCGGGCACAAAATCCCTGCTCAAAATCGCTCCCGCCTTCAAACCGAAAAACTAGACATGCCTCGCCCGGAGCCGATGACACCTGGCGAGCTGCGAAGCGCCTTTGCCGAGGCTCTCGACAAGCAGCGGGAGCAATTGCAAAGCCGCGGCGTCTCTTCCATCCTTAAGGACTTAAGTGAGACAATTGGTTTCTTTCAGGAAGCCGGCATTGAAGCAAGCATCAAGGTCATGCCGGGCGGACATTCCAACGCCTATGACATGATGTATGTCACAAGCAAGCCATCGGGCGGCAACTCCGGAACAATAGACGCTTACGGTTATATTTCGATCGGGTCTGCGCAGCGCCTCTTCGCCGTTGCGAGCAAGATTGGCAAGGAAGATGTTTGCAGACTCTATGTGTCAGACTTTAACGTAACTGTCGAAGGGGGCCGCAATAGCACCGACAATGGCGGCAGCAAAACGACGACGGTCATACCCGGCAAGGCCTATGATTTCAAAGAAGACGCGGAGGCGCTGAAGAAACTTCAGCGCGCCCTGGTAAGCATAGCGGCCGAATATTCGGCGGTCACAGAAAATGATGTAGCCAGGGTCTTTAACCGGCCTGTCGCCGCCTTTACTAAACCTGCCGGCCGGCTCAAGCTTTAAACCCTGCCCTCTTTCAGCTCCAGCACGCGGTTCATCCGTCGCGCGAGCTCATGATTATGCGTCACGATAAGAGCCCCGATTTGAAGAGCTGAAATCGTTTCCATGAGCATCTGGAACACCGACTCTGCGGTCTTGGGATCAAGGTTGCCGGTCGGCTCATCGGCCAGCAGCAGGGCAGGCTTGTTAACCAGGCCGCGAGCGATGGCGACGCGTTGTTGTTCTCCCCCGGACATCTGCGAGGGAAAGTGATCTGCGCGGTGGCTGAGCCCTACCTTCTCCAGCAATTCCTTAGCCCGGAGGGTCGCGTCGTTGGCCGACACTCCGGCTACGAGTTGGGGAAGAAGCAGGTTTTCAAGCGCGGTAAAGTCTGACAGCAGGTGGTGAAACTGGTAGACAAAACCGATTTGCGTGCGGCGCAGGGTTGTCCGGTACTCATCGGCCTCGCTTTCGACGCGCTGCCCGTTGATGATCACATCACCGCTGGTTGGATTTTCAAGCAATCCCGCGATCTGCAGGAGGGTCGTCTTGCCGGAACCGCTGGGACCAAGCAGGGCGACGACTTCACCACGCGCGATATCGAGGCTGACCCCGTTCAGGATGTTGAGCTTATGCCCGCCTTGCTCGAAACTCCGCGTAACATTCCGTATCTCGATAACCTTATTCACGGCGCAAAGCCTCCACCGGGTCGAGCCGCGCGGCTTTCCATGCTGGATAAATGGTAGCCGCGAAAGAGATCAGGAGTGCCATGCCCACCACGACCGCAACTTCCTGGCCATCCATTTTAGCGGGTAGTTTCGAGAGGAAATAAACCTCGCCGGGAAAAAGCTTCGTGCCGATAAGACGCTCGACCGCGTGCCGGATTGATTCGATGTTCATGCAAAACACGACACCAAGCGCGGAACCCGCCAACGTGCCAGTGACCCCAATCAGCGATCCGGTGTAAAGGAATATGCGCACGATCATGCCGCGCGTCGCGCCCATGGTACGGAGGATCGCGATATCTCGGCCCTTGTCTTTTACGAGCATGATCAGGCTGGAAATGATGTTAAATGCGGCCACGATGATGATGAGCGTTAAAATGAGAAACATCACGTTACGCTCGACGTTCAAAGCGCTCGCAAGGCTGGCATTATTAGCCTGCCAATTCGCGATGCCATAGTTGCCAAGAAGCTTTTCCTCGATAGATTGCTGTACGCGGGCAATTTGTCGCGTATCTTCGGTCATAATTTCGATGCTATTGACGCCTTCGCCCATCTCAAAAAAGGCTTGGGCGTAGGGCAACGGAAGAAAAACGAAACTGTTGTTGTATTCAAACATGCCGACATCGAAGATCGACCCGACAGTGAAGGTACGGGTGCGGGGCATGCATCCGAAGGGCGTTGATTTGCATGTCGGCGCAATCAGGGAGAACTTGCTGCCCACATCAAGATGCAGCCGCTGCGCCATGCTCACGCCGATCGACGCATTCTCGTCGCCAAAATAATTACTTTCAGATATTTTCGCAGTGATGCCCGCCGCTTTATCAGGGTCGGCCTCGCCACCTTTACCTGACATGATGGGCTTGGCATAGAAGTCTTCAGGCAACAGTCCTCGCACTACGACACCGGATGCCCCTGCTTCCGTTTTTATCAGAGCCTGGCCCTCGATCGTCGGGGTTGCGCTTGTCACACCTCGGACTTTGCGTAAGTCCGCTACCAGTTCCTGATACGGATAAAGCTTGCCGTTTAGACCGTAGACGTTGATGTGGCCATTCAGCCCGAGTATTTTTCCAATCAGTTCATCGCGGAAGCCGTTCATGACTGACATCACGATGATTAGCGTCGCGACGCCCAGCATGATGCCCAGAAAGGAAAAGGCGGCGATGACGGAAATAAACCCTTCTTTCCGCCGCGAACGCAAATACCGTCCAGCCACCATTCTTTCGAAGGAAAAAGACATTAATAAGCCTTCGACACGATAACCTTTTTGCCCTCGTCCTCGAACGGCAGGCAGCGGGTCGTCACGGCAAACTCGCCTTTAATTGCGGCGAATTCTTCCGAATTCTGGATCAGGTTGTAGTCGAGCTTGAGGCCGCCGGTCTGGCCGGCCGCAAAGAATTCGCGGACATCCTTAAGGCTGTTTACGTTCTTGACCATTCCGTTCATGCGGGCGCGGCCCTTTTCAAGCAGGTCCTTTTGCATTGCGTCAAGGGCCTCGGCGATTTTCTGCGCCACCTCGTTAACCCCTATTTTCACTTTCCCGTCTTTGCCAAGATCGCGACGAGTCAGGGTGAGCTGGCCCTCGGCAATTTCGCGCGCACCGATTTCAAGCCGAACGGGAACACCTTTTTTGATCGCAGCCCACATTTTATCGGAGCTCCGCGCGTCCGACTTATCCACCTGCACCGTGATGTCTTGTGCGCGCAATTCCTTCTGAACCTTGTCGCAGAATTCAAGGATGCCCGCCTTGTCCGTGTCGTTATTGATGAAGGGGAGGATAACGACCTGATAAGGCGCGACCCGTGGCGGCATGATCATTCCATCATCATCGCCATGCGTCATGATAAGCCCGCCAATAGTGCGGGTCGACATTCCCCAGGAGGTCGTCCAGGCAAGCTTCTGCGTTCCATCTCGGTCCAGGTATTTGATGTCGGACGACTTCGCAAAAGTCTGGCCAAGATTGTGTGAGGTTGCGCTTTGCAATGCCTTGCCGTCTTGCATGAAGGCTTCGACGGTGTAAGTCTCAATGGCGCCGGGGAAGCGCTCATCGGGGGTTTTGGCACCGGGTATGACCGGTACAGCAAGATAATTTTCGATGAAGTCCCGATACACATCCAGCATCCGCCGCGCGTCGCTGTCCGCCTCTTCCGCTGTTGCGAAGGCGTTATGGCCCTCCTGCCAAAGGAACTCGGATGTCCGAAGGAAGATGCGCGGGCGCATTTCCCACCGCATGACATTGCACCACTGGTTCAGTTTGAGTGGCAGGTCGCGATAGGACTGCACCCAATTATGCATGGACTCCCCGATGATCGTCTCCGAGGTCGGGCGGATGATGAGGGGCTCAGTAAGAACCGAGGCAGGATCAGGCCCCAACTCACCCTGGTCGTTCTTCGCGAGGCGGTGATGCGTGACGATCGCGCATTCCTTGGCAAAACCGTCGATATGATCCGCCTCCTTCGCGATATAGCTCATCGGGATCAGAAGGGGGAAATAGGCATTTTGCACCTCCTCCGCCTTGATCATGCGATCGAAATGCTTCTGGATATTTTCCCAGACCGCGAAGCCATAGGGCTTGATGATCATGCAGCCGCGAACCGGCGCGTTTTCGGCCATATCGGCCGCCTTTATGACGTTCTGATACCACTCCGGAAAGTTTTCGTCCCGCGTCGGCGTGATGGCTGTTTTGGAATTTTTCAAGGCTTTAGCAGGCTCGGCCATGGGATATGCCTCTATTGGTGGGAATGGACGCCCAACAAAATTAGCGAAGCGCTCCGCATTAATCAATGATCATTATGGTTATTTTCCGACGCTTGGGTGTGTGTGCAAAGCCTTCGGAGAGCGGCAATTGACTCTCCTTGCAACGGCTCACCGTTGAAAGTGAATTCGCCATTTTCATAGATGAGGTCGCCGATCACAGTATCGCCCTGCGAGGCATCGGTCGAAGTCGCGTCGAGGAGACCCAGATAACCTCCGAGGTCGACTGTGATAACAGCTTCAATGCGCTCGGGCGCGACGACAGTAGATTTATTTATGTCTGCCTCCACCACAGGCTTCCCGGAAACACCAACGCCAGGCTCATAGGCGACGCCCGGGGGTTCGAGGTATTCGACAGCGCGCCGGCAAAGGGGATCGCCCACGCCTGCAGGCATTGACGCCGTGTCGTTCACGGGCAACAAGAGCGGTGCCATCGCGATTGCTGTAAGTAAGACCTTGATCATCCGGGCCCCCGAAACCATTCGCTCCAGCGGATAACGTCCGCCACGATCAGCAGGTGGATAAGCAGAAGCAAACCCGCGGACAGCAACGATGTAAGAATTATTTTCTTCTTGAGATGCGGTTGACGGGGCGCACCGGCGTCGTGCCCGACCCCTTCATCGGCATGACGCTCGACTCCCAAGGGCAGCACGGCAAATAGCATGACCCACCAGATTAAAAGATAGATAAACAGGGCCGTCACCACGTCCATGCTACACTCGGATCAGGTGAACACGCGTCTGCGGCTTCCGGTCAAAGCGTTCGCTGAAAAACCGCCGGGCGGTAACCCGCACAAGCTCGGTGACCGCGTCGTCATCATTCCGAATATTTTTCGGCATGTTCTGCAGCGCTTTGGAAACTTCTGCTTCTGCGGCTGCAAGATGTGGCGTGTCCTGGTCGCTCGTCTCGTCGAGAAGCCCTAGCGCGGTAATGCGTGGCGGGGCCATAAGTGCTCCGCGGTCGTTCATAACGACAGTAACAATTGCACTGCCATTGAACATGATCCGCTTGCGGGTCAGTATTGCCTCGTTATCGACGGCAACGATACGATTACCCTCAATCGCAAGGATCCCGTTTTGCACTTCGCCCACGGGGCGAAGTCCTTCCTTGGTAATTTCTATGACATCCCCGTTTACAGGGATGAAGGTCTCGTTCACGCCGCATTCCTGCGCCAGTTGCGCGTGTTTTTCCTGCTGCATATGCTCGCCATGCACGGGAATGACTGCCTTTGGCTTCACCCAGGAATAAAGTTTTTTTAGTTCTTCCCGGTATGGATGCCCCGAAACGTGGATCGGCGCGTCCCGTTCTGTAATGACATTCACCCCGTTGATCAGGAACCGGTTTTTAATGCGGTCAACGGCCCGGTCATTTCCAGGAATGGTGCGGGAGGAAAAAATCATTACATCCCCCTCGCCCAATCTGACTGCGGGATGATCATTATTTGACACACGTGCGAGGGCAGCGCGCGGCTCACCCTGCGAGCCTGTGCAGATATAAACGACGTTTTCTCCGCCATGCATATGCGCGGCCTCGTCGTCGAGAAACAGGGGCACATCTTTCAAGTACCCGCTTTTGCGCGCAGCATCGTCCACGCTCCACAGGGAGCGCCCGACGAGACATACACTGCGGTCATTTGCACGCGCTGCTTCGTAGATGCTTTTAATCCGTCCGACATTCGTTGCAAAGCACGTTACTGCAATCTGGTTATCAAATTCACCGAAAAGGTCGGCAAGATTTTTTTGTACTTCCCGCTCCGACCCGGAATGTCCAGGCACCATCGCGTTGGTGGAGTCCCCGACGACGGCAAGGACACCTTCCTCGCCGAGCTTACGCAAAGCGGCTTCATCCGTCAGGTCGCCGATGATCGGATCAGCGTCTATTTTCCAGTCGCCCGTATGGAGCACGTTCCCCACGCTCTTGACCGACACCACAACCGCGCGCGCTTCCGGGATGGAATGGGCCATGCGGATAAAACGGAGATGAAACGGACCAATTTCCAGCTCCGCCTGCTGCGGTAGTTCATGAACCGCAACCTGGTGACCCCATGCCATCTCGCTTAAGGACTGTCGCAGCCGTTCGAGTGTAAACTTGGTGGCATACAAGGGCGCCTTAAGCCGAGGCCACAAGTGGTCTACCGCGCCAATATGATCTTCGTGGCCGTGCGTGAAAAATATCCCAAGCAGCTTGCTGCCGAGGCTCGTTGCAAAGGCCGGATCGGGCAGCAATATATCGACTCCCGGCATCGTCTCGTCCGCGAATCCCATTCCGCAGTCGATCATGATCCACTGCTCTTTATGACCATAAAGTGTCATGTTCGCACCGAAGACGCCGCAGCCCCCGAGTGGCACACAGTAGATCGCTTCCGGATCCATGTTAAAACCGAGCGATGCCATCAGCCTATAAAAACCTCACCAGAGCAGATAGCCCGCTTTTCGCCGCCTGGCATCTCAAGTTCCAAGGCGCCTGAATCATCGATGCCGGCAAACCTTCCGGTAAAATACTCCTTTGGCATACGCACTTGTATCGTGCTGCCAATATTATGCGCATAATGCAGCCACTCAGCGCGAATAGGGTCAAAACCCTTTTGCGTCCAGCTGTCATAGAGACTCTTTATCCGCACGGCGAGCTTTCCAAGCACAGCGCCCGCATCCTCCATGCATCCGAACGCGGCAAGACTCGCGGCAGCATCCGGTGCACCAGCAACATTCACGCCAATTCCCATGACGACCCAGTCCTCCTCGGCTTCCAGCAAAATGCCCGCGGCTTTCCTGGCATTGAGCAGAAGATCGTTTGGCCACTTGAGACTGATCTGCACCGGCTTTGAGACAACCTCTTTCACTGTTTCAGCCAGTGCAACGGCAGCCAGGAACGACAACTGCCCTGTTTGGGATGCGGTCGCGTTTGGACGCAGCAGCAAGCTCATATAGAGGTTTCCGGGAACGGAAGTCCATCCATTGCCCTGCCTCCCCTTGCCTGCCGTCTGTTCATGCGCCCACACAAGGGTAAACGCGGGATATCCGCTCCGCGCGAGCTGCTTAATGTGCTCGTTCGTGCTGCCCACGGTGGACAGTTCGATAATATTAAATGCCGGCGGGAGTTGCGGACGGTGCGTCATTTGGAATGCAATACCGTGATCGACTTGGAAGCGGCATCTGCTGCGGCAAGCAAAGGCCCTGGCAGCACGATGAACAGCAACATTGCGCTTGTCGACACAATAGCGAGAACGTTCAGGCTGGTGTCCGTTGCAGGGTCAAGAACTTCATCACCTGCCTCCTCAAAATACATCACTTTGATAATACGCAGGTAATAATAGGCGCCTATCACCGACGTGAGCACACCAATGATCGATAGCCAGTAAAGTCCCTGAGCCACAGCTGCCTGAAATACGAACAGCTTGGCGAAGAAGCCGCCAAGGGGTGGAATGCCCGCCATCGAGAACATCATGATCGTCATGGCTAGGGCAAGCATCGGCTGTCGCTGGCCCAAGCCTGATAAATCCGATATATCCTCGACCATCCGGTCGCGCTGTTTCATCATTAAAACGACCGAAAAGGCGCCAATTGTCATGACCATGTATATCGCCACGTAAATCATCACTGACTTAACGCCCTCCGCACTCGCTGCGGAAAGGCCAACAAGTGCATATCCCATATTGCCGATAGAGCTGTAGGCCAGCAGGCGTTTGATATTCGTTTGCCCGATCGCGGCCACTGAACCAAGCGCCATCGAAGCAATAGAGAGTATAATAACGACCTGCTGCCACTCGGCCACAAGACTACCGAAGGGCTCCATGAAAACGCGGGTGAGCATGGCAAGCGCGGCAATCTTAGGAGCGATCGCAAAGTAGGCGGTGACAGAGGTGGGCGCACCTTCGTATACGTCCGGCGTCCACATATGGAAGGGCACTGCGGATATCTTGAAAGCGATGCCCGAGATCAGCATCACCATGCCGATAACGACGCCAAGACTGACAGGCGCGTCGGCCAGAACGATGCCAATCTTTTCAAAATTGGTGACGCCGGTGTATCCGTATATCAGGGACGCGCCATAGAGCAGCATGCCGGAGGACAGCGCGCCCAGAACGAAATATTTGAGACCCGCTTCTGTCGACTTCACACTGTCCCGCTGTATTGCGGCGAGGACGTATAACGGCAGGCTTTGCATTTCCAGGCCCATATAGAGGGATATCAAATCATGCGCCGAGATCATTAACATCATGCCCAGAGTCGAAAACAGCACGAGTATCGGATATTCGAAACGCTTGATGCGTTGGCGTTCCGCGTATTTCGTTGCCATTACAATCGAAACCGCGGCGCCGGCAATCACGAGGGTCTTCATGAAGCCGCCGAAACTATCCGCTATGAACATGCCGTTGAAAGTCGTCACCGTCTCGCCGCAATAACGGCAGACCAATATTCCGACGACCGCGAGGGAAAGCACGGCGAAAGATGCAACCGCATTGTAAGGCTCATCCTTGCGGCTGACGCCGAACAGCACGAGCAAAAGCCCCATCACGGCTAACGCGATTTCGGGAAAAGCCGGCTTCAAATCCGGAGCAAGGAACGGCATCATTTCTTTTTCTTTCCTTTTTTCGGCTTCTCGGGCGGGGCAGCTTGTTCGGATTCTACCGGTTCCTCGGGCGCGACAGGTTCTACAGTTTCGGGAGCCGGATTGGCAGGAGTCTCCGCGACTGCTTCACTCGTCTTCTCCGCAGCTACCGCGGCTTCATTCGCTTTTTCTTCAGCCTCCTTGGGAGCGGCTGCTTCGAGCGCTGCTTGCCTTGCCGGTGCTACGCGGTCAATAACCTTCTTAAGCGCCGGCGCCATTGGTGCAGTAAAGCTGCTGGGATATATACCCATCCAGAATACCAGACCAATCATCGGCAGGAAGATAAGCACCTCCCGGCCGACCACGTCTTTCATTGCCTTCACGTCAGGCTTTGAAAGCTCGCCAAAAACAACACGTTTATACAGGAAAAGCATGTAAGCCGCGCCGAGAATCACCCCAGTGGCGGCCAGGGCGGTAACCGTCGTATTGACCTGGTAGGTCCCGTTAAGCACAAGAAACTCTCCTACGAATCCACTCGTGCCCGGCAGTCCTACCGAAGCCAGCATGAACACCATGAAAATGGTGGCATATTTCGGCATGTTTTTAACGAGGCCGCCGTAACGCGTGATCTCGCGTGTATGCAGCCGGTCATATACGACGCCGACGCACAGGAACAGCGCGGCGGAAACAATGCCATGGGACAGCATCTGGAACATCGCGCCATCCAGGCCGTTCTGGTTCATCGCGAAAATTCCTATCGTCACAAATCCCATATGGGCGACAGAGGAATAGGCGATCAGCTTTTTCATGTCCTCCTGCGCGAGCGCGACAAGGGAGGTATAGATCACCGCGACGACGCTGAAGCCAAAGATCCAGGGTGCGTAATGTACGGAGGCATCCGGAAAGACCGGCAGGGAAAGCCGCAGAAAACCATATCCTCCCATTTTCAGCAATACGCCAGCGAGGATAACCGAGCCGGCCGTCGGCGCCTCCACATGCGCGTCAGGCAGCCAGGTATGGACAGGCCACATCGGCACCTTCACTGCAAAGGACGCGAGGAATGCCAGCCACAACCATTTCTGCACACCCATGGGAATGCTGAGATTCTGAAGCTCCACGATGTCGGTGGTGCCATATGTGTTGTAAAGATAGAGCGCCGCCAGCAACAGCAGCACGGAGCCCAAAAGTGTATAAAGGAAAAACTTAAACGCGGAATAAACCCGGCGCTTTCCGCCCCAGACACCGATGATGATGAACATCGGAATAAGCACGCCTTCGAAGAACACATAGAACAGCATGAGATCAAGCGCGCAGAACATGCCAAGCATCATCGTTTCCAATAAGAGAAACGATATCATGTATTCCTTGACGCGATGGGTCACAGACTCCCAGCTGGCCAGAATGCAGATTGGCGTCAGGAACGTCGACAGGAGGATGAAGAATACCGAAATGCCGTCGATACCTACCTTGTAGTTGATGTTCAAGCCCGGCAACCAAGGCATTTTTTCGACGAATTGCATCTCAGCCGATGTTCCGTCAAAGCCCATATACATGTAAAGCGACAGGGCGAAGGTAAACACCGACGTCAGCAGAGCCGTATTGCGCGAATTACGGGCAACAGTCTCGGCATCACCCCGGATGAACAGCAGGAAAAGAACGCCGGCTATCGGCAGGAAAATCAATAGCGATAGAATGGGGAAAGAAATCATCGGTTAGAACCCCTGCCGGTGAGTATAGAGGATGTAAGCTGTGATGATAGCAACCACGCCGATGATCATCGCGAACGCATAATGGAATACATAGCCTGACTGCATATTATGCGCTTTGACCGACCCAGCCTGCACTGTTGCGGCGAACCCATCCGGGCCAAGGCCGTCGATAATCGCGCCATCGCCTGTTTTCCACAGCTTGCGCCCGAGGAAAAACGCGGGACCAACCGCAATCGCATGGTAAAGCTCGTCGAAGTACCATTTGCGGAATAGGAAGTTATGCAGGCCGCTAAACATCCCAGCCATCATCGCCGGCATGTGACGCTTCCGGACATAGAAAATGAACGCAATAAGAATACCAAGGACACCCACAACGGTCGGGAGCAGCTTTGCCCATTCAGGGATATGGTGCACTTCGTTCAACACGTCATTTTCGGGCAGCACGAAGATGGCTTCGCCCCAGAACCCGGCGCGCTCCTCGCCGATGAAGTTTTTCGCGAATACCCCTGCGAAGACCGCACCGGTTGCCAACACCGTCAGCGGGATCGTCATGATCTTGGGAGATTCATGCACATGCGCCATCACTTTCTCGTCGGCACGCGGCGTCCCATGGAACGTCATGAATATAAGCCTCCATGAATAGAACGCAGTCAGGAAGGCTGCCGCAATGCCACACCAATAGGCGAAATTGCCTATCGCGCTATGCGCCGCAAAGTTCGACTCAAGAATGGTGTCTTTGGAGAAGAAGCCCGAGAAGAAGGGCATGCCGGCCAATGCAAGGCTGCCTATCCACATTACAATGTAAGTAAACTTGATGTAGCGCCAGACACCGCCCATCCGTCGCATATCCTGCTCGTCCGACATCGCATGAATGACCGAGCCTGCGCCAAGGAACAGGAGCGCCTTGAAAAAGGCGTGAGTGAACAGGTGGAACATTGCAGCACCATAGGCTGAAACGCCGGCCGCAAAAAACATATAGCCCAGTTGGCTCATCGTGGAATAGGCAATAACCCGCTTGATGTCGAACTGTGTGACCGCAATCGTCGCAGCGACAAGCGCTGTCAGGGCCCCGAGTACCGTGATGAATTCACGCGCCGCGGGGGCATATTCATATATAGGCGACATACGGCAGACCAGAAACACGCCTGCTGTCACCATTGTTGCCGCGTGGATAAGCGCAGAGACGGGAGTCGGCCCCTCCATAGCGTCAGGGAGCCAGGTATGAAGGCCGAGCTGGGCCGACTTACCCATAGCACCCACGAACAGCAGGAAGCCGATAAGTGTCACCGCATTCAGCTGCTGTCCGAGGAATTCGACAGTAATATCTTTGCTCTCTGCTACAGCCGCAAAAACCTTATCGAAATCGAGCGTCCCGAAAACAAGGAAAACCGCAAAGATCCCGAGGGCGAGGCCGAAATCGCCGATGCGGTTGACAACAAAGGCCTTGATCGCTGCCGAATTCGCGCTTTCCTTGTGATGCCAGAAGCCAATCAGGAGATAGGAGGCAACCCCTACTCCTTCCCAGCCAAAGAAAAGCTGAACAAAATTATTGGCGGTCACCAGCATCAGCATCGCAAAGGTAAACAGGCTGAGATAGCACTGGAAAAGCGCGCGACGCTTATCATGGTGCATGTATCCCACGCTGTAGATATGCACTGCAGCGGAAACAACATTAATGACGACAATCATCACGACGGAAAGTTGGTCAATACGTAGAGACCATTTCAATGACAGGCTGCCCGAAGAAATCCAGGTAAACAGGTCTATAACCTTAGGGATATAGCTAGCGGTCATATTCAGCTGCCAGAACAGCGTGCAGGAAATCGCGGCCGCAATCAGCATAAGCCCGCAGGTAAGCACCTGGGCCGGCGCGTGGCCCTCCGAGTCTTCTTTCCATGCAAACAGGCCAGCTGCCAGGCAGCCGACCAGCGGCGCAAATACGGCGATGACTTCCATTTTTTTATCCCTTCAGCGCGCTGATATCTTCGACAGCGATAGAGTTTTTGTTGCGGAAGAAAACGACGAGGATAGCAAGGCCGATAGCCGCTTCTGCTGCCGCCACTGTCAGGATGAACATCGAGAACACCTGCCCCGTCAAGTCATGGAGGTAGACGGAAAACGCGACAAGGTTGATGGTGACGGAGAGAAGGATCAACTCGATCGACATCAAGATAATAATGACGTTGCGGCGATTCAGGAAAATCCCGAACACGCCGAGGGTGAACAAGATGCCAGAGACGACCAGAAAATTTTCGATGCCAATGACCGTCGGCATATCAGGACACCCCCGAACCAGATTGTATCTTCTCGATCTTCAACACCGCTTTAGGGTCCCTGTTGATCTGTTCCGAAACTACTTGGCGCTTCACTTCCGGGCGCGTACGGAGCGTCAAAGTAATGGCGCCGATCATGGATACCAGCAGAATTAGTCCTGAAATCTGGAACAGGTAAACATATTCCGTGTAAAGCAGGTAGCCTAACGCATGCGTGTTCGTAATCGCGTCTGGCGTTGGCGCAAAGGCCCGCAGGTCAGCATATTCGGTGTTATGCCAGTTCAGATACATCCATACGAATTCGACGAGGAGGATCGCGCCGACCAACGCACCGACCGGCGCATGTCGCCACATTCCCTTACGAAGTTCGGCGAAATTTATGTCGAGCATCATCACGACGAAGAGGAACAGTACGGCGACCGCGCCGACATACACGATGACCATGATCATGGCGATGAATTCTGCGCCAAGCATTACGAACAGCCCCGCTGCGTTGAAGAAGGCGAGGATGAGAAAGAGGACCGAATGCACGGGATTCCGCGAGGAGATCACCATAACGCCGCTGCCTAGCAGCACAGCGGAAAATGCATAGAAGAAAAATGACTCGATCATATTCAATCCTTACCTGTAGGGCGCGTCCGCTTCGATGTTTGCGGCCAGCTGCGCTTCCCAGCGGTCGCCATTGGCGAGCAGTTTCTCTTTATCGTAATAAAGCTCATAGCGCGTCTCGGTCGCGAACTCGAGATTGGGGCCTTCGACAATTGCGTCGACCGGGCAAGCCTCCTGGCACAGACCGCAATAGATACATTTCGTCATATCGATGTCATAACGGGTCGTGCGCCGGCTGCCGTCGTCGCGGGGCTCTGCTTCGATCGTAATCGCGAGCGCCGGACAAATCGCTTCGCACAGCTTGCAAGCGATGCACCGCTCTTCTCCGTTCGGGTAGCGGCGCAGCGCATGTTCTCCACGGAAGCGTGGGCTTAAAGGTCCGCGCTCGAACGGATAGTTAATCGTGACCTTGGGACGGAACAGGTAACTGAAGGTCAATGCGAAACCCTTTATGATCTCCACCAAAAGGAAGGAGCTCGCGTTTTTGGAAAGCGATGCCATTATTCTTTCTCCTCCACGGGAGCTGGTTCGTCCGGCGCAACTGGCTGATCTGCCGTCACGGCCTCCGATTGCTGGGTTACAGCTTCGTTTGCGGTATCGGGTGCCACAACACGTTGCTGATCTGCCGCTGCAGGACCATTCGCCATGCCGGGCAATGCTTCTTTATAAAGGAGCGATCCCGAAATCAGGATCACCCAAAAAAGGGTGAACGGGAGGAAAATTTTCCAGCCAAGACGCATCAGCTGGTCATACCGGAAGCGCGGCAACGTCGCGCGGGTCCAGATGAACACGAAGAGCACAAAGGATACTTTTGCCGCAAACCAAATGAACCCGGGGATGATGCCAAGGAATTCCAGGCCGAACGGTGGATGCCATCCGCCGAGGAACAGCACAGTCGTCATGCCGCTCATCAGGATCATGTTCATGTATTCGCCGAGGAAGAACAGAGCGAATGTCATGGAAGAGTACTCGACGTTGTAGCCCCCCACCAGCTCCGACTCCCCTTCCGGAAGATCGAAAGGCGCGCGATTGGTTTCCGCGAGCGCCGAAATAACGAAAATGATGAACATCGGGAATAGCAGCACCGACACCCAGAACGGGCGCTGTGCGTCTACGATGGCCGTGAGGTTTAGCGACCCTGTTGTCAGGAGCACCGCTACGATGACAAAACCCATCGAAACTTCGTAGGACACCATCTGTGCGGCTGAGCGGAGCCCCCCGAGAAACGCATACCGCGAGTTCGAGGCCCAGCCGGCCATAAGAATACCGTAAACGCCGAGCGACGAAATGGCGAAAAGGTAAAGCACACCGACATTGATATCCGCGACGACCCAGCCGGCGTTCACCGGAATAACTGCCCATGCGACAAGGCTGAGCATAAACGTCAGCATCGGCGCCATCACAAACACCCCGCGGTTCGCTCCAGACGGGATGATTGTTTCCTTGCCGAGCAGCTTCAGTCCGTCGGCGATGGGCTGCAACAGGCCAAACGGGCCCACGACCATAGGCCCTTGTCGCATTTGCATTGCGGCAAGAACCTTGCGCTCAGCATACGTCAGATACGCCATCGCAATAATCAGCGGACCGACGAACAGCCCGATCTTGCCGGCAATGAACAGCACCGGCATGACATAGGTGACGACGAAGGGATCATTAAGGATGTTATCCATGGGTGCCTGTCTTTTCTACACCGTTCAGGAAGGCTTCACTGCATTCCGCCATGACGCGTGATGCGCGCGAGATGACGTCCGTCATGTAAAAGTTCTCGATGACGTGACTGAACGGGGCGGTATCCGCTTTGCCTTCTTTGCCGAAAGGCTTCCACGCGGCGGGTTGCACAGTATCGATTGCGCTGAATACAGGATTTTCCTTTGCCATGCGGGCGCGCAATTGCGCGATATCGTCATAGGGGAGCGTTTTTCCCAACACTTCAGACAGGGCCCGAATGATTTTCCAGTCTTCCCGCGCTTCGCCCGGCGGAAATACGGCCTGTTTTGCGCGTTGGGCGCGGCCCTCGATATTCACGTAAGTGGCGTTCTTTTCAGTGTAGGCTGCACCCGGCAGGATCACGTCCGCACGTGCTGCCGCGGCGTCGCCATGGTGCCCCTGATAAATCACGAATGTCCCGGCACCAATATTGCCGACCGGAATGTCATCCGCGCCGAGCAGGTACAGTACTTCCGCCTTCAGCATCTTGTCTATGTCGCCGCCGGTGAAGCCGAGTTCAAGAGCGCCGACGCGGCTGGCCTGCGTATGCAGAACGTTAAACCCGTTCCAGCCGTCTTTCACCATATTGAATTTTTCTGCGACGGCGCGTGCGAGCGCATGGATTGCCATACCGTCGTCGCGGCCGAATGCCCCGGGGCCGAGGATTATCATCGGGTTCTGCGCCGTGGACAGCACCTCGGCGAAGGCCCCCTTGCCGGCTGCAAGCTCTGCCAGCGTCTCCGGTCCTGCGCCCAGATACTTGGTAGGATAGTTCAGTTTTACCTGCTGACCAATTAAGCCGATCTTGATGCGTTTGGCGAGCCAGGTTTTACGAATGCGTGCATTGACCATTGCCGCTTCGTGGCGCGGGTTTGTGCCGACGAGCAAAATGGCGTCAGACTTTTCGATACCGGCGATCGTCGAATTAAAGCGCCAGCCCGCAGGCTGTGAAACATCATAATCCGAACCATCCTGACGGCATTCAAGGTTTTTGGAGCCAAAGGCTTCAAGCAGATCCTTTAACGCCGCCATCGCTTCGCAATCCGCGAGATCACCTGCAATCGCGCCGACTTGTTTTCCATCGACGCCGCTCATTTTTTGCGCTATGGCGTCGAAAGCTTCGCCCCAGGTTGCGGCGACCAGTTTGCCATTCACACGAACATACGGGCTATTCAGTCGCTGATTTTTCAGACCGTCGATCGCGAAGCGGGCTTTGTCGGAGATCCACTCCTCGTTCACGCCTTCGTGCAGGCGAGGCAAGACGCGCAGTACTACCCCGTTGCGGGTATCGATGCGGATGTTGGATCCGACAGCGTCAGAAACGTCGATGCTCTCGACTTTGCGAAGCTCCCAGGGGCGGGCGGTAAACTCATAAGGCTTCGAGGTCAGCGCACCGACCGGACAGATATCAATGATGTTCCCGGACAATTCCGAGGTCACCATTTGCTGGACATAGGTACCGATTTCAAGATGTTCGCCGCGGTTAAGCACGCCAATTTCATCGACGCCGGCAATTTCATCACCGAAGCGGACGCACCGTGTGCAGTGAATGCAGCGGGTCATAATCGTTTTCACGAGCGGGCCGAGGTCTTTGTCCTTTACCGCCCGCTTTTCTTCGCGGTAGCGCGAACGGTCGAAACCAAAAGCGACGGTCTGGTCCTGCAGATCGCATTCCCCGCCCTGGTCGCAAATCGGGCAATCGAGCGGATGGTTGATCAGGAGCATCTCGATCACGCCTTTGCGGGCCTTTTGCGCAAGCGGCGAGTTTGTCATCACTTTCATGTCTTCCGCGCAGGGCATCGCGCAGGAGGCAACGGGCTTGGGCGACTTTTCCACCTCTACGAGGCACATGCGGCAATTCGCCGGCACCGAAAGTTTGTCGTGGTAGCAGAACCGCGGGATTTCGATACCAAGCTGTTCGGCCGCCTGAATGATGGAGGTACCCGGTTCGACCGTGACTTCCATACCGTCGATGGTGAGTTTTGGCATGGTGTCCCCCTACGCCGCGATCTTTTTGCGGTATTCAAGTATCCGCCGTTCCATTTCCGGACGGAAATGGCGGATCAGCCCCTGGATCGGCCACGCAGATGCGTCGCCATGCGCGCAAATTGTATGGCCTTCAATTTCAGAGCCGATATCAAGCAGCATGTCGATTTCCTCGATATTCGCCTCACCTTTCACCATGCGTTGCATAATGCGGTACATCCAGCCTGTGCCTTCGCGGCAGGGTGTGCACTGTCCGCAGCTTTCGTGCCAATAAAAACGCGCCAGCCGCGCGATGGCATAAACGATATCCGTCGATTTATCCATGACGATCACAGCCGCTGTGCCGAGGCTCGAATTCGCCGCGCGCAGCGAGTCAAAATCCATCAGCACCGTTTCGCAAAGATCTTTTGGCAGCAAGCGGGTCGAAGAACCGCCGGGAATTACGGCCAGCAGATTGTCCCAGCCGCCCCATACACCGCCGCCATGCTTCTCGATAAGCTCCCTAAGCGGAATGCTCATGGCCTCCTCGACATTGCAAGGGTTGTTCACATGACCGGAGATACAGAAAACCTTGGTTCCGCGGTTCTTTTCATTGCCGATGCCCGCAAACCAGCTGGCTCCGCGACGCAGGATCTCCGGTACGACTGCTATTGTTTCGATATTGTTGACGGTGGTCGGGCAGGCATAGAGGCCGGCGCCGGCAGGAAATGGCGGCTTGTTGCGCGGGAAGCCTTTTTTTCCTTCGAGCGAGTTCAGCAATGCCGTTTCTTCGCCGCAAATATAAGCCCCCGCCCCGCGATGCAGATACAGGTCAAAATCCCAGCCGGAACCGGAGGCGTTCTTGCCGATCAGGCCGGCGGAATATGCTTCGTCGATTGCTTGCTGGAGCGCGACTGCTTCGTTATAAAACTCACCGCGAATGTAGATGTAGCAGGCGTGTGCGCCAATAGCGAAGGACGCAATCAATGCGCCTTCGATAATGGTGTGCGGCTCATGCCGGATGATGTCACGGTCTTTGCAGGTGCCTGGCTCCGACTCATCCGCATTGATCACGAGGTAGCTCGGGCGGCCGTCCTTCGACTCTTTCGGCATGAACGACCACTTCATGCCCGTCGGAAATCCCGCGCCGCCGCGACCGCGCAGTTCGGACTTCTTCACTTCTTCGATGATCCAGTCGCGCCCTTTTGCGAGAAGATCCTTCGTTCCGCTCCAATTGCCGCGCGCCTGCGCGGATTTGAGGTCGGCACCAAGCCAGCCGTACAGATTCGTGAAGATGCGGTCCTTGTCCTGCAGCATTACTTGTTCCCCTCGCCGGCGACTTTATTGCCGGTCTTTTTCGCAACGTCATGAAGGCATGTCGCTCCTTTCTCACCGAGCGATTTGACGCGGCCGCTTTGGGAGCCGACTTGCACCGTTTTTCCTGTCCGGAGCCCGTCCAGCACGGAAATCACGTTTTCCGGGGTCAGGTCTTCATAGAAATCATCGCCATTGCGCTGAATGACGGGAGCATTGACGCAGGCCCCAAGGCATTCCACTTCCGATAACGAAAACACGCCATCGGGTGTGGTCTCGCCAAGCTTGACGCCCAAGTGCTTTTCGCAAGCCCTGACCACATCCGCAGAGCCGCGGAGCCAGCAGGGTGTCGTGGTGCAGAACTGGAGGTGGTGTTTGCCCTTCGGCACAAGATTATACATGGTGTAGAAGGTCGCGACTTCGAACACCTTGATGCGCGGCATATCGAGGATGCGGCCAATCTCTTCCATCGCCACTTCGGGGATCCAGCCGTCATGCTGTTTTTGGGCGATGTCGAGCAACGCCATAACGGCGCTTGCCTGACGGCCTAGCGGGTATTTTGCAATATGCTGTTCGACGAGTTTCATGTTCTCGGGGGAGAACTTGAATTCCTTCGGCTGTTCGAACTGGATCTTCTGCGCGTGTGCCATTAGCGGTCAATCTCCCCGAACACAATATCCATCGAACCGATGATTGCCACTGCATCCGCGAGCATATGACCTTTTGACATGAAATCGAGACCCTGCAGGTGCGCAAATCCCGGAGCGCGGATGTGGCAGCGATAGGGCTTATTCGTGCCGTCTGCGACGAGGTAAACCCCGAACTCGCCTTTGGGTGCTTCCACTGCTGTATAGGTCTCGCCTGCCGGGACGTGGTATCCTTCGGTATATAGCTTGAAGTGGTGGATCAGTGCTTCCATCGAATTCTTCATTTCGGCGCGGCTTGGAGGCGTCACTTTGCCGTCGTCGGACGAAATGGGGCCGCGCGGCATCTT
>DASPMW010000212.1:0-4899 GCA_035626855.1 Patescibacteria group bacterium
ATTCGGCGCGTAAATCGCCCAGTACGGGCTGAGGATCGTTCCGCGCGCTGCGGAAGGAGAAACGGTTGTTTTCCCCCTTCAATACCTCGAGCGCCCGCTGCAGAACACCGGTTGAGCCCGAAAGCCGCTGCACGGACATACGGTCGATATTGACCACTGTATCAGCGCCCGGCAATTCGGGCACGGCCGGCAGGCGGCCCGTGTTATCCGGGCGTTCGTCCCACAGGTAATACCCGTCGCTCCACATCTTCCAGAACAGCTCGCGGCTCGGCGCCTCGCGGTTTTCGGCGTGGACGCCGGGTACAATCTCGATCAGGGCCTTGCCGGCCTCGACTGCGCCGAGCGGCTGAATCATCCAGCCGCTGTGGTGGGCGCGCTCGGAATTTTCGTACCCCTTGCCGTCCTGCTTTTCGATACGGATGATGACGCCGTGGGGGTTAGAAAAAACCAGTAGCCCCTCCTGCCCCATCAGGAACTGTTCCGGCTCGTTTGGCAGGGGTATCTGCAGAAGAGCCATTTTCTCCACGACCAGCTTCGCGGTCGCGCGGTCACCGAATTTCTGGAACAGCGCCTCTTCGAACACGCCGCGCACGGCTTCGTCTGCCGCCGTGTTGAATATTCCGTCGATATGCTCTTCGTCCGTCATTTGGCCATAGGTCGTCATACGCTGCAGGAGCGCGGATTGTGCAACTGCAGTATAAAATTTTCTTATGAAAATTTCATTAATTAATTGAGTTTGCTGCCTTTTTCTTCGCATTTTGGATATGCAAAGCCGCGCGAGAAGGTCTAGATTATGCTGGAAATTCAACAGCGCGATAGGATGTTTCATGAAGCCCGCCCTCCAGACCAGCCGCCGCAGCCTTGCCTTGAAAGACGCGATGAACGAGGCCTATCACCTCGATGAAAACAAGTCCGTGGACGAGCATCTGAAGATGATCCAGATCGGCGTGGAAGGCAAAACCCGCATCCGCGAAACGGCGCGGGGGCTGATCCAGCAGGTGCGCGACAACCGCCGCAAATTCGGCGGGGTCGACAAATTCCTCAACGAGTTCGGCCTAACGACCAAGGAAGGCATCGCGCTGATGTGCCTCGCCGAAGCCTTGCTGCGCATTCCGGACAACCAGACCGCTGACAAGCTGATCCGCGACAAGATCGGCTCCGCCGACTGGGACAAGCATATCGGCAAGGGCGACGACCTGTTCATCAACGCCTCCACCTGGGCGCTCATGCTGACAGGTAAAGTCATCGCCGATGTCGCCGAAGGCGACAGCGAAGAGCCTGTGTCCGGCATCGCATCGCGCATGGTGTCGAAACTGGGCGAGCCCGTCGTGCGCCGCGCGATGCTGCATGCCATGAAGATCATGGGGCAGCAATTTGTCATGGGTCGCACGATCGAGGAAGCGCTCGGCAACGCTGCTGATGCGGAGAAAATTGGCTACCGCCATTCCTACGACATGCTGGGCGAAGGCGCGCGCACGGCGGAGGATGCAGAGCGTTATTTCAACAGCTATTCGATGGCGATCGACGCGATCGGCAACGCGGCGAAGGGCCGCGGTCCGATTTCCGCCCCCGGCATTTCGGTCAAGCTCTCCGCGTTGCATCCCCGCTACGAATACGGCCACCGCGATATCTGTGTGCCCATGCTGTCTGACAAGCTGCTTGCCCTTGCCCAGAAATGCGCGGGCTACGGCATCGGCATGACCGTCGATGCGGAAGAAGCAAGTCGCCTCGAGATTTCGATGGAGATCATCGAAAACGCCTTCAGCGCTCCGAGCCTGAAAGGCTGGGACGGCTTCGGGCTCGCGATACAGGCATACCAGAAACGCTGCTCCCGCCTCATCGGCTGGCTGGAGGCCGTGTGCGAGGAAAACAACCGCAAGATGATGGTGCGGCTCGTCAAGGGCGCATATTGGGACAGCGAAGTCAAATATGCGCAGGTCAACGGCTATCCGAACTATCCGGTCTTCACCCGCAAAAATGCGACGGATGTTTCCTATATCGCCAATGCGGGCCGGATGCTTGCGCGCCGCGATATTTTCTATCCGATGTTTGCGACGCATAACGCCTATTCCGTCGCGGCGCTAATGGAAATGGCCGGCAGCGATCAGGATGGTTTCGAATTCCAGCGCCTGCACGGCATGGGCGAGCCGCTCTACCACCAGATCGTCGGGTTGGAAAAAGGCAAATACCCCGTGCGCGTCTATGCTCCGGTCGGAAGCCACCAGGACTTGCTCCCTTACCTTGTCCGCCGCCTGCTGGAAAACGGCGCGAACACCAATTTCGTCAACCGTCTGCAGAACGACAAGGTGCCGATCGATGAAATGCTGACCGACCCGGTCGGGTATATCACGGAGCTCAAGGACAAGCGTCATCCGCGCATTCCGCTGCCAGCCAATATGTTCAGCGACCGCAAAAATTCGCAAGGCATCGAATTCGCCAACAGTCATGTCAGCGAGCCGCTGCTGCGCAAAATCGACGAAGCGGCGAAAACAAAATATGTCGCTGCCCCGCTGATCGGCGGCGTGCGCAAGCCTGGTGCGGGCGCCACCGTTTTTGACCCGACCGACAACCGCCGCGACATCGGCACGGTTATGCAGGCGGATGAAGCCGATATCCAGAAGGCGCTGCAGACGACGCATGCCGCCTTCCCCGCCTGGAAGAACACGCCGGCGTCGGAACGCGCCGCGATCCTCGACCGCATGGCCGACCTGATGGAACAGGACATGCCGGCTCTCATGGCGCTGCTCACGCGCGAGGGCGGCAAGACGCATGTGGATGGCGTGGCCGAAGTGCGCGAAGCGGTCGATTTCTGCCGCTATTACGCCGCCGAAGGCCGCAAGCATTTCCCCGATGGCGGACAGGTGCTGCCGGGACCGACGGGTGAATCAAACCGCCTGTTCCTCGAAGGCCGCGGCGTGTTCCTCTGCATCAGCCCGTGGAATTTCCCGCTGGCGATTTTCCTGGGCCAGGTTGTCGCGGCACTGATGGCGGGCAACTGCGTTATCGCCAAACCTGCCGGACAAACGACGCTCATCGCCATGCGCGCGGTCGAGCTGCTGATCAAGGCGGGCATCCCGAAAGACGCCATCGCCTTCCTGCCTGTCTCCGGGCGCCTTGCCGGATCGCTGATGGTGCCGGATGAACGCATCGCGGGCGTTTGCATGACAGGTTCAACCGAAACGGCGCAGACGATCAACCGCACACTCGCCCAACGCAAAGGCCAGATCGTGCCGCTGATTGCCGAAACCGGCGGCCAGAACGCGATGATCGCGGATTCCTCCGCGCTGCCTGAGCAAATCATAGACGACGTCATCACGAGCGCCTTCCGCTCGGCGGGCCAGCGCTGCTCGGCGCTGCGCGTGTTATTCGTCGCTGACAGCATTGCCGATAAAGTCATCACCATGCTGAACGGCGCGTGCAAGGAACTGGTCATGGGCGATCCCATGTTGCTCTCGACTGATATCGGCCCCGTGATCGACAAGGGTGCGTGGCAAGGCCTTGATGAGCATGCGCAGCGCATGAGCCGCGAAGCCAAGCTGGTCGCACAGGTGCCGATGCCCGAGGAATGCAAACAGGGCAGCTTCTTCGCCCCCCGCGCCTTCGAGATCAAGTCGATGGCGCAGCTGATGAAGGAAGTCTTCGGCCCTGTGCTGCACATCATCCGCTTCAAGCCCGACGAATTCGACATCGTCATCAACCAGATCAATGGCACGGGCTATGGCTTAACCTTCGGCCTCCACACGCGCATCGACCATGTGATGCGCAGCGTCACGGCGCGCGTCGGTGCTGGCAACTGCTACGTTAACCGCTCCATGATCGGCGCGGTCGTCGGCGTCCAGCCCTTCGGCGGCCAGGGCCTCTCCGGCACCGGCCCTAAAGCCGGCGGCCCCCACTACCTGCTCCGCTTCGCGACTGAAAAAACGCTGACCGTCAACACGACGGCCAGCGGCGGAAATACGACGCTTGTGAGTTTGACGGAGGAATAGACGCGAGAAAAGACAATTTACCTAGGTTAGCGATTAAAAATGACTGATAGCATTACGCTTTTACCCGCAAAAATTCTTGATCGAGCTTCGCTAAGCGGCAATGAATACGCATGGCCAATAAATGATATTCCAGATGTTATTGAAGCGGTACGTAAGGAAAATTTAATAAGCATTGGCGGCCAGCTTCAGTTCCGCATTCCAGATAGGTTTGGGGGAGGCACTTGCGAATGTTATTGGGTGGAAGTTGATACATGTAAGTCAGTTTCGGATAACATGCCATGGCACGACCGAGTTAACGAAACTGCTGACACAGCCCTATTAGATTTTGAAAACTTAAAAACAAAATACAATTTTCTAGAGGAGGGACGTAAAGCATTCGGCAAATATTTAGACGAAGCCGAAGAATTGGGCGCAGACATTCAAGAACTGATGTGTTTTGTGTGGTACACAAACAGTGAGGAAGAATACAATCGTCTTTCCGACAGTAAAACCAATGCACACTGATTCTCGCGGAACACAGACCGCCGAACTCTGGCAAAACCGCACCGTCGGCCTGCTGGGCGGGTCGTTTAATCCGGCGCATGACGGGCATCGGCACATCAGTCTTTACGCGCTGAGGCTGCTGGGTCTGGATGCGGTGTGGTGGATGGTGTCGCCGCAGAACCCCCTGAAGTCGGCGAAAGAGATGGCATCGCTGGCTACGCGTATGGCGGGTGCGATCGCGGCCTCCCACCACCCGAAAATCCATGTTACCGATATCGAACAGCACCTCAACACCCGCTATACCGCCGACACGTTGCGCGCGCTACAGGCACGGTTTCCGCGCACGAAATTCGTCTGGCTGATGGGCACCGACAATCTGCGCCAGTTCCATCGCTGGCAGGAATGGCAGGAGATTTTCAAGATGGTGCCG
>DASPMW010000213.1:0-34877 GCA_035626855.1 Patescibacteria group bacterium
CAGATGTATTCGGCACTTTACTTGTATTGGTGTCTGGGATGCTCACCTTGTCGAGATCGATCCTGAAAACATCGGCGACGACCTGGCTGACCTTGGTATGGAGCCCCTGCCCCATCTCCGTGCCGCCGTGGTTGAGCTGGACGGTACCATCCTTGTAGACATGGACGAGCGCGCCTGCCTGGTTCAGCATGGTCAGCGTGAAGCTGATGCCGAACTTCACGGGGGTAAGCGCAATCCCTTTTTTCAGGATTTTATTTTTGGCGTTGAATTGGCGCACGGCGTCGACGCGCGCCGAATATTCCGCGCTTCGCTCGAGGCCCACGAAAATATCACGAATGATATTATCTTCGACCGTCATGCCGTAATGCGTCGTGCAGCGGCTGCCGAGTTCGCCCTTCGCGTCGTAAAGATTGGTTTTGCGCACCTCCAGCGGGTCTTTGCCCAGATGGCGTGCGATGTCGTCGATCACGTATTCCATGGCGAGCATGCCCTGCGGCCCGCCGAAGCCGCGGAAAGCGGTATTGGAAACCTTGTGCGTGAAGCAGCGGTAACTGAGCACGCGGCTGTTGGCAAGGAAGTAAACATTGTCGGCATGGAACATCGCGCGGTCGGCGATCGCGTTCGATAGATCCGGGCTCATGCCGCAATTGGCTGCCTGAATGAATTCGATGCCCGTGATCGACCCCGTCTCGTCGAAGCCGACGTCGTAAGCGATGTTGAAATCGTGACGCTTGCCGGTCATCAGCATGTCGTCATCGCGGTCGAGGCGGTATTTCACCGGGCGGTGCGTCTTCCATGCGAGCGCCGCTGCGACGCAGGCAATCAGCGAGGCCTGGCTTTCCTTGCCGCCAAAACCGCCGCCCATGCGCCGCACTTCTACCGTCACCGCGTGGTCGTGCAGGTTCAGCAATTTCGCGATTAAGTGCTGCACCTCCGACGGGTGCTGCGTCGAGGACCAGCAATGGAACTCGCCATTCTCAAGCGGCGTGACCATCGCGATCTGGCCCTCGAGATAAAAATGGTCCTGCCCGCCGATATCAAGGCTGCCGCTAAGGCGGTGCACGGCTTTTGCGAGCGCGGCTGCGCTGTCCCCTTGCCGCATTTCATAGGGGTCGCCCACGAATTTCTGCGCCTTGATCGCATCATGGACGTTCAGGATTGCTGGCAGCGGCTCGTATTGCACCTTGGCCAGATGCGCAGCGCGGCGAGCAATCTCAATTGAGTCCGCTGCTACACCCAGCACCGACTGCCCGTAATACAGCACGACACCGTCGGCGAAAACAGGATCGCCGGGAAAGACCGGCGCGGCATCGTTGACGCCCGGGATGTCTTTCGCGACCATCACCGCGTGAACGCCGGGGATGTAGCAGGCCGAGATATCGATGTTTAAAATCCGGGCATGGGCATGCGGACTTTTCAGCACATAGGCATGAAGGCAGCCCTGGGGCTCCAGCAGGTCGTCCGTATAGGTCGCCTCTCCCGAAACATGCAGATGCGCGCTGTCATGCGGCTTCGCATCGCCCATGCCGCCGTCGATTTTCTTCGGCGCGATCTCACTCGGCATAGCGATACAACCGGGTTTTCGTCTCCGGCTCCGTCGTTTCGATAAAGAATCGTTGCAGCATATTGCGCGCCGCAATGCTGCGGTATTGCGCGCTCGCCCGCGCATCCGTCATCGGAGCGTAGTCGCTGTCGAGAGCGGATTGCGCCTCCGATATCGTGGCGGCCGTCCAGGACTGCCCGATGAGCGCCTGCTCGGCCTGGAGTGCGCGGTGCGGCGTGCCAGCCATGCCGCCGAAGGCAATGCGCGCCCCCCGCACCGTCCCGCCGCGCACCTCGATCGCGAACGCGCCGCAGACGGCCGAAATGTCCTGGTCAAAGCGCTTGGACAGCTTGTAGACGCGGAAATGCACATCGGCGGGCTTCGGCGGGATGATGATTTTTTCGACGAATTCGCCGGGGCTGCGATCCTGCCTTTTATAGGCGAGGAAAAAATCCTCAAGGTTCAGCGTGCGAACGCCCACGCGCGAACGCAGCACGATTTTGGCACCGAGTGCGATCAGCGGCGGCGGCCCGTCGCCGATGGGGGAGCCGTTCGCGATGTTCCCGCCGATCGTGCCGGCGTTGCGGATATGGAGGGAGGAAAACCGCTTCAGGAGTTCTTCCATGCTGGAATCGACGGCCGCAAGCTGGTCGAAGGCCTCCGAATAGGTGACCGCGGCGCCGATTTCAAGACCGGCCCGGGTATGATGAATCTCCCGCAATTCGCGGACGTTGCCGGTATAGATGACAACAGGAAGATCCAGATGGAACTTCGTCACCCAAAGGCCGACATCCGTGCCGCCGCCCAGCAGCGTCGCATCGGGGTATACCGACAAAACCGAAACGAGGTCGTCGAGGTTGGCGGGTGAAAAGAATTTGCGTCCCCCTGCCTCATAGCTCAGCAGGCGGTTGCGCTGGATTTCGCCAAGCGCCCGCGCATGCGAGGGCAGCGCGCGGTCGGCCGACTGGTTGGCAAGGCGCGCAGCATCGAGAATGGGCCGGTAGCCGGTGCAGCGGCAGAGATTGCCGGCAATCGAATCCTGGATATCGTCGTCGGAGGCATTGGCTTTATTGTTCATCAGGGTTGAGAGTGCCATGACAAACCCGGGCGTGCAGAAACCGCATTGGGAGCCGTGGCATTTGACCAGCGCGTCCTGCACGGGGTTGAGCGCGCCGCGCGCCTCCTTCAGGTGCTCGACCGTCACCACCTCGCGGCCATCAAGAGTCGGAAGAAACAAGATGCAGGCATTCAGGCTTTGGTATTCCACGCGGCCATTCGCCAACCGGCCGACTGCGACAGTGCAGGCGCCGCAGTCGCCTTCCGCGCAGCCCTCCTTGGTGCCAGTCAGTCGCGCCTGTTCCCGCAGGTACTGCAGCAGCGTCATGGTCGTGGGCAGGCCTTCTACCTCGACCCGTTTTCCGTTCAGGATGAATTTGATGCTGTCGGCCATGATTTTCTAAAAGCGAATAATTCCAAGAAGATATCGTTTTTCTGGGCATGAGTCATCCGAAATGTTAGCATGGCGGCGCATCGCAACCCGTTCGTTTCATAAGGAATATTGCCCGTGGAAAAATTTATCGAAGACCTGCCGAAAGTCGAGCTGCACCTGCATATCGAAGGCAGCCTTGAGCCGGAACTGATGTTCGCCCTCGCCCAACGCAATAACATCCAGATCCCTTTCGCGACGGTGGAAGACGTGCGCAAAGCTTATGACTTTTCCAACCTGCAGGACTTCCTCGATATCTATTACCAGGGGATGAACGTGCTCCAGACGGAGCAGGATTTCTACGACCTAACCTGGGCCTATCTCGAGCGTGTGGCGCGGCAGAACGTGCTTCATGTCGAGATTTTCTTCGACCCGCAGGGCCATACCGAGCGCGGCGTCGCCTTCGAGACCGTACTGAACGGCATCACCCGCGCGCTTGACGACGGGCGGAGCAAGCTGTCCGTGTCATCCTTCCTCATCATGTGCTTCCTGCGCCACCTGAGCGAGGAAGACGCTATGAAAACGCTCCAGCAGGCGCTGCCTTACAAAAAACATATCCTCGGCGTCGGCCTCGACAGTTCGGAGAAAGGCCACCCGCCGTCGAAATTCAAAAACGTATTCGCGGAAGCCAAGAAAAACGGCTTCCTCATTATGGCCCATGCGGGCGAGGAAGGCCCGCCGGAATATGTCTGGGAAGCGCTCGATGTGCTGAAGGTGGACCGGATCGATCACGGCAACCGCTCCCTCGAAGACGAAAGGCTGGTGCAGCGGCTCGTGGAGAACGGCACGGCGCTCACCGTCTGCCCGCTCTCGAACCTGAAGCTCTGCGTCGTGAAGGACATGCGCGACCATCCGCTCAAGCGCATGCTGCAGCTGGGCCTGAAGGCGACCATCAATTCGGACGATCCCGCTTATTTCGGCGGTTACATGAACGAGAATTTCAAGGCCGTGACCGCGGCGCTCGACCTCGACAAGACCGACCTACTCACCCTTTCACGCAACAGCATCCATGCAAGCTTCCTCGACCAGCCGGGCAAGGAAGCGCTGCTCGCAAAACTTGACGCTTACATGAAGAAAGCGGCCTAGGCCGCGTTGGCGGTCGGTCCCGCAGAGGCCTTGCTGCGGCGCGGCGGCACGTGTTTGATCCGCGGCGCGACGGTCGCGCTGACCGGCGTGTGGTAGATCACGATATCGCGGACATTCACCATGTTTTCGCCGCCGGAATTGAGGCGCTTGAGCTCGCCGCGTTCCAGCGCGCTCAGGTCTTTGTCCGTCACCAGGACGTCGCCGTTCTCGGGTTTCTTGTTCAGGATCAGCACCACATCGCCGACCTTTTTGTTTGTGTCGACGTCGGTGTATTCGATCGCAAGCTTGATAAGGCGGCCATCCTGCATCTCGGCATGCTCTTTCACCGTTGCGATGGCGTTGCCGATATTCAGGCCTTCCTTCAGGTCGTTGATCTCGCGGATGCGCGCAGCGATATTGAGCGGATGCGCGGGATTGTTCGCACGTTCCTCAAGGTCT
Source organism: Patescibacteria group bacterium (assembly GCA_035626855.1). Classification (GTDB taxonomy): domain Bacteria; phylum Pseudomonadota; class Alphaproteobacteria; order Micavibrionales; family UBA2020; genus JAPWJZ01. Next base: position 4,554 of record DASPMW010000213.1, read on the forward strand.
TCCCAGTCCTTCGTCGTCACTTGGCCTTTGAAGACGCCGTTTTGCTTTTCCTTGTTGTATTCGTAGCCCATCTGCATATAGACGGCATTCCCGATAAACGCCGATACCGCGTAGTTGCGCACCGCAATGGCGGCAACGCTCTCCTCGCATTTTTCCTTGCCCTTGCAGGCCTGGACGAACTGCCCGGCGAGCGTTTCCGGCGTATCATGATTGTCGGGCGACGCGGCGCCGCCGTGTTTCGCCATTTTGCGCAGCCGCGCGGCCTCTTCGACCGGGAGCCAGCTATCCGTGAAATTCCACCAGTAATTGCTCACCATGCCGAGGTCGAAGCCCGGGCGTTCCTTGCCATTCGCGTCGATCGTGCGGATCTTCGCCATTTTCTCCATGGCGGCGTCAGGCGCGCCCAGCGTCTCCGCCATGAATCCGGCGTCCGGCTGGCGGTCGCGCCCATGGGTGATCAGTTCCTGCCACCATTCGGCAGGCAGGCGGTAGGCGATGTCGCAGCGGAAATCCTTGAAGCCGTGGTCGAGATACCAGTCGATCACACCCTTGAAAAAGCCGGGCTTGCCGTCCTCGCCGTCGATGAAGAACTTGCGGGCGGCGGGCGAGGCGAAATTGATCTGCGCCGTTTCGTTGCCCTTCACCAGGCGCCAGTCAAGGCTGTTCAGCTCCTCGTCACGCGCAAACTTGAAGTAGAATTCTTTTTGGACGCCGTCTTGTTTATATGAGATGCCGATGACATCGGTGTCCTTGCGGCCGGTCAGCGTCGTCGTCTCCGCGGTGATCAGAGCCGGTTTTTCTCCCGCCGGCAGGCTTTTGAGAATTGACTGCAGCTCCGCTTCTTCCTGAAGCACGAGCGGGTGATCGGCCGCGAGCTGGTTGAAGACCAGGTCGGCCATGACGCGAATGCCGTTTTTCGCCGCATCCGCAGTGAAATGTTTCAGCTGGGCGCTGTCTTCGGCGTCGATCGCGGCCAGCCGCTCCGGCGTCTCCGCGCTGCGCAGGCCGGGGATTTTCGTCGCGCTGATTTCGGGATCAAAAACCCCGTGATTGCGCGTGGCATATAAGCTATTCTCCGCCGGATGGCCGGCGGGCACCGCTGCCTTCAGCTGGGTGGTCTCGAAAAACGGGCTGAACCAGATGGTGTTGAAGCCAAGGCTTTTCGCTTGGTCGACCAGCCAGGACGCACCATCGACGGCCGCTTTACCCGACCAGTCTGCAATCGACCCCACCAACCTTGGCGGGACATAATAGATACGCTTGCCTTGCAACTTTATTACCCTGATTATGCAACAAGAGCAACATACTACTAAATATACCTGCTATTGCAATGCTTTAGTATAAGATAATGACAAGCCGTTAAAATTAATCATTAATTTTGTAATTTTATTGCTCTGCAACATGGAGACGGACGTGGCGAAAAGAGACGAGTGGTGGCGTGGCGCGGTGATCTACCAGATTTATCCCCGCAGCTTTTACGACAGCAACGGCGACGGGATCGGCGACCTGAAAGGCATCACGCAGAAGCTCGACTACGTCGCTTCGCTCGGCGTGGACGGCGTCTGGCTATCCCCTTTCTTCACCTCGCCGATGAAGGATTTCGGCTACGACGTCGCCGATTACAAGGGCATCGACCCGATCTTCGGCACGCTGGAAGACTGCGATGAAATGATCGCGGAAATGCACAAGCGCGGGCTGAAGCTGGTCATTGACATCGTCCTCAACCACAGCTCCGACAAGCATCCCTGGTTCACGGAAAGCCGCAAGAGCAGGAACAACCCGAAATCCGACTGGTATGTCTGGGCGGACCCGAAGCCCGACGGCTCGCCGCCGAATAACTGGCTCTCCGTCTTTGGCGGCTCGGCCTGGGAATTCGACCCCGAGCGCGGGCAGTATTACTACCACCAGTTCCTGAAGGAACAGCCCGACCTGAATATCCGCAACCCCGCCGTGCAGGATGAATTGCTGGCAATTGCGAAATGGTGGCTGGATCGCGGCGTCGACGGTTTCCGCATGGACGCGCTGCCGCATTGCATTCATGACGGGCTGCTGCGCGACAACCCGCCGCGCCCCCTGCCTCCGCCCGACGGCAAGACGGTGATTCATCCCTACTCGATGCAGTGGCACCGTTTCGACAAAGTGCAGCCGGAGATGATCCCGTTCCTGAAAAAATTCCGCGCGCTGACCGACAAGTATGAAGACCGCATGCTGGTGGCCGAAGTGAACGACGACATGACCGTCGCCACCACCATCGCCTATACCAACGGGCCGGAAATGCTGCATACGGCCTACGACTTCTCGCTGCTGGTGCATAAATATTCGGCCACTTATATCCGCCGCAAGGTGGAGGAATTTTTCTCCGCCCCGCACGACTCATGGCCCTCCTGGGCGCTGTCGAACCACGACAGCATCCGCGTCGCGACCCGCTGGGCCGTCGACGGCAAGCCGGACGAGCGCCAGACGAAAATGCTGGTGGCGCTGACCGGTTCGCTCTGCGGATCCTCCTTCCTCTACCAGGGCGAGGAGCTCGGGCTGACCGAGGCCGCCATCCCGCCGGAACTCGTGCAGGACCCCGGCATCGGCTCGACCGGCGTCGGCCGGGACGGCTGCCGCACGCCCATGCCGTGGCAGTCGGGCGTGAAGAACGCCGGCTTCACCGCCGCGAATGATGCCTGGCTGCCGGTGCCGCAGGAGCACGTTGACAAGGCCGTCTCCGCGCAGGAGGCGGACCCCGCCTCCATGCTGAATTTCACGCGCCACTTCCTGAAATGGCGCAAGCAGCATGCGCCGCTGATGCTGGGCGGCATGCATTTCCAGACGCTGCATGACGATGCGGTCGCCTTTACGCGCGAATGGGAAGAAAAAACTTTCCTCTGCGTTTTCAACCTCCGACCGGAAACGCTGACGATCAAGCTCAAGAAAGACTGGACGCCCGTGGAGGGCTACGGGCTTGAAGCTATACTGACCGGCCAAACGCTTGAACTGCCGCCCTTCGGCGTTTTTTATGGAGAGCGCAAGACGGACGGCTCGGCCCGCGATTTCCACGCGGCAATCAACGAAACGCCGCGCCTGCTGCTGCGCGAAAAGCTCGGCCATAAAATGGCGGATCCCAAGGTGCAGGGCGACACGGCGATTGTCTATGCCGTCGCTGCTGATCTTGACAAGGCGACGAAGAGGGTCGGCGATGCCGCGCGCGTCGTGGCCTTCGATCCCGAAAAGGATCTCAAGAAATTCGGCAAGCCGGATGCGCCGCACGGCCTGCTTTACCTGCCGCATCCCTATCTTGTGCCAGGCGGGCGATTCAACGAGATGTATGGCTGGGACACCTCCTTCGCCGTCTTCGCCTGGTCGAACGCCTATCCGCAGATGATGCGCGAGCAAGTGGACAACCAGCTTTACCAGATCCGCGCCTATGGCAAGGTGCTGAACGCAAGCCGTACTTATTACCTGACAAGGTCGCACCCGCCGATGATCGCCGCGATGGTGCGTCACGTCTGGCACACCGCGCAAACGCGCGAGTGGAAGGACTTCGACAGCCAGGGCCTGTATGCGGACGCCAAGGATTGGCTTGCGCAGGCGTATAAGGACCTGACGGCCTATTATCACTACTGGACGACGGGCGAGCGTGTCGCGCCCGGCACCCGCCTGTCCCGCTACTGGGACGATTCTTCCGAACCTGCCGCCGAAGTCGTGGTGGGCGAGGTCGGGCATTACGAGCACTCGCTCGAGCACTTCCGCACCAATCCCGACCCGCGTTTCTATGACGAGAAAACGCAGACCCTCACGCCGCAATACTACCAGAGCGACCGCTCGATGAGGGCCTCCGGCTTCGATCCCACGGGGCATTGGGGCTATGGCGGCCTTGAATGCACGAACCACGCGCCCGCCTGCCTCAATTCCCTGCTCTACCGCATGGAAGGGGACATGGCGGAGATCGCGTCGCTGCTCGGCAACCAGATCGATGCCGGCAACTGGAAGACGCTGCAGGCGGAACGCAAGACCGAGATGCAGCAACTGCTGATGGACCCGGTGACAGGGGTGTTCCAGGATTACAACTTCGCCGAGAAGAAGCGTAACACCAAGCCCTTCGCCAACATGTTTCATGCCTTCTGGGCGGGGCTTTATGACGGGGACGAGGAACTGGCCGCGCGCGCAATGCATACCGCGCTCACGCTGCTGGAAACGCCGCACGGCATCGTGACGTCCAACGAAATGAGCGGCTGCCAGTGGGATTACCCCTATGGCTGGCCGCCGCTGCAGTTCTTCGCCTTCGAGGGCCTGAAGCGCGTCGGACGGCTCGACGAGGCAAAGCGGGTCGCGGGCAACTTCCTCAGCCTCGCCCGAACGATCTTCGGGGAGTACGGCGGGTTGTTCGAGAAATACAACACGCGCGAAGGCAGCCCCGAGGTGCATGTCGTGCTCGGCTACAGCATGAACGTCAGCGAGCAGGGCACCTTCCTGTGGACGGCAGCGACCCTGAAAATGGCGCTGGAGCACCTGTGAAGCCCGAAGCGGTTGAAAGCGCCTATCTTCGCCTGAAGCCGCATATCACGCGGACGCCGGTGCTGACCTCGCGCCTGCTCGACCGCTTCCTCGGCTGCGAATTTTTCTTCAAATATGAAGGTGCCCAGAAGGTCGGCGCGTTCAAGGCGCGGGGAGCCCTCAATACGCTCCTTGCGTTGAGGGAAAAGAACCAGCTGCCGGAGCGCGTGGTCGCCTACTCTTCGGGCAACCATGCGCAGGCCGTCGCCTGGGCCGCAAAACAGCTCGGCATCAAAGCCGTCCTCTTCATCCCGCAAGGCGCTTCGAAGATAAAGATGGCGGCCACCAAGGCCTATGGCGCGGAGCTGCATGTCAGCAAGACGCGGCAGGAAGCGGAGGCGGAGGCGAACACGCTTGCCCTCGCCCGTGGATCCTTCCTGCTGCCGCCCTACGACCATGACGACGTGATCGCGGGTCAAGGCACCGCCGCCTATGAGGCCTGGGACGAGCTGAAGAAGTTCGATGCCGTTTTCGCCCCCTGCGGCGGCGGCGGGCTGATTTCGGGCACCTTCCTCGCCACGCGGCTGTTTTCGGCGGAAGCGGAAGTCTTTGCGGCAGAGCCGGTCATCGCCAATGACGCCGCGCAATCTTTCCGCACCGGGAAAATCGTGAAATTCGAAGAATCGCCCAAGACGATCGCGGATGGCGTGCGCACCCTCAGCGTCTCGCCGCGCACCTTCCACTTCATCCGGCAGCTTGACGGCTTCTTCGAAATCACCGAGGAAGAAATTTTATACTGGAGCCAGTGGCTGATGCACCTTCTGAAGGTGACCGTCGAGCCGACTTCCGCGCTCGGCATGGCGGCTGCGCATAAGTGGCTGCGGGAAGGCAACAAGCGCAAGCGCGTCCTGGTCATCCTGTCGGGCGCCAATCTCGACAGCGACACCTATGGCAGGATCTGGGCAGAGGACCATCTCAGCCGGCTGCCCGCGCTTTAGGCGATATTCTTGAGGCCTTCGAGCCCGGGATAAGGATGCGTGATGACGTAGGTCGGAATGCGCTCCATATATTCGGAGAACCGCCCCTTGGCGAGGTAACTTTCGCGGAAGCGCGACGCCTTGAAATATTCGCCGAGCTGCGGCACGATTCCGCCCGCAATATAAAGCCCGCCCGACGCGCCGTAGGACAGCGCGAGGTTGCCCGCCACGACGCCGAGGAAATGGCAGAAAAGATCCAGCACCTCGACGCAAGTAAGGCAGGATTCGTCGAGCGCCTTGCCGGTGATTTCGGCGGGTGTCAGCTCCGGCAAATCCAGACCATCCACGCCGCATACGGCGTGATAGAGGTTCACGAGCCCCTTGCCTGACACGACCCGCTCGGCCGAGATATGATGGTATTTCGATTTCTTGAGCCAGTCGAACAGGGCGAATTCCCGCGCGGTCGCCGCCGGCATCGTCACATGGCCGCCTTCGGTCGTCACCGTGACAGGCTTGCCGTCGGCGAACACCACGCCCGCGACGCCCAGCCCGGTGCCAGGACCGATGATCGCGATCGGCATGTTCTTCATCGCCTCGCCGTTGCCCAGCTGGTAGCGGTCCTTGTCGGTCAGGTGCGGCACGGCATAGGCGAGCGCCGCGAAATCGTTGATGACGCGCAAGGAGGAAAGCCCGAGTGCGTTCATCGTCTCGCTGATCGAGAAATTCCAGACATGGTTTGTCATGGCGATGATGTCGGTACCGTCGAGCGGCGTTGCCACGGCGAAGGCGCCGGTTTTGGGCCGCGCGCCGATGCGGTCGAGATAGCTTTGCGCGGCTTCCGCCGGCGATTTGAAATCGGCGCAGGGGAGCACTTCGATCGCGCTGATGCTGCCAGCGTCATCCACAAGGGCGAAGCGCGCGTTGGTGCCGCCGATATCCGCGATGATCTTGCTCATGCTTTTGCCAATGCCTCGTCGAGATCTGAAATAAGGTCGTCCGCGCTTTCAATGCCGATCGACAAGCGGATCAGCCCATCGCTGATGCCGAGCGCCTCGCGTTGTTCTTTGGGGATAGAGGCGTGCGTCATGATCGCCGGGTGCTCGATCAGGCTTTCGACGCCGCCCAGGCTTTCCGCGAGCGTAAACACCTTGCAGGCCGATAGCATGCGGCGCGACGCCTCAAGATCGCCCTTGATAACCGCCGTGATCATCCCGCCGAAGCCCGCCATTTGCTTCTTCGCAAGCGCATGCTGCGGGTGAGAAGGGAGCCCCGGGTAAAAAACCTTTTCGATTTTCGGATGCTTTTCGAGCCAGGCTGCGACTTTCCCGGCGCTCATGCAGTGACGCTCCATGCGCACATCGAGCGTTTTGACGCCGCGCAGCGCAAGGAAGCTGTCGAACGGCCCGAGAATGCCGCCGGTCGCGTTCTGGATGAATTTCAATTTATCGGCAAGATCCTGGTCGTTCACGACCACAACCCCGCCGATGACATCGCTATGCCCGCCGAGATATTTCGTCGCCGAATGCACGACGAGGTCGATGCCGTGGTTCAGGGGCCGCTGGATCCACGGCGTCGCAAAGGTATTGTCCACGACGGAAAGCAGGTCGTTCTTCTTCGCGACAGCCGCGACCGCCGCGATATCGGTCAGTTTCAGCAGCGGATTGGTGGGCGTTTCGATCCAGATCATCTTCGTTTCAGGGCGGATCGCGCCAGTCACGTTCGCGATGTCGGCCATATCGACATAGGAAACCGTGAGGCCCGTCGTGCCCTTCCGTACGCGCTCGAACAGCCGGTAGCTGCCGCCGTAGAGGTCATCCGAAGCAATCAGGTGTGCGTTTGCGGGCAGCAGGTCGAGGATCGCATCCATTGCCGCCATGCCGGAGCCGAAGGCGTAACCCGCAAGCCCGTCCTCGAGATCCGCCATCGCGCGCTCGAAAGCGTGACGCGTCGGGTTATGGCCGCGCGCATAGACGAAGCCCTTATGCTCGCCCGGCGCCGCTTGCGCATAGGTCGAGGTCTGGTAGATCGGCACGTTCACCGCGCCCGTCGTCGGGTCGTTCTGCTGGCCGCCATGGATGCAGCGCGTCGAAAACGCCCGGTTCTTGCCGCCGCTCATGCTGCACCTTTGAGATAGAAATGGTTCAGCATGTCAACGCGGGTGATGAGGCCGAGCAGCTTGCCGTTATCGGTCACCATCACCAGCGGGTGGTTGCGCAGGAAGGTCGATGCCTCGGCGATCGGCGTTTCGCGCGGCAGCGTGGGCTTCGCGGGGCGCATGACCTCGCCGGCGGTCGCCGACATCGGCACGACCTTGCCGTCATGCGTGAACCCGTCGAGCAGCATCTTTTCGTCGACAAGGCCGACCAGCATGCCCTTGTCGTCGAGCACCGGCAGCTGCGACACATCGGCGAAGCGCATGCGCTTGTAGGCCGTTTGCAGCGTATCCGTCGCCTGCACCACCACGGTGTCGCCCGCATCATGGCGGCGCACGATCAGGTCTTCGACCGTGCCGGTTTTCTCGCGCGCGGCGAAACCCTGCTCGGTCATCCATGAATCGCTGAACGCCTTGGAAAGGTATTTGTCGCCGCGGTCGCAGACGAAGGTCACGACGCGTTTCGGCGTTTTCTGCTCGCGGCAATAGCGCAGCGCCGCCGCAATCAGCGTGCCGGACGAAGTGCCGGCCAGGATGCCCTCGTTCTTCAACAGCTGGCGGGCGGTGCCGATGCTCTCCTCGTCCGGAATGGCATAGGCCTTGTTGACGACTTTCATGTCGAGGATGCTCGGGATGAAGTCCTCCCCGATGCCTTCGACGAGCCAGGAGCCGGGCTGTACGGTCTTTCCCTCGTTCACGAGCGGCGCGAGGATCGAGCCAACAGGATCCGCCAGCACCATTTCCGTCTTCGGGCTGACGCGGTTGATGAAGGCGGCAATGCCCGCCATCGTCCCGCCCGAGCCGACACCGCACACGATCGCATCAACGTCGTGCTGCATCTGTTCCCAGATTTCGGGCGCGGTCGAGGTTTCATGCGCCAGCGAATTGGCTGGGTTGGAGAACTGGTTGGCGTAGAATCCGCCCGTTTCCTGCGCGATGCGCTCGGCCACTTCCTGGTAGTATTCCGGATGGCCTTTCACGACGTCGGAGCGCGCGGTGCGCACATCGGCGCCGAGCGCCTTGCAATGGAAAATCTTCTCGCGGCTCATCTTGTCAGGCACCACAAGGATGACCTTGTACCCCTTCAGCACCCCAATCAGCGCGAGGCCGAGGCCGGTATTGCCCGCCGTCGCCTCGACGATCGTGCCGCCCGGTTTCAGGCGCCCGTCCTGCTCCGCCGCCTCGATCATCGTGCGGGCGATGCGGTCCTTGATGGATCCGCCGGGGTTCTGGGATTCGAGCTTCAGGAAAAGCTGGCAGGGCCCCGTATCCAGCCGCGATACCTGGACCAGCGGCGTATTGCCGATCAGCTGAACCACGCCGGGCGCGCTTTGCTTCATGCTTCTACCTCGAAAAACCTAATGAAAACGGGCTGATGCTATCGGGTTTTCCGTCCCTTGTAAACCGCAACATAATGACGTGACTTCATGGGGTTAATCAAGTATTGATGGCCTATGACACGTGCTGCTGCCCGCGAAAATCCGACCGATCTGTGGCCCACCCTGAAACGGGAGGCGGAAAAGCTTGCGGCCGCGGATATCGCCCTTGCCCCCCTCTTGCAAACCGTCATCCTGCCGGCGCCCACGCTGTCTTTTGCCCTTGGCCGGCTGCTGTCGGAGAAGCTGGCCTCGAAGCATATGCCGGAGGGCCTCGCGCTTCAGCTTTACAGCGAATTCGCGGGCGCAGCGCCCGATCTTGAATTTATCGCGACGCGTGACCTGCAGGCGATTGCGGGCTTCGATCCCGCCGCGCGCGATTTCGTCGCGCCCTTCCTGTTCTTCAAGGGCTTTCATGCGCTGCAGTCGCACCGCCTCGCCCATTACCTGTGGAATGTCGACCGCCAGCATCTGGCGCTGTTCGTGCAGAACCGCGTTTCAGACCTGTTCGGCGTCGATATCCATCCGGCGGCCCGCATCGGCAGCGGCGTCATGATGGATCACGCAACCGGCATCGTCATTGGCGAAACCGCGATCGTGGAGGACGACGTGCTGTTCTGGCACGGCGTGACGCTCGGCGGCCGCAGCCTTGTCCCCGGCGACCGCCACCCGAAAGTGCGCCAAGGCGCGATCCTGGGTGCGCATGCGACGATCATCGGCAACATTGAAATCGGCGCGGGCGCGAAAGTCGCGGCCGGCAGCGTCGTCGTCCATGATGTCCCGCCCGGCGTAACGGTCGCGGGCACCCCCGCCAAAGCCATCAGCTAATGCCGCCCATCTACAACTTCGCCATTATCGGCGGCGGCTTTTCGGGTCTTGCGACGCTTGCCAACATCGTGCGCGATGCGCAGAAAAACCTTTCGATCGCCGTCATTTCGCGCGACAAGCGCGGCGTGTTCGGCCCCGCCTATTCCACGCCGCGTCCCGAGCACCTGCTGAATGTCCCTGCCGGCAATATGGGCGTGTTCAGCGACAATCCAGGCCACTTCCATGCCTGGCTGGTTGCGCAGGGTGAAACCGCGGGTCCCGGCGAATACCTGCCCCGCGCGACCTATGGCCGCTACCTGCAATCCGTGCTCGATGAAACGCTCGCGCTCGCGCGCGACAAGGGTATCCGCGTCGACTGGTTCGAGGGCGAGGTCGATGCGGTCGAGGATCACGCCGAATATATCGCCATCCGCTCCGGCGATGAATTTCTCGCCGCACTGTCCGTCGTGCTTGCCGTCGGCAATGCGCTGAAGGGCCGGGCGGAAACGGGCCCGATCACTGAAAGACCCTGGCAGTTTGATTTTTCCAGCCTCTCGCCCGCGCAGAAGAACATTGCCCTGATCGGCAGCGGGCTGACCGCGGCGGATGTCATCATCAGCATCCTCGACAGCGGCTGGCAGGGGAATATCCATTGCTATTCGGGCAGCGCCGCGCTGCCGCAGTCCCATCTGATCCCATATGACGCCAGCCAGCGTCAAGCGCCGGAACCGGGCGGGATACTGTCGCAGCGGCTGTCGCAGGTCTTGCGCGCCATGCGCGCGCATATCCGCGCCTCGGGCCGCGACTGGCGCTATGTCGTCGACGGGCTGCGGCCGCTGACACAGGATATCTGGAGATCACTGAGCGAAACCGACCGCAGCCGCCTGGTAAAAAAATATTTCACGCTTTGGAATATCCACCGCCACCGCTACGCGCCACAGATCGGCGAACGAATTGATAATGCGCTGAAGACGGGCCAGCTCACGATGATCGCCGCGCGCGTCAAGGATGCAGTGAAGGAGTCGGGCGGCATCCGCCTCGCGCTCGACCGTCCTGCCGCGACATCCGACACCGTGTACGACATCGTCTTCCGCTGCGCGGGCGTCGATTACCGGATCGACAACAACCCGCTGCTGAAAAAAATGGTGGAGGCGGGCTTGCTGAAGACGACATCCGACGGCTACGGCATCCGCGCCTCCGACAACCTGCTTGCCTATCGCGACCGGCCCTGCGAAATCTACGTGATTGGCGCGCCGCTGTTCGGCGCCCTGTTCGAAACGACCGCCGTGCCCGAATTGCGGGCGCAGGCGAAAGTCATTTCTTCCGCGCTGCTGGCGGATTCAATCGCCAGCAAATCGCTCGCATTTGATTGAGGTGGATGACGCTATGCGCGGTCATCAGCCAGTGCCATTGATGCGCCGTGAACTTGCCGAACCACGGGTGCTCCAGCACCGCCTTTGACTTGCGGTCGGCGACCGCTGCATCCAGCTCGGCCATCGCCGTCGCGGCATAGGCCTTGAACGCCGCAAGCGCCTCCCCGGGAGGCAACTCGCCCTTCGGCTTCACGCGCGCCATTTCCACCTGGTAATCCGGCACGACACCCTTGGACAGCGACACGACAAGCGCGGAGATGCCCTTGCTGACGATCATCATATGCTCAAGCACCATCGCTGCCGACCAATAGCGGGAGCTGTCTTCCAGCCCGAACTGCGGCGGCACAAGGACCTTCGTGCCAAGCTGCTCGGGCGTCAACCCTTCGGCATCCTTGATGATCTTGCGCGAGACGGAGCCGAAGCCGGCGCTGTCCCTCTCCCAATCAGACCGCCCGGCGATGAAGGGCGCGACGACATGGCGCATGAAAAACCCGTGCAGCTTCGGCACGCCTGCACCCGGCGCCTGCAGGCTGGCGATGATCTCTCCATCGGTTTTCGGTGCTGGCATCGTTATTTCTGCTTAAGGTTGACGGGGGTGACGTCGATTGCGGGCGGCGCGTCCCAGCTGCCGCCGAGCGCGCGGATCAGCTGCACGGTCGCGGAGAGCCTTGCGCGCTTGAGCTCGACGCCGAGGCGTTCGGTTTCGAGCGCCTCGCGGCGGGCGGTGATGCTCTCCAGATAGCCGATATCGCCTTCCTCATAGCGCAGGGTGGCGATCCGCGCGGCCTGCTTCGCCGCGTGTTCCGCCCGATACTGCGACGCCGCCTGTTTCGACAGGGCGCGCAGGCGGGACAGCGCGTCCTCGACATCGCGGAACGCCTCCAGCACCTGGCCGCGATAGATGTGCACTGCCTCCTCGTACTGCGCTTTCGAGCGGTCGAGATTGGCGACCGCGCGGCCGCCGCCGAAGATCGGGATGGTCAGAAGCGGCCCGAAGGCCCAGCTGCGGCTCGACCACTGGAAGAGCTGCCCCAGCACATCCGACTGGAAGCCGCCCGAGCCGGTCAGCAGCAGCGTCGGGAAGAACGCGGCGCGCGCAAGGCCGATGCGCTCGTTCGAGGCCTCGAGCGCCTTTTGCGCCGCCGTCACGTCGGGACGGCGCTCCAGCAGCGAGGACGGCAGGCCGGCCGGCACGACCGGGATCTTGGTGACGATGCTGACCTTGTCGAAGGAGAAATCGGCGGGCACGCGGCCGAGCGCGACCGCGAGCGCATGTTCCAGCTGGGCGCGGCGGAACTCGGCGTCGTGCAGCGCGTTTCGCGTGTTTTCGAGATCGACGACGGAGGAGGACACATCGAGCGCGGTAATGTCGCCCGCTTCCGATTTCTGCTCGAGGATGCGCGCGTTGCGGCTGCGCAGCCCGATGCCGCGCTCGAGGATATCGATATCGCGGTCGGCGGCGCGCAGCGAGAAATAAAGCTCGGCGACATCCGCCTGCAAAGCCAGCTTCACGCTCTGGTACTGCGCCGCCGCCGCCTTGGCGTCGAGGCGGGAGGCAAGCCAGCTGCCGCGCACGCGGCCCAGCACATCGAGCTCATAGGTCAGCCCGAAGGAAGTCGAATAGTCATTCTCGATGCCAAGCGCCGTGCCGGGCGCGAGGCCCCGGCCGACCGCGTTCGGCTGGCGTCGCGTAAAGCCGGAGGTATTGTCGATGGTCGGGAAGAGGTAAGAGCGCGCGACCTTCGCGCTTGCCCGCGCCTGTTTCACGCGCGCGGCATAAACCTTGACTTCGTCGTTATTGGCGACCGCTTCCTCGACGAGCGCGTTCAGCCGCTCGTCGCCGAAAACGCGCCACCATTCGCCGCGCGGCAGCTCGGCCGAGGGCTGCGCCACTTTCCAGGTGCCGGCTTCGTCCGCCGTGAGCTCGCCCAGCGTAGGGGCCTCCTTGAACGCGGTTGAATCGTTCACGACCGGGCGGTTGAAGTCCGGCGCGAGGCTGCAGGCGGTCACGGTCGCCAGCAGCGCGAGGGTCGAAATTGTCAGCCTGTATGTCATTTTCCTGCCTCCGCATGGACCGCAATCGTGCCCGCGTGATGATGGCCGGTCAGCACGCCGCCCGCGAGCGTGCGCAGGAGGACGTAGAACACCGGCGTGAAGAAGATGCCGAGCAGCGTGACGCCAAGCATGCCCGAGAACACCGTGATGCCGATCGCATGGCGCATCTCCGCGCCCGCGCCCGTCGAGGAGACCAGCGGCAGCACGCCCATGATGAACGCAAACGAGGTCATCAGGATCGGCCGCAATCGCAGCTTGCTGGCGTTCATCGCGGCGTCGATGATGCTTTGCCCCTGGAACTCGAGCTCCCGCGCGAATTCCACGATCAGGATGGCGTTCTTGCAGGCAAGGCCAACAAGAACGATCAGCCCGATCTGCGTGAAGATGTTATTGTCGCTGCCCGTGACCCAGACGCCGAACAGCCCGCAGAGCATCACGATCGGCACGATCATGATGACGACGAGAGGCAGGATCAGGCTTTCATACTGCGCCGCGAGCACGAGGAACACGAGCAGCACGCAAAGGGGGAAGATATAGATGGCCGTGTTGCCGGCCAGGATCTGCTGGTATTTGAGGTCGGTCCATTCGAAGTCCATGCCGGGCGGCAGGGTTTCCTTCAGGATGTTGACCATCGCCTGCTCCGCCACTTCCGCCGGCACGCCGGGCGCGGGGCCGCCGTTGAGGTCCGCGGTGCGGAACAGGTTGTAGCGCGTCGCGGTGTCGGGCCCGTAGCTTTGCTTGACATCGACCAGCGAGCCGAGCGGCACCATTTCGCCCGCCATGTTGCGCGTTTTCAGCTGCAGGATATCGTTCGCCTGCGCGCGGAACGGCGCGTCGGCCTGCGCGATGACCTGGTAGGTGCGGCCGAATTTGTTGAAGTCGTTGATGTAGAGCGAGCCGAGATAGATCTGCATCGTGTTGAAGATGTCGGTGACCGACACGCCGAGCTGCTTTGCCTTGTCGCGGTTCACGTCGACATAGAGCTGCGGCACGTTGATCTGGAAGCTCGAGAACACGTTGGCGAGCTCCGGCGTCTGCCAGGCCTTCATCTGCGTCGCCATGACGGCCTGCTGCAGCGCCTCGAAGCCGAGATCGGCGCGATCCTCGATCTGGATCTTGAAGCCGCCGATCATGCCAAGGCCCATTACGGGCGGCGGCGGCACGACGGCGATGAAGGCGTCCTCGATCTGCGCCATCTTGCCCATCAGGCTGCCGGCGATCAGCGGGCCGTAAAGGGTGCCGCTTGTGCGCTCCTCGAACGGGTCAAGCGTGATGAAGATGAGGCCCGCGCTCGAGCTTGCTGAGAAGCTTGCGATGGAAAGGCCCGGGAAGGCGACCGCGCTTTCGACGCCCGGCTCCGCCATCGCGATATCGCCCATGCGGCGGATGACCGCCTCCGTGCGCTCGAGCGATGCGCCGGACGGCAGCTGCGCGAAGGCGACGAGGTATTGCTTGTCCTGCAGCGGGATATAGCCCTGCGGAATGAAATAGAGAAGCCCCGCAGCACCGCCCGCCAGGAGCAGGTAGACAGCGATGACGAGCGGCTTGAAGCGGACGGCGCCCTTCAGCCCCCTGGAATAGCCGCGCGCGGCGCCCTTGAAGGCCCGGTTGAAGCCGTTGAAGAACCAGCCGAGGCTGCGGTTGAGGAAGCGCTCGAAGGCGTCGCCTTCCGCGTTGTGGGCGTGCAGCAGCTTTGCCGCCAGCGCCGGGCTGAGCGTGAGCGAGTTGAAGGCCGAGATAACGGTCGAGATCGCGATGGTCAGCGCGAACTGGCGGTAAAACTGCCCGGTCAGCCCCGTGATGAAGGCGAGCGGAACGAACACGGCGCAAAGGGTGAGCGCGATCGCGATGATCGGGCCGGAAACTTCTTCCATCGCCTTATGCGCCGCCTGAAGAGGCGGCAGCCCTTCCTCGATATTGCGCTCGACGTTCTCGACGACGACGATCGCGTCGTCCACGACGATGCCGATGGAAAGGACAAGGCCGAACAGCGTTAGGTTGTTGATGGAAAAGCCGAACAGGTGCATCACCGCGAAAGTGCCGACGACCGAAACCGGCACGGCCAGCAGCGGGATGATCGAGGCGCGCCAGGTCTGCAGGAAGACGATGACGACAAGCACGACCAGCGCAATCGCCTCCAGCAGCGTGTGAATGACGCTGTCGATCGAGGCCTGCACGAAGCGCGTCGGGTCATAGACGATCGAATAATCGATGCCTTCAGGGAAGGTCTTTTTCAGCTCCGCCATCACGGCGCGCGCGTCGTTGGAGAGCTGGATGGCGTTCGATTCCGGCGCCTGGAAAATGGCGATCGCCGCCGCCTGCTTGTTGTTCAGGAGCGAGCCCATCGCATACTGGTTCGGCCCGAGCTCCACCCGCGCCACTTCGCCCAGGCGCGTGATGCCGCCCGTTTCCGAGGTTTTCAGGATGATGTCGCGGAACTGCTCCTCGCTCTGCAACCGGCCCTGCGCGTTGACGAGCAATTCGAACGCGGTCGGCGAATTATGCGGCTGCCCGCCGACAACGCCGCCCGCGACCTGCACGTTCTGCTCGCGGATCGCGTTCACCACGTCGTTCGCGGTCAGGCCCAGCTGCGCGATCTTGGTGGGGTCGAGCCAGATGCGCATCGCGTAATCGCCGCCGCCGAACATCGACACTTCGCCGACGCCCTTCAGGCGGGCCATGCGGTCGCGGATATTCAGCGCGCCGAAATTGCGCAAATAGGTTGTGTCATAGCGCCCGTCGGGCGAGGTCAGGTGAATGACCAGCGTGATGTTGTTCGAGCTTTTGACCGTGTTGACGCCGATTTGGCGCACGATGTCCGGCAGTCGCGGCAGCGCCTGGCTGACGCGGTTCTGCACCAGCTGCTGCGCCTTGTCGGGATCGGTGCCGAGCTTGAAGGTCACGGTGAGCCCCATCTGCCCGTCAGCGGTCGACTGCGAGTTGATGTAAAGCATCCCCTCGACGCCGTTGATCTGTTCCTCGAGCGGCGTTGCGACCGTTTCCGCGATCACTTTCGGGTTCGCGCCGGGATAGCTGGCGCGCACGACGACCGAGGGCGGCGCCACTTCGGGATATTCCGAAATAGGCAAGAGCGGCATGGAGACCAGCCCGCCCAGCAGGACGAGCAGCGACAAGACGCCGGCGAAGATGGGCCGATCGACGAAAAATTTGGCGAAGTTCATTTTATTTGCCTTCTTGCGGGGCTTCCGAAGGGGGTTCGTTCGGGTCGGTTGCGGGCGGGGCGTCTGCGGGCTTCTCGCCGGCGGGCGCGGCAGTTGTGTCGCCGGCGGGCGCGCCTTCCGGCTTCAGCGTTTCCATCGAGACGATGACGGGCTGCACCTGCACGCCCGGCCGCACGCGCATGAGACCGTTAACGACGATCTTCTCGCCCGGCTGCAGGCCGGTTTCGATGACCCGCAACCCGTTTTCGAGCACGCCGAGCTGCACAGGGCGGTAATTGACCATTCCCTTGTCATCGACCGCATAGACGAATTTGCGGTCCTGGTCGGTATTGATCGCGGCGTCATTCACAAGGACGGCGCTGGTTTTATCGGCCGTGCCAAGGCGGATGCGGGCGAACAGCCCGGGGGTCAGGATGCCGTCGGTGTTCGGGAATTCGGCGCGCACGCGCATCGTGCCTGAATCGCCCTGCAGCTGGTTGTCGAAGGAGCGGATTTTTCCCTCGCGCTTGAATTCCTGCTCGTCGGCGAGCGCCATGAAGACCGGCATGTCGGAGGCGCGGCCCGCGCGCACCGATTTCATCGCGCGCAGGTAGGTCTGCTCGTCAATGTCGAAATCGGCATAGACGGGATCGACCGACTGGATCGTGGTGAGCACCTGCATCCCGGGCGCGACGGTGTTGCCAACCGTGATGTCGGGGCGGCCGACGCGGCCCGAAATCGGCGCGCGCACTTCGGCATATTCGACGTTGAGTTTCGCAAGTGTCAGCGCGGCTTCTGCCGCCTTGATCGCCGCCTGCGCTTCCTTGTTGGCGTTGATGCGCTCGTCGTATTCGCGCTGCGAGAGCGCCTTTTGCTTGAACAGCTTCTGGGCCCGGGCAGAGGTGCTGCCGGCGAGCGAGGCACGCGCCTGCGCGGAGGCGAGTTCTGCCTCCGCCTGCGCCAGCGCCGCCTGGAAGGGACGCATGTCGATTGTGAACAGCGGGTCGCCCTTTTTCACGAGATCGCCTTCGCGGAAATGCACGGCGTCGATAATGCCGGCGACGCGGGGGCGTACCTCGACATCCTCGACCGCGCGCAACCGGCCGGAAAACTCAGCCCAGCGGGTGATGTCCTTTTGCAGGGCGGAGGCAACGCTGACCGGCATCGCGGCGGGCGGATCCATCGTAAAGCCTTCGCGGGGCGTCGCGAGGAGGAGGACGGCGCCGATCGACAGCGCGGCAACGGTTGAGAGCAGCAGTTTTTTCATGGGGATGGTCCTTTTCCCTACCGGGCGGTCGGGGTTTCTAGAAAGCGGGTGAGGCCCGCGAGGAGATCGCGGCGGATGACTTCGGGATCGTTGGCGACCTTGGCCTGATACAGCACGCCCATCGAGTAGGAAAACATTTCGCAGGCGCGTTTTTGCGTCTCGGCGCGGCCAAGGCTGTCGAAAGCCGGCATGTCGCGCAGCACGCTTTCGAAATACGCGCAGTGACCGTCGAAGATTTCCTTCAGCTTGGCGCGGATGCGTTCATCCTGCGCGCCCATCTCGGAGCCTGCGGTCGCGAGGGGGCAGCCGTAGATTTTTCCTTCTTTTTCATATAATTCGCGCTGCCAGTTAAAGCAGCTTTCGGCATAGGCAGGCAAACGCTTCTCGGCGGGAACCGCCGGTGAAAAGCAGGCGTCGAGCGCGGCGCGGCCCTGCGACCACATGAAGTCGTAAGCCGCCAGCGCAAGATCGGTCTTGGAGCTGAAATGGTGGTAGAAGGTGCCTTTCTTGACGCCTGCCGCAACCGCGATATCGTCAACGCTGACCGCGCCGAAAGACTGACGCATAAGGAGGCCCGCTGCGGCCTGCACCAGGTGGTCTCTCGTCGGCGATTCTTTGCGTTTGCATCTAAACATGGCAATAAATTACCGACCGATCGGTTGGCTGTCAAATAAATCCTGCAAGCGGTTGTTTTGACTAGATTTATACTCTCGGGAGACGCGTTCCGGCTCAGCCGCTGCCGGTTTTGCGCCTGTTGGGGAGTCCGTTTTCACAATGTTCAATAACCGTATCTTCCAATTACCCTAACACATAAATGCGTTAAACGCAATTAGATTTCCGCAAGTTATTGATGCGCCTGCGCTTTATTGGCTTCAGTTCAGGGCACGAAGGCGATGAATTCGGGGTTGAGGAATTTCTTGTCGGCCTTGCCGTAGAGGAACGGAGAGCCGTCGACCATGGTGACCGCGCCGCCCGCCGCGCGCAGGATCGCCTCCCCCGCCGCGATATCCCATTCACAGGTGGGGCCGAGGCGCGGGTAGTAATCCGCCTGCCCTGCCGCAAGCGCGCAGAATTTCAGCGAGCTCGAGCGGTTGAACAGCGCCGCGACTTTCTTGTCCTTCAGGAATTCATTGAGGCGCTCGGGATCGCCGTGGCGTTTGGACGCGACGACGGTGATGCCCTCCGCCGGCGGCTGGCGCACGGAAATTTTCTGTTCCGGACCGCCCTTCACGCTCATGAAGGCTTCGCCGTCCGCGCCGTAGTAAAGCTCTCCCGAAACGGGCGCGAAGATGATGCCCATCACCGGCTTGAAATCGACCATCAGCGCGATGTTGACGGTGAAATCGCCGCCGCCCGTGATGAATTCCTTGGTGCCGTCGAGCGGATCGACGAGGAAGAACGTGCCCCCCGAAATATCGGGGATGGTGCCGCCCGCGACCGATTCCTCGCCGACCATCGGGATATGCGGCGCGATTTCGCGCAGCTTTTCGATGATGAGCGCTTCCGCTTCCTGGTCGGCGAGCGTGACGGGAGAGCCGTCGAGCTTGTCGATGACTTCCGCGCCTTCGTTGTAATATTTCAGTTCGATATCGCCGGCGGCGCGGACGACAGGGATCAGCTTCCGCGCGAGTTCGAGGTTATCCATCGTTGTTACTTCCTTGCCGCCATGCTGGTCACGTTGCCGTGGCCGGCCTGCGTGCGTTGAATGATGTAATCGACGATCAGCTCGACGCAGGCGTCGATCCCTTGCGCGGAGGTATCGACCACGAGGTCCGCACTTTCCGGCTCTTCATACGGCGAGGAAATGCCTGTGAAGTCCTTGATCTCTCCCTTGCGCGCCTTCTTGTAGAGGCCTTTCGGGTCGCGTTTCTCGCAAGTGCCGAGATCGGCCTTCACGTAGATTTCGTGGAAGTTGTCGCCGCCCGCCTCGCGCGCCTTGCGGCGGTCGTCGCGGAAGGGGGAAATGAACGCCGTGATCGCGATCATGCCGGCATCCGCCATCAGCGCCGCGACATGCCCGACGCGGCGGATGTTTTCCGTGCGCGCTTCTGGCGAGAAGCCGAGATCCGCGCAGAGGCCCTTGCGGACGTTGTCGCCGTCGAGCACATAGGTCTGCATGCCGCGCGTGAACAGCGCGTTTTCGACGCGCATCGCGAGCGTCGACTTGCCCGAGCCCGAAAGCCCCGTCAGCCAGATGACCGCGCCCTTGTGCCCGTTGCGGGCCGTGCGCGCGACGTTGGTCAGCATATGGTCGACCGCGAACAGGTTTTCGCGCGGCTTCTGCAGCGACTGGCGCTGGTCGATGAGGCCTTCCGAGCCAATGATGCCGCCGCCGACCACGTCGTGGTTTTCGACGATGACGACGCGGCCCATTTTGAGCGAATCCTGATAGCTGTCGAGCGCCAGCACTTCGCGGCTGCGGAAGGTGACTTCCGCCATCTCGTTGATTTCGACGGTGTCCTTTTCGCTGCGCGACAGGTCGTCGGTGTTGATGACGCGGTCGATGCTTTGCACCAGCACGGTCGCTTCATAGGTCGCGAGCTTGATCTTGTAATGGTTGCCGACCTTCAGCGGCTTCTTGCCGAGCCAGAAGACATTGGCGCGGAAGACGTTCGACAGTACAGGCGCTTTTTGCTCATGGCTCGCGATATCGCCGCGCGCGACGAAAATCGGCTGGTCGAGCGTGAGGCCGATGGAATCGCCGGCCTGCGCCGAGAGGATTTCCGAGGGCGAATTCCATTTCTCGATGGAAACGACGGTCGCCGTGCGGTTGGAGGGGGAGAAAGTAAGCACATCACCCTTGCGGATCACGCCCGATTCAATGCGGCCCGCGATGATGCGGGTTTCGTCCCAGCGATAGACGTCCTGCACGGGGAAGCGCAGCGCGCGGTCGACGGGCGCCGCGACGGGCTCGAAGGTATCCAGCGTCTCGAGCAGGATGCGGCCCTTGTGCCAAGCCATGCTGTCCGCGCGGGTCGCGATGTTTTCGCCGTTGCGCGCCGCGATCGGTATGATCGAATGCGGCTTGACGTTGATGCCGGCGAGATAGGCGGTGATTTCCGCCGAGACTTCGCGGAAGCGCGCTTCGCTGTAGTCAACCAGGTCCATCTTGTTGACGACGACGAGGATCTGCTGGAGGCCGAGCAGGTGCAGCAGGTAGGCATGGCGCTTGGTCTGTTCCTTCACGCCCTCTTTCGCGTCGACGACGAGGATCGCGGCATCGGCGAAAGCCGCGCCGGAAATCATGTTCTTCAGGAATTCGCGGTGGCCCGGCGCGTCGATGATGACGCAGTTGCGCTTTTTGGTCTTGAACCAGATCTGCGTGGTGTCGATCGTGACCGCCTGGTCGCGCTCCGCCTGGAAAGCGTCAAGCAGGAAGGACCATTCAAAGGGCACGTTGCGGCGCTCGCAGACGGCTTTCAGCTCCTCGAGCTTGCCTTCCATGAAGCTGCCGGTGTCGTGCAGCAGCCGGCCGATCAGGGTGGATTTGCCGTGGTCGACATGGCCGACGATGACGACGCCGAGTTTTTGCAGTTTATCGAGAGACATTGTTTTCAATCCTTACATATATCCGCTGCGGCGCAGGCGCTCGAAGCTGTCTTCGGAATCGTGGTCCATAGTGCGGCCGGCGCGCTCCGACGATTTCGTCGTCTCGAGCTCGGCGATGATTTCCTCGAGGCTCGACGCATTGCTTTTGATCGGCGTGGTGATGTTCTTTTCGCCGAGCGATCGGTAGCGCATGCCGTCCTTTGCGAGGTAGAGCGGCACATAGGGGATGTTTTCGCGCAAGGTATAGCGCCAGATGTCGATTTCGCGCCAGTGCAGGATCGGGTGGATGCGCACATGGGTGCCTTCGGGGAACTCGGTCTTGTACTGGTCCCAGAACTCGGCCGGCTGGTCTTTGTAATCCCAGACGCCGTCGAAGCTGCGGGGGCTGAACACGCGCTCTTTCGCGCGCATCGACTGCTCGTCGCGGCGGATGCCGACGATGATGCCCTTGTACTTGTCGCGGGTCATCAGGTTCTTGAGGCCTTCGGTCTTGCGGCTAGCCGCGCGCGTGGCGGGCGGCAGGGTCTGGTCCATTTCCTCTTCGGGCGGGCACATTTCGGCGTGGAATTCGAAGCCCCATTCCTTGATGAGCATGTCGCGGAAATCATAGACTTCCTGCAATTCCATGTTGGTGTCGAGCTGGATCATCGGGAACGGGATCTTGCCGAAGAAGGCCTTGCGGATCATCCACAGGAGCGCCGTGGAATCTTTGCCGATCGACCACAGCATGCCGAGCGGCTTGATGCGGTTATAGGCTTCGCGAAGAATGTAGATGGTCTTTGACTCGAGATCGTCGAGGTAATCCTGCTGCTGCATAAGGCGCCCTTATATCTGATGTACCGCGCGCAACCTAGCAGGACAGCCGCAGATTCTCAACCCTGTTGTCCATAATCACAGACGATAGCCGCGCCAAAAGAAAAGGGCGGCCGATCATGGCCGCCCTTCTTGAACTACTGCTCTGATATTACAGCGAAAGCGTGCCGATGCCGCGCTTGCCGGTCGAGGGCGCAGGAACGCTTTCCAGCCCTTTCGGCGCGGTGCGATCGTCGTTCGCGGCGGCGCTGAACGGGCGGTTGAGCTCCTGGTCGAAGCCGATCGGCTGGTTCGAGGGGCCCTTGCCCGACAGGCCGTTGAGGTTGACCTTGCGGATGTCGCCGAGGGTCAGCGTGGTGAGCGCTTCCTTCATTTCCTCCGGCGTGCGGGTATTGCCGGTCTTGTTGAGGACGCCTTCGGTTTCAAGGCGCATCGCGAGTTCTTTTTCCGCTTTTTCGACGAGGTTACGCACGGTGCGGCCGTTGCCGAACGAGTTCTTGGCGCGCTTCGCCTCGACCTCGAGCTTGTCCATCGCGACTTCGCGCGCTTCGGGCGACATGGTGTAGCCGCGTTCCTTCAGCATGAAGTCCATGATCTGGCCGAGCTGCGGCATGGTGTAGTCGTCGAAGTTGATATAGGTCATGAAGCGCGACTTCAGGCCTTCGTTCGCGTCGATGAATTTCTTCATCGGCTCGGTATAGCCCGCGACGATCACGATCAGGTCTTCGCGCATGTTTTCCATCGCGGCGACGAGGGTGTCGATCGCTTCGCGGCCGAAATCCTTGGAATCGGAACCGGGGCCTGCTTCGCGCGACAGGGCGTAGGCCTCGTCGATGAAGAGGATCCCGCCCTTGGCCTTTTCGATCTGTTCCTTGGTTTTCAGCGCGGTCTGGCCGACGAAGCCTGCGACGAGGTCTTCGCGCTTCACTTCGTGAACCACGGGTTTATCGATGAAACCAAGCGCATGGTAAACCTTGGCGACTTCGCGGGCGAAGGTGGTTTTGCCGGTGCCGGGGTTGCCGGTGAAGACCATGTGGCGGGAAATCGGCTTGGTCGCGAGGCCGAGTTCTTCCTTCATCTTGTTGAAGCGGGCGACGGCGATGTTCTGCTTGATGTCGCGCTTGGCGGTATCAAGGCCGATCATGTCGTCGATGTTGGACAACGCCTTTTTCAGGGTCGCCTCGTCATCGACGCCCGAGCCTTTTGCGTCTTTCAGTGCTTTCGGGATCGCGGCGAAGCCGGCATCCATCAGGTTCGCGGGCAGCTCCTTGCGGGCGACGAGCGGCAGCACGCCCTTGTCGCCGTCTTCCTTCTTCGGCCAGACCATGGTGAACAGCTGGCCGGCCTTGCCGTCGGTCATTTCGACGCAATAGGTCGTCTGGTTGTAGGGGAGCGTCGGCGCCTTTTCGGGGTTCGCCGCGTTGATCAGCGGGCCGAATTTGTTGACGGGACGGCCGTCGAGCGACTCGATCGCCGTGTTGAGCGGCTGGACCGCCTTGCAGTTGCCGTCCGCGTCGAGTTTGACGCCATAGGCATAGCCTGTTTTAAGATCGACGATCAGATGTTTGGTGAATTCTGCAGCCATGACGGCACCCCTTGCGAAAAAACGTTTCACGTAACTTTGTTACGCCGGTCCACTTTTCGTGGTTTTATTGTTTCCCCTAGTACCGCAGAAAGCTAATTTAAGTGATAAAACGGCTGTTCACCTAGCGATTTTTGAACGGTGTTTTTCATAGCGGGGCGATTTATTTCTGCGGCCCCTACTAGGCTTTCCAAAACCATTGGCCTATAGTGCGCTCGTGTGATTCTCCCATAATTTTGTGTAGTTCCGGCGCATGACGACGCTTCCTTTCGATATTATGTCTTTGGCGGCGGGCGCTCTCGCGGGCATCGTGCTGGGATTTTTCCTATTCCGGCGCGGCACCTCCTCCCTCGAAACCCACCTCGCCGAAAAACTCGAAATCTTCGAGGCGCAAAACCGCGAGCTGCTGCAAAAAAGCGCGAAGCTTGAAAGCGAGCTGGAAAAGGAAGCAGAAGCGCTCCAGCAGCAGCTGAAACTGATCGAGGCGACCAAGGCGCAGATGTCCGCCGACTTCAAGGCGATGAGCCTGGAGGCGCTGAATGCCAGCCGCGAAAATTTCCTCGCGATCGCGCAGGAAAAATTCACGCAGCTGCAGACGACCGCGCAGACCGACATCAAGCAGACCGTCTCGCCGCTCGCGAATACGCTCAAGCTCATGGACGAAAAGGTGACCGCGCTCGAGAAAGAGCGTCACGGCGCCTATGGCGAGCTGCGCGAGCACCTGAAGGCCATGAAGCAGGACCAGGACAAGCTGCGGCTGGAAACGGCAAGCCTCGTGACGGCGCTGCGCTCCCCCTCGACCCGCGGGCAATGGGGCGAGATGCAGCTGAAGCGCACGCTGGAAATGGCGGGCCTCGTGCAGGGCATCCATTACGACGAGCAGGTGGCGATCGAAAACCAGCGCCCCGACGTGGTGGTGCGCCTGCCGGGCGGCAAGAACATCATCATCGACGCGAAGGCGCCGATCGAGGCCTATCTCGACGCGCTGAAGGATGGCGTGACGGAAGCCGACCGCGTGACCGCGCTTGACCGCCATGCGCGGCATGTGCGGGACCATATCAAGCAGCTTGGCAGCAAGGCCTATTGGGAAAAATTCGACACGCCCGAATTCGTCATCATGTTCCTGCCGGGTGAAAGCTATTACAGCGCGGCGCTGGAGCGCGACCCTTCGCTGCTCGAAGCGGGCGTGGACCAGAAGGTCATTCCCTCCTCCCCCACCACGCTGATCTCGCTGCTCAAGGCGGTCGCCTATGGCTGGCAGCAGGAGAAACTCGCGGCCAATGCGCGCGAAATCTCGGAAATGGGCGCGGAGCTTTACAAGCGGCTCTGCACCTTCAGCGCGCATCTTGAAAAAGTCGGCAAGGGGCTGAACGGCGCCGTCGAAAATTACAACAAGGCGATGGGCTCCTATTCCGCCCGCGTCATTCCGGCCGCGCGCGACTTCCAGAAGCTGCAGCACCTGACCGCCGACGAGAAACTGCCCGACATGGTGCAGATCGAGGCAACGCCCGCTTCCGCCCCCGACCTCACCGTGATCGAGGGCGATGGCGCCGGCGATGCCGACACGGGTGCGAAGAAGGCCTATAAAGGCTGAGTTTCTTGACTCGGGCGGCCCCGTTATTTAAGTAGAAGCATAACGAAAGGGCAGTTTTATGGCCGTCTTGCCGATCTATATCGTCCCCCATCCCGTGCTGAAGCGCGTCGCCGACCCGGTGACCGACGTGACCGACGATCACCGCAAGCTGATCGACAACATGCTGGAGACGATGTACCACGCGCCCGGCATCGGCCTTGCCGCGCCGCAGATCGGCCAGTCGGTGCGCATCCTTGTGCTCGATGTCGACCAGCCGCGCTCCGAGAACGAGGACGAGGAACTGCCCGTCGAAAAGCGCCGCGGCAAGCCGCAGGTCTTCGTGAACCCGGAAGTGCTCTGGTCATCCGACGAGCAGAATATTTATGACGAAGGCTGCCTCTCCATCCCCGGCCAGTATGCGGAAGTCGAGCGCCCGAAACAGGTGCGCGTGAAGGCATTGAACTATGAGGGCAAGCCCTTCGAGGTCGAGGCCGACGGCTTGTTCGCGACCTGCCTGCAGCACGAGATCGACCACCTGAATGGCATCCTGTTCATCGACCACCTCTCATCGTTGAAGCGCGACATGGTCATGCGCAAGCTCAAGAAATTCACCAAGGAACACCTCGAAGACCTCCAGCAGACGCACGTTCTTTAATGGCGGAAAAACTTCGCATCGCTTTTATGGGTACACCTGACTTCGCCGTATCGGCGCTGAATGCGCTGCATGAAGCGGGGCACGAGATTGTCGCGGTTTATTCGCAGCCGCCGCGGCCGGCAGGGCGCGGGCATAAATTGCAGCCGTCGCCGGTGCAGCGGCGCGCAGAGGAACTCGGGCTGCCGGTGCGGCATCCCAAAAGCCTGAAGAAAGATGATGCGGCGCGCGCGGAATTTGCGGCGCTGAACCTCGATAGCGCCGTCGTCGCGGCTTACGGGCTGATCCTGCCGAAAGAGGTGCTGGACGCGCCGAAATTCGGTTGCCTGAATATCCATGCCTCGCTGCTGCCGCGCTGGCGCGGCGCGGCGCCGATCCATCGCGCGATCGAGGCTGGCGACGCCGAGACCGGCGTGACCATCATGCAGATGGAAGAAGGCCTGGATACCGGCCCGATGCTGACCATCGGCCGCCTGCCGATCGCCCCGGACGACAGCACCGGCAGCCTGCACGACAAGCTGGCCGCGCTCGGCGGCGAGATGATCGTCGATGCGCTGCGCCGCCTGGAGCAGGGGGGGCTGAGCGCCACGCCACAGCCGGACGAGGGTGTCTGCTATGCCGCCAAGATCGCCAAGGAAGAGGCGGCCCTCGACCTGCGCCAGCCGGCCGAGGTGATCGGCCGCAAGATCCGCGCGTTCAACCCGTTCCCGGGCGCCTTCGCGACGTTCGGCGGCACGCCGGTCAAGTTCTGGCGGGCCCTCCCGGAACAGGCCGGCGGTCCGGCCGGCAAGGTGCTGGCGGCGGATGCCGACGGCATCGTGATCGCCTGCGGCGGCGGCGCCATCCGCGTGCTGGAGCTGCAGAAGCCAGGGGGCAAGCGCCTCCCGGCGGGCGAATTCCTCAAGGGTTTCCCGCTGGCCGGCGGCATGTTCTCCCTGCCGGAATCGGCCTAAGCCAGGCTACCTCAAGGTCTAGCGGGAGCCTCCGGCAACCGGAAGATGCAGGCCCGAGGGGAGGAGCAGGTAGTGCAAGATATTCATCGTTTGCATAACTCATATGATGAATCGAAATTGGCGGAATATCTTTCGCATCCCTATACTTGCATCTGTCTCCTCCATGTCTCCTCCTTTGATATGGACTTAAGCCCGCTCCCGTAGCGGGCTTTTTTTTCGCCCGCATACCGCAACGTCCCTGTCGGGCAGCGAGGGGGGGGCTGCCTTCCGCATTTCGGCAGTGCCTCCGGCATGTCCGCTTCCATCTGGCATGCCCTTTCCCTTCCCCGCTCCCTTCCTTTACGCAAATCCTTGATCCAACGTATAATTTTCGCAGCGCCGATTTGATTGCAAAGTCAAACCCAGCTTGCGGGCGCCGGAGGGCCTACGAAGCCTGCTCCGAACAAATACTGCTAAAGCGGATGCCCCAGACCCGGACCCGCCTGCGCAGTCCGGGTTTTTTGTTTTCCGAATTCCATTTGATGCCAACGGCGGCATTCCGCCTGCGCCCACCGATACGACGACCATGAAACGCGATCCCATCTCCGCCACCGAGGCGCTCCTGCGCGACCTTCTTTCGCAACGCATCCTGATTCTCGACGGCGCGATGGGCACCATGATCCAGCGCTACAAGCTGACCGAAGAGGATTACCGCGGCGAGCGCTTCCGCGACTTTTCCGTGCCGGGCAAGGAGCTGTTCCTGAAGGGGAACAACGAACTGCTGACTCTCACCCGCCCCCACATCATCCAGGAGATCCACGAGCAATATCTCGCAGCCGGCGCGGACCTGATCGAGACCAATACCTTCGGCGCCACCAGCGTCGCCCAGGACGACTACCACATGGCGCATCTCGCCTACGAGATGAACGTCGAAGCAGCGAAGCTGGCGCGCGCCGCCTGCGACAAATATTCGACGCAGGACAAGCCGCGCTTCGTCGCCGGCGCGCTCGGCCCGACGCCGAAGACCGCCTCGATCTCGCCTGACGTCAACGACCCGGCGGCGCGCAACGTCACCTTCGACCAGCTCGTCGCCGCCTACCACGAGCAGACCCGCGGCCTGGTCGACGGCGGCGCCGATGTGCTGCTGGTCGAGACCATCTTCGACACGCTCAACTGCAAGGCGGCGCTGTTCGCCATCGACCAGTATTTCGAGGAGACCGGCCGCCGCCTGCCGATCATGATCTCCGGCACCGTGACCGACGCGTCCGGCCGCATCCTGTCGGGCCAGACGGTGGCCGCGTTCTGGCACTCGGTACGCCATGCGAAACCGCTGACCGTCGGCCTGAACTGCGCGCTCGGCGCGGCGCTGATGCGCCCGTATGCGGAAGAGCTGTCGAAGATCGCCGACACCTTCGTCTGCATCTATCCGAACGCCGGCCTGCCCAACCCGATGTCCGACACCGGCTTCGACGAGACGCCCGACGTCACCTCGTCGCTGCTCAAGGAATTCGCCGAGAGCGGCTTCGTCAACATCGCCGGCGGCTGCTGCGGCACCACGCCCGACCACATCCGCGCGATCGCCGACACGGTGCGCGGCATCGCGCCGCGCAAGCTGCCGCATGCGAACCACACGATGAAGCTGGCGGGCCTGGAGCCCTTCGTGATCGACGACGACTCGCTGTTCGTCAACGTCGGCGAGCGCACCAACGTCACCGGCTCGAAGGCGTTCGCGCGCATGATCCTCAACGAGCAGTACGACGAGGCATTGTCGGTGGCGCGCCAGCAGGTCGAGAACGGCGCCCAGATCATCGACATCAACATGGATGAGGCGATGCTCGATTCGGTCGCCGCGATGACGCGCTTCCTGAACCTGGTCGCATCCGAGCCCGACATCGCGCGCGTGCCGATCATGATCGACTCGTCGAAATGGAGCGTGATCGAGGCCGGGCTCAAGTGCGTGCAGGGCAAGGCGGTGGTCAATTCGATCTCGCTCAAGGAAGGCGAGGAGGAATTCCTGCGCCAGGCGAAGCTGTGCAAGCGCTACGGCGCCGCGGTGATCGTGATGGCCTTCGACGAGCAGGGCCAGGCCGACACCTTCGCGCGCAAGACCGAGATCTGCGCGCGCGCCTACCGGCTGCTGACGGAGAAGATCGGCTTCGCGCCCGAGGACATCATCTTCGACCCGAACATCTTTGCCATCGCCACCGGCATCGAGGAGCACGACAACTACGCGGTCGACTTCATCGAGGCGACGCGCTGGATCCGCCAGAACCTGCCGCATGCGAAGGTGTCGGGCGGCGTGTCCAACGTCAGCTTCTCGTTCCGCGGCAACGACCCGGCGCGCGAGGCGATCCACACCGTGTTCCTGTACCACGCGATCCAGGCCGGCATGACCATGGGCATCGTCAATGCCGGCATGATCGGCGTCTACGACGATCTCGATCCGGAACTGCGCGAGCGGGTCGAGGACGTGGTGCTCAACCGCCGCAAGGATGCGACCGAGCGCATGATCGAATTCGCCGCCACGCTCAAGGCCGGCGGCAAGAAGGAAGAAGAAACCCTCGAATGGCGCAAGGAGCCGGTGCAGAAGCGCCTGGCCCATGCGCTGGTGCACGGCATCACGCAATGGATCGTCGAGGACACCGAGGAGGCGCGCCAGATGTTCGCGCGCCCGATCGAGGTGATCGAGGGTCCGCTGATGGATGGCATGAACATCGTCGGCGACCTGTTCGGCCAGGGCAAAATGTTCCTGCCGCAGGTCGTGAAGTCGGCACGCGTGATGAAGCAGGCGGTCGCGCACCTGGTGCCTTTCATCGAGGAAGAGAAGAAGCGCAGCGGCGACAGCAAGCCCAAGGGCAAGATCGTCATTGCGACCGTCAAGGGCGACGTGCACGACATCGGCAAGAACATCGTGTCGGTGGTCCTCCAGTGCAACAATTTCGAGGTGGTGAACATGGGTGTGATGGTGCCGTGCTCCGAGATCCTGGCCAAGGCCAAGTCGGAAAATGCGGACATCATCGGCCTGTCCGGCCTCATCACGCCGTCGCTCGAAGAGATGGCTTATGTGGCGAAGGAAATGCAGCGCGACCCGCATTTCCGCATGCTGAAGATTCCGCTGCTGATCGGCGGCGCGACGACCAGTCGCGCGCACACCGCGGTGAAGATCGCGCCGAATTACGAAGGTCCCGTGGTCTACGTGCCTGATGCATCGCGCTCAGTGTCTGTCGCGCAGTCCCTCCTGACGCAGGAGCAGCGCGAGCAGTACATCGAAGAGATCAAGGGCGACTACCAGCGTATCCGTGAACAGCATGCGAACAAGAAGGCCGCGCCCATGGTCTCGCTGGCCGAGGCCCGCGCGAACAAGGCCAAGCTGGAGTATGCGCCGGTGAAGCCGAAGTTCATCGGCCGCCGTGTGTTCAAGAACTACGACCTGGCGACGCTTGCGCAATACATCGACTGGGGCCCGTTCTTCCAGACCTGGGAACTGGCCGGCTCGTTCCCCCAGATCCTGCGCGACGACACCGTCGGCCCCGAGGCGCAACGCGTGCTCAGCGACGGCAAGCGGATGCTGCA
>DASPMW010000214.1:0-2523 GCA_035626855.1 Patescibacteria group bacterium
GCGCAGTCGAACCGCACCTCCGCCTGGATGTCGGCGGCGGGGGCTTACTGGACCGCGCGCTCCTACCTGCGTTCCCGCCAGCCGCAAAAGGTGAATACCTGGCTGCGCCGCGCGGCAGAATTCCCGCGCACCTTTTACGGCCTCATCGCGATGAAGGCGCTCGGCATGGAGCAGGCGAAGTTCAACTGGAAATCGCCGGAGCTGACCGACAAGCATATCAAGGCGCTCATGCAGCTGCCGGCCGGCCGCCGCGCGTTCGCGCTCGTCAAGGCGAAGCGCCCCGAAAAAGCCGAGCAGGAATTGCGCCAGATGAATCCCGGCGATAATTACGTGCTGCAGGAAGCGATGATCGCGCTTGCGAATGACAACGGCATGCCGGGCCTCGCGCTCCGCATGGGCAGCGCCTTCCGCGGCAAAAACGGCAAGCTTTACGATACCGCCCTCTACCCGGATGTGCCGTGGGAGCCGACGGAGGGTTTCTCGGTCGACCGCGCGCTTGTTTACGCCTTCATCCGGCAGGAATCGAAATTCGACACCGCCGCCAACAATAAATCCTCGGGCGCGGTCGGCCTCATGCAGCTGATGCCGGCGACCGCGCGCCACATCGCGCGCAAATCGGGCGGGAAGTACGAAGAAGCGATGCTGCGCGACCCGGTCACAAATATTGATTTCGGCCAGAAGTATCTCGCCGAGCTTTTGAAAACGGAATATGTCGGCAATAACCTCTTTAAGCTTGCGGTCGCCTACAACGCCGGCCCCGGCAAGCTGGCGCGCTGGAACAACAACCCGCGCTACGCCGCCGATCCGCTTCTGTTCATTGAATCGATCCCCGTCGCCGAGACGCGGATCTTCGTCGAGCGCGTGATGACCAATTTCTGGATCTACCGCATCAAGCACCGCCAGGATACGGAATCGCTCGACCGCGTGGCCGAGGGGCACTGGCCCGTCTATATCGCGCAGGACACCCGCCGCTTCCCGGTTTTCGCCTCCGCCGGGCCGCTCCTGACGCGCTGATCGCAGTCCTCAAATTATAATTGACATAATAACCGCGCGGGTCTATTGTGCCCGCCAAGCCCGCAGCATAACGGGCAGCCGCAACCAACCGAGGGTTTTCAGACCATGGCCGATTTTTTCAAGTCCACGCGTGAATTCATTTCCGGCGTCGCCAGCGACGCTGTTCATTTCCCCAAGACCAAGCAAGCCTGGCCCCAATTCAAGCAGGCTGCGCGGGATTTTTACAACGACACGAAAAACGAGCTTTTCTTCTTCCGCCGCGCAACGCTGTATCCGGCCGCGGGCGAGAATGCCGCGACGCTCGAAGCCCTGCTGAAGCAGGAAACGACGACCGAGAAAACCGAAGGCCTGCTGGCGCTGAAGTCGCAGACCGCTGAAAAACTGGGCGACATCGCCGACAGCCAGTGGGAGAAGGGCGCGCGCGCCGGACTCTGGACACTGGGCGCCGCTGTCGTGACCGCCGCGGTTTCCGCCGCTGTCGCGCCCGTCGCGCTGTTCGTGGCGCCGGTCGCCGTCGTTATCGCGGGCGCGGCCGCCGTGACCAAGTTTTTTACGAATGGATTTCAAGCCGCCGGCGCGAATGAAAAGCTTGCCTCCAAAATCGACCGCGAGCTGATCGACATGGCATCCGGCGAAGCGCGCGCGGCCGTTTTCGCGGCGCCAAGCCTGCAGCAGGCGATGGTCGACCGTGGCGTGCTGAAACAGGTCTTCACCCTGGGCGCCAACCGCAAGCCCGCGCAGGAAGAAAAATACGCGGCGCTCGTCGCGCGCCTGCCGAAACCCGAAATCAAGCCCGCCGCGCCGGAAGCGCCGCAGGCATAACGCAATAACAAGAAAACACCACGGACAGGAAAACCCGGCGAAAGCCGGGTTTTCTTTTTATCGCTGGCGTTTCGGCGGCCAGTTGCGTGCTTCCGCCTCGGCCTCCCGCCGCGCGGCGGGGCCGAGGTCCCAGGCGATCGCCTCGCAGTCGCTCCAGATCCCGACCGAAAGGACATGGTCGCGATCGCGCATGGCGCGCAGGGCCCAGATATATGCGGCGCGATCATCCGCAGGAACGCCTTCGCCGCGCATATGCGCCCGGAACAGCATCGCCAGCGCATCCGGGTTTCCCAGTTCGGCTGCGCGCAGGAAATCGGCATAGGCCCCGGCGTAATCGGGCTTCGGGCTATCACGCCGCATCATGCCGCGCAGGAAAAAGGCACGCGCATTGCCCTTCGCGGCCGCGGCGTCGAAATATTCAAGCGCCTTCGCATCCATGCGTTCCTGCCGCGCGCGTGAGCCGAGCAGTGTCAGCGCCTCGGCCTGGCCGAGCGCGGCGGCGGCCTCGTACTGCCGCGTTGCGCGCGCGGCGTCGGCCGCGACGCCGACGCCGGAATCCAGCATATAGCCGGTGGCATAGAGCGCGTCGCTGTCGCCTGCTTCGGCGCGCCGCAATAACCTTGCGAACAGGGCCGCGTCGGCAGCCCCCTTGATTTCATCGCCAAGATTATTTTCGCGCAGCCAATT